>JAXSOP010000011.1:0-20170 GCA_037926125.1 Aquificaceae bacterium
TCTCCTTTGTTGAAAAATACACATCCTGCATAAAGTATGGGTCTGAAATGGTGTCAACGCCAGCTTTTAAGCTTCCAAGGTCAAGGTCAACCTTTATCCTGTAGCGGTTTTCTCTAAAGGTAGATGGGTCTCTACCTTCCCACCATTTATTAGGAGGTGTAGGTTCTTTGTAAAAGGAGAGAGTTCCAGTAACATCAAGCGTCTTCCTCATAGACTGACGGTATTCAAGAGAAAGACCCTTTGCCTGTTTGTCTCTTAGGTCAAAGGTTAAGGTGGCATCCTTGTCTTTTGATATAGCCCAATATATAGGCTGTTGATATATAAAAGTGTTGTATGTATTTGAGCCAATGGTTGGAGGCAAAAGCCCAGACCGCCTTTCTCCCACAGGGAAGAGAGTTATAGGAAGGTAAGCTATAGGCACTCTGAAAAGCTGTAGTGTGTTGTTTTCGCTAAAAACATACCTTTGAGACACCCTTGCCCTTGAAAAGCAAAGCTTCATCTCCTTTCTGTCTGGGGGACATGTGGTTATTGAACCCTCTTGTATAAAGTATAATTCACCTTCTTTATCAACCCTTTTTGCACTAAAGTTGAACCTTTCAAACCTACCTTCTGCGTCAAGGAAGTAGCCCACGTCTCTTTCAAGGTCAAGGAGTGCCTCACTTCCTCTAACCTCAAGCCTTCCATCCACAGACTTTATGTATACCTTGTCTTTTACATAAACTATTCTGCTTTGAGGGTCATAGGTCATAATCTCCGCTTTAATGTAGTATTCTCTATAGTAAGCCTCTACGCTACCTGTAGCTTTGAAACTCCCATCTGGCAATCTCTCCAACCTATCAGAAAAGACCTCTAAGGAAAAGGAAAGGGATAGACAAAGAAAGAGGAGTAGAAAAGAGAGCATAAAACTATTTTACTTGTTCTCCAGAACTTCCTCCGGAGATTTGGCTCTCTGCAGTACCTTAACCACTACCCATCTCTTTGTTTTTGAAAGAGGTCTTGTCTCCCTTATGACCACAAGGTCTCCTACCCTGCATTCATTATTTGGGTCATGGGCATGATACTTCTTACTCTTTATTATGTGCTTTTTGTATATAGGGTGGGCTACTTTTCTATCTACTTTTACAACAACTGTTTTATCCATCTTGTCGCTTACCACGACGCCTACAAACTCTTTCCTTTTCTGATGCCACTGCTTCTCCATCATGCCTCACCTCTTAATTGTTTTTCCCTTATGAAGGTTAGAACCCTTGCAAGGTCTTTTTTCACTTTTCTTATCTCCATTGGGTTTGGAAGACCTTCTATTTTCTTTTTAAACCTTAGCCTCAAAAGTTCTCTTCTTAACTCTTGCTCCTTTTTTATAAGGTCTTGAAGGCTTAGTTTTCTAAGCTCCTTGGCTTTCATCACCATGTACCTCCAGCCTTCACAAGCCTTGTCTTTATAGGTAGCTTGGCATCCACCAACTTGTGAGCCTCCTGTGCCACATCTTCAGAAACTCCAGAAAACTCGTACAGTATTTTCCCAGGTCTCACGACCGCCACAAAACCTTCTGGGTCACCCTTTCCACCACCCATACGAACTTCGTTAGGCTTTCTTGTATAAGGCTTGTCAGGAAAAACCTGGACCCATACCTTTGCACCTTTCCTCAGAGCTCTTACGAGGGCTACCCTTCCTGCCTCTATTTGTCTCTGGGTAAGCCAGCAAGCCTCAAGTGCTTGTATACCGTATTCACCAAAGGAAACCTTATTACCTCTAAAAGCTTTTCCCTTTAGTGTTCCTCTTTGGGATTTTCTAAACTTAGTCTTCTTAGGTGCCAAGAAAGACATCTTTTACACCTCCTTTTCCGCTTTCTTGAGGTCTTCCTCTATCTTTTTAATTATTTCTTCTTTTCCACCCTTTAGCACGTCTCCCTTGTATATCCAAACCTTTACGCCAAGCACTCCGTATTTGGTTTGGGCTACCGCAAAGCCATAGTCTATATCCGCCCTCAAGGTTTGCAAGGGCATCCTTCCAACAAGAAACCACTCCGCCCTTGCCAGCTCCGCACCACCTATCCTACCCTTCACTTGCACCTTTACACCCTTTGCACCTGCCTTGAAGGCATTGTCTATTGCTCTTTTCATAGCTCTTCTGTGAGAAACCCTTCTTTCTATCTGAAGTGCTATCTCTTCCGCCACAAGCTGTGCATCCAACTCGGGAACCCTCACTTCATCTACAGTTATAATCACAGACTTGCCACGGGTTATATATTCTATATCCTTCTTTAACTGTTCCACTTCCGCACCCTTTCTACCTATAATGATACCCGGTCTTGCTGCAAACACCCTTACCTTTACTTTGTCCACCACTCTTTCTACCACCACCTTTGAAATTCCAGCGGCCGCATACCTCTTTTTTATGTAGTCTTTTATCCTTAGGTCTTCATGTAGTAGCTGTGTGTAGTCCCTTTTCCCCGCAAACCATTTAGAAGTCCAGTCTCTTATAACTCCTAACCTAAAACCTATAGGGTGAGTTTTCTGACCCATCAGTCTTCCTCCTTTTCTACAAGCACGATGGTTATGTGTGATGTTCTTTTTCTTAGCATAGTTGCCCTTCCGTGAGCTCTTGGAATCCACTTTTTATACATAGGTCCTTGGTCCGCTACAGCCTTTTGAATGTATAGCTTTTCCAAGTCCATACCCTTTTGTTCTGCGTTAGCAAAAGCACTCCTTAGGACACCCTCTATTATGCGCGCAGACTTTTTGGGTATAAATCTAAGCTGATAGAGGGCATCGCCTGCTTTCATTCCTTGAATAACCCTAAGCACCTGCCTTGCTTTCGTGGGTGAAACCCTTGCATACCTTAAAACTGCCCTCGCTTCCATCTTTTCACCTCACTTCTTCTTTGTAGCCTTTGCGGATTTATCTGGATGACCCTTAAAGGTCCTTGTGGGAGCAAACTCACCCAGCTTATGACCTACCATATCTGAGGTTATATAGACTGGCACAAAGGTCTTTCCGTTGTGCACCGCTATGGTATGCCCCACAAACTCTGGAATTATAGTGGTATCCCTGCTGTAGGTCTTTATAACCTTTCTTTCACCCGTTTCGTTCATTTTCCTTATCCTAAACCAGAGCTTGGGGTCTACCCACGCCTTTTTATTCACCAACTTTCTATATTCGTCCCAGATCTGTTGATATTTTTCCAGTGCCTTTTGGTAGAGCACTGGGTCATGTTGAACCGCCCTAACTCTCTTGTATATCCTCTGAGTTTTTTTGTATAGCTTTAAAAAGCTCTCAAGCTCCTCTATGAGCTTGCTTCTTTTGTTCCACGCACCTTTAAAGCCCATTATTGCACACCTCCTCTAAGAGGCTTACCCTTTCTCGTGACCAGTATGAACTTATCTGAATACTTTTTACCTCTTCTTGTCTTGTATCCCTTTGTCTTCCATCCCCATGGAGACTCTGGATGCTTACCCTTTGTCTTTCCTTCACCACCACCATGAGGGTGGTCAACAGGATTCATGGCAGTTCCTCTCACTTTTGGTCTCCAACCAAGCCATCTGTATCTACCCGCCTTTCCGTATTTTACAAGCTCATGCTCCGCAAGACCAACAGCCCCTATGGTTGCCATACACCTTTCATGCACAAGCCTTATTTCACCAGAAGGCAATCTAAGTTGCACATACTCTCCCACCTTACCCAATATCTGTGCGGACATACCCGCAGCCCTTGCTATCTGTCCACCCTTGCCAGGGTGAAGCTCCACGTTGTGGACTATAGTTCCCACAGGTATATACTTTAGGGGTAAAGCATTACCCACCTTTATCTCGGGAAGCTCCTTGCCTTGCGCAGCGTCCTCGTATGATATGGACACCACCGTATCTCCTACCTTTAGACCCTCTGGCCAAAGAATGTATCTTTTCTCTCCGTCCATATAGTGAAGTAGGGCTATGCGAGCGGATCTGTTTGGGTCGTATTCTATGGCAACCACCTTAGCGGGCACAAGACTTTTATTCCTTTTGAAGTCTATGAGCCTGTATCTCCTCTTGTGTCCACCGCCCCTACCTCTTGAAGTTATCTTACCCTGCTGACGAGACCTACCTTTTGCCCTGTGCCAATGCACTAAAAGGGACTTTTCTGGTTCTGACTTTGTAATCTCCGCAAAGTCATACAAGATCGCATGCCTTTGACCATTGGTAACCGGCTTTAACTTCCTTACACCCATTTCTACACTCCTGTCAAGTCTATTTCCATGTCAGGAGGTATGGTTACTATGGCCTTTTTGTATGCCCTTGTATAGCCATACCTCCTAAACTTACCTATTACTCTCTTTTTTCTTGGCTTTACTATGAGAGTATTCACCTTTAGCACCTTTACGCCAAAGAGCTTTTCTACCGCATGCTTTATTTCATGCTTTGTTGCATCCATTGCCACTTCAAAGGTATACTTTTTGTAGTCCTCCATTAGCCTGTTGCTCTTTTCAGTTATTATGGGTCTTATTATCACTTCCTCTGGTCTTCTCATGATGCCAACCTCTCATATATCTTATTTAAGGCTTGAGCGGTTATAAGTAGTTTGTCCGCCCAGAGGATATCGTAAACATTTAGACCTTCAACAGGCAGAACCCTTACGTAAGGTAGGTTTCTAAAGGATTTGTATATAACCTCCTCCTTTTGAGGCAATACCACAAGCACCTTTTGAGGATATATGCCAAGGTTCTTAAGCACTTCTATAGCCTTTTTGGTTTTTGGCACATCACCTAAATCTAAGCTATCGACAATAAGCAGGTTGTTTTCCTTAGCCTTCAAGCTCAAAGCCATTTTAAGTCCAAGCCTTCTTACCTTCTTAGGAAGAGGATAGTAGTAATCTCTTGGCTTTGGACCATGAGCTACACCACCACCTACGAATATATTAGCACCCCTGTCTCCATGCCTTGCATTACCTGTACCCTTCTGAGGTAGAAGTTTTCTTCCACTGTAGGCTACTTCACCTCTGGTTTTGGTGCTATGGGTTCCCTGTCTTCTGCTGGCAAGTTGCCATTTTACCACTTCCCACAGCACATGCCTTTTTACTTCCACATTAAAGACTTCAGGTTTTAGTTCAACTTCCAGCACCTTCATGAGACCTCTCCTTTAACCAAGGCTTCCACCATACCCTTTATTCTGTTTAACTTTAGTCTTTGAGACTTTCTATTTGCTATCCTACTTTTCTCCACAAAGACTATGCCACCGTTAGGTCCAGGGATGGAACCTTTGACCAAGAGTATATTATGCTCCGGGACCACGTCAAGCACCAACAGAGATTGAACCCTTACGGGCTCATTGCCCCAATGTCCAGCCATTCTTTTACCTTTCCAAACTCTACCTGGGTCTGTCCTGTTTCCTATTGAACCTACCGCCCTGTGATATCTATGTCCGTGAGACTTGGGAAAACCGCCAAAGTCCCACCTTTTCATAGTGCCCGCAAAGCCTCTTCCCTTGCTTTTGCCCACCACATCCACAAGTTCACCTGGCTGAAAGACCTCTTCAAGCCTTAGCTCCTGACCTATCTGATAACCTTCTACTGAGTCTACCCTAAACTCCTTTAGCACCCTAAGAATTTTACCCACCTTTTTGAGATGTCCAAGTTCTGGCTTTGTTAGATGTTTTTCCTTATCTTCAAAAGCACCCACTTGTATTGCGGTATATCCATCCTTTTCAAGGGTCCTTATGTAGGTTATGTAATTGGGCTTTATCTCTATAGCAGTTGCGGGCACAGATGTGCCATCTTTGAGAAAGACCCTTGTCATTCCTATCTTTTTACCAATAAGCCCTATAGCCATGGCTATCTCCCTATTATTATTTCCACATCAACACCTGCTGGAAGGGTCATGTCCCTAAGGGACTCTATGGTTTGAGAGGTCGCCCTGGTAATATCCAATATCCTTCTGTGTTCCCTCATTTCAAAGTGCTCCCTTGACTGGTCAAACTTGTGGGGAGACCTAAGAACTACCCACCTTCTCTTTCTTACGGGAAGGGGTATGGGACCCTTAACCACACCACCAGTCCTTTTGACTGTATCTATTATCTGCTTTACATATTGGTCAAGAAGCCTATGGTCATAAGACCTAAGCTTTATGCGTATCAGTTCCTGCTCCATAGCCCTTCCTCACTCAATAATTTTTGTGACCACACCAGCACCAACAGTTCTTCCACCTTCCCTTATGGCAAACCTAAGCTGTTCTTCCATAGCCACCGGCTTGACTAGCTCCACCTCTATCTCCACATTGTCCCCAGGCATGACCATCTCTTGTCCCTCTGGCAGTTTCACCACCGTCCCTGTCACGTCCGCAGTCCTAAAGTAAAACTGTGGCCTGTAGTTGACAAAAAATGGCGTGTGCCTTCCGCCTTCTTCCTTGCTTAGCACATACACCTGCGCCCTAAACCTCCTATAAGGCTTTACTGTCCCAGGCTTTGCCAACACCTGACCCCTCTCCACATCATCCTTACCTAAACCCCTAAGCAATACCCCTATGTTGTCCCCCGGTAAAGCCTCATCAAGCACCTTCCTAAACATCTCTATAGAGGTTGCCACTGTCTTGAGTGGCTCCTCCCTCAAGCCTACCACCTCCACTTCCTCCCCAGGTCTTAGCACACCCCTCTCTACCCTACCTGTCACAACAGTTCCACGTCCAGATATGCTGAACACGTCTTCTATCGGCATCAAGAAGGGCTTGTCCACATCCCTCTGTGGTGTGGGTATGTATTCGTCTATAGCCTCCAGCAACTGCACTATGGAGTTGCACCACTGACCAGGCTTACCTGCCTCTAACTCCTGCAGTGCTCCAAGTGCTGAACCCCTTATCACTGGCACCTCATCCCCAGGAAACTCATACTTGGATAGCAGTTCCCTCACCTCAAGCTCCACAAGGTCTAAAAGTTCTGGGTCATCTACCATATCGCATTTGTTCATGAAAACCACTATGTATGGCACGTTAACTTGTCTTGCCAGTAGCACGTGTTCTCTTGTTTGTGGCATTGGTCCGTCCGCTGCAGAAACCACAAGGATAGCACCATCCATCTGTGCTGCACCTGTTATCATGTTCTTTATGTAGTCTGCGTGTCCTGGACAGTCCACGTGGGCGTAGTGTCTTTTGGGCGTCTCGTATTCTACGTGTGTAATGTTTATGGTTATGCCTCTTTCTTTTTCTTCTGGTGCTTTGTCAATTTCTTCGTATTTCATGCATCTGGCTTTACCGCCTGGCATTACACCTGCGGCGAGGACGCAGGTTATGGCGGATGTGAGAGTGGACTTGCCGTGGTCTACGTGTCCTATGGTGCCTACGTTAACGTGTTCCTTTTCTCTTACAAACTTCTCCTTTGCCATCGCCTTACCTCCTTATTTTGCTACTGCTGTTCTTTCCCCAACTATTTGCTCCGCTATACTTTGGGGAACTTCATCATAATGAGAAAATTTCATTATAAACGTTCCTCTTCCTTGTGTCAAGCTCCTTAGGGTGGTTGCATAACCAAACATCTCCGCAAGAGGCACATAAGCTTTTATGGCGGTTATTACACCCTTGTTTTCCATACCCACAATCTTACCCCTTCTTGAGTTTAGGTCGCCTATAACATCACCCACATAGTCTTCAGGGGTTTCCACCTCTACCTCCATTATGGGTTCAAGGAGCACAAGCCCTGCCTTCTTTGATGCCTCTTTAAAGGCAAGAGAGCCTGCTATCTTAAAAGCCATATCTGAGGAGTCTACCTCGTGGTAAGAGCCGTCAAAGAGTTTTACCTTGACGTCTACCACGGGGAAGCCTGCTAAAACACCATTTTGCATAGCTTCTTTTACACCTTCTTCAACCGCAGGGATAAACTCTTTGGGTATTACTCCACCCACTATGGCGTTTTCAAAGACAAAGCCTTGTCCTCTCTCAAGGGGTTCTATTTCTATAACCACGTGTCCATATTGACCTCTACCGCCCGTCTGACGGATAAACTTTCCTTCTGCAACCGCTTTACCCTTTATGGTTTCCTTGTAGGCAACCTGAGGCTTACCCACGTTCACCTCAATACCGTATTCCCTTTTCATTCTGTCCACTATTATTTCAAGGTGCAGTTCTCCCATACCGTGTATAAGGGTTTGACCTGTTTCTGGGTCTACGCTTGCTTTGAAGGTGGGGTCTTCCTTCATAAACTTGTTGAGCACCTGAGAAAGCTTTTCTTGGTCCTTCTTTGTTTTTGGCTCTATCGCCATAGAGATAACAGGTTCTGGAAACTCTAACTTTTCAAGGAGTATGGGGAACTTTTCATCGCAGAGGGTGTCTCCTGTGACCGCATCCATACCCACCGCTGCCACTATCTCACCAGCAGAAGCTTCTTGTACATCCTCTCTGGAGTTAGCATGCATAAGTAAAAGTCTTCCAACCCTTTCCTTCTTGTCCTTTGTAGCGTTGTATACATAAGAACCTGCGGTAACTTTACCGGAAAACACCCTAAAGTAGGTAAGCTGTCCTGCGTATGGGTCACTCATAACCTTAAAGACGTATGCACAGAAGGGCTCTTCGTCCAATGGCTTCCTTTCTTCTTCTTGACCGGTTTTGGGGTTTATTCCACGTACAGGTGGAACATCAAGGGGAGAGGGGAGATAGTCAATAACCGCATCCAGAAGTGGCTGGACACCTTTGTTTTTGAAGGCAGAGCCACACAGAACTGGAACAAGCTCCTTGTTTATGGTTGCCTTTCTGAGAACCCTCTTTAGGTCTTCCTTTGCTATCTCCTCCCCTTCAAGGTATTTCATCATAAGCTCGTCATCCTTCTCCACTATGGTTTCTATCATCTTGGCACGCCACTCTTGAGCCTTTTCCATGTGGTCTTCAGGTATATCCACTATTTCATACTTGGCACCGAGGGTTTCCTCAAGCCAGATTATAGCCTTCATCTCCATAAGGTCCACCACGCCCTTGAACTGGTCTTCTGCACCTATGGGAATCTGGACTGCCACAGGTTTTATGCTTAGCTTTTTCTCTATTTCATTAAATACCCTGTAAAAGTCCGCACCAAGTCTGTCTAATTTGTTTATAAAGGCTATTCTTGGCACTCCAAACCTGTCCGCCCATCTCCAGTTGGCTTCTGACTGAGGCTGGACGCCTTCTACCGCAGAGAAGATAAAGATAATACCGTCCAAAACCTTCATGGAACGGACCACTTCCACCGAGAAGTCCACGTGACCAGGGGTGTCTATGATGTTTATCTGGTGGTCTTTCCAATAGCAGGCGGTGGTTGCTGCGGTTATGGTTATACCTCTTTCCCTCTCTTGGGGCATCCAGTCCATCGTGGCAGCACCTTCGTGCACTTCGCCTATTTTGTAGGTTTTACCCGTGTAGTAAAGTATCCTTTCTGTGGTGGTAGTCTTTCCCGCATCTATATGGGCTACTATTCCTATGTTTCTGAGCTTTTCTATGGGCACAAGCCTTGGCATGACTTCCTCCTTACCATCTAAAGTGTGCAAAAACCTTGTTGGCTTCCGCCATCTTGTGAGTATCTTCCTTCTTCTTTATGGCACCACCCCTTTCGTTTAGTGCATCCAAGAGCTCCGCTTTTAATCTTTCTATCATGGTATAACTTCCTCTGTGTCTTGGTCTTTCTCTTGCAGCTTCCACCAGCCATTTGATAGCAAGGCTTATTTGCCTTCTTGGAGGGACTTCTATGGGAACCTGATAGGTTGCACCACCTACCCTTCTGGGGCGCACTTCAAACTCAGGTTTTAGCTTTTCCACCACCTTATGAAGAAGCTCCACAGGATGCATGTTTACTTCCTTTGCGGCGGACTCAAGGGCACTGTAAACTATCCACTCCGCCACGGACTTCTTACCACTTTTCATTACCTTGTTGATGAGCTTGTGGACTATCACATCCTCATACTTTGGGTCTGGAGGGATTTCTCTTGGGGGAACAGGACCCTTTCTTGGCATTACTTCTTACCTCCTTTCGCCTGTGTTTGTTGACCTGCTTTTGGTCTCTTAACGCCGTATTTGGACCTAGACTGTCTTCTATTGGCAACACCTGCAGCGTCAAGTGCGCCTCTTATAACTTTATAACGAACACCGGGAAGGTCTTTTACTCTTCCACCTCTTACCAAGACTATGGAGTGCTCCTGGAGGTTGTGTCCTTCACCAGGTATGTAGGCGGTTACCTCAATGCCGTTTGATAGCCTTACTCTTGCGACTTTCCTTAAAGCGGAGTTAGGCTTTTTGGGAGTAACCGTGTATACCCTTACACAAACTCCCCTCTTTTGAGGATTACCCTGAAGAGCGGGTGCTTTACTCTTTTTCTTCTTCTTCTCCCTACCTTGTTTTACAAGCTGGTTTATGGTAGGCATACCTTAAACCTCCTAAGCTGATTATTATAGCACATTTTTGAAAACTTTTGCCTCCTCTCCCTCAAGCACATCTATCTCCGCATATTCCCACAAACCTGTTCCTGCGGGTATGAGATTGCCTATGATTACATTCTCCTTTATGCCTCTTAGCTCGTCCACTTTACCTTCGCAGGCTGCATCGGTTAACACCTTTGTGGTTTCTTGGAAGGATGCCGCAGAAATCCAGCTCCTTGATGTGAGTGCAGCCTTTGATATACCCACAAGTATGGGTTCTGCCTTTGGTATCTTGCCACCTTCCGCTCGTATCCTTTCCACTTCCCGCTGTAGCTCTTCTACTTCTACCTCTTCGTTTACCAAGAACCTGCTGTCTCCTGGGTCTACTATACGCCTACGCCTAAGCATTTGACGGATTATTATCTCAAAGTGCTTATCGTTTATATCCACGCCTTGTAGTCTGTAGACCATTTGAACCTCTTTGAGTAGGAACTTCTGGAGCTCATCTACACCCTTTATTTTGAGTATTTCCTCTGGCACAGGTGTACCATCGGTGAGAGGGTCTCCTGCGTTTACAGAGTCACCGTTCTTTACAAGTAGGTGTTTACCCTTAGGCACAAAGTATTCCTTTTGAAGCCCTGTTTCCTTGTTGTAGACCACAATCCTGTAGCCTCTACCCTTTATCCTTACTTGTCCTTCTATCTCCGCTTCTATGCGATCTGTTATTTTTGTTCCCTTTTGCACGAACTGTCCGTGGCTCACAAGGATGTATTCGTCTTTCCTTATATCATACTTTCTGGTATCTCCGGTCTTTGGGTTAAAGACCAATACTTCGTCCGCATCCTCAAATATCCTTACAATACCATCAATCTCTGTGAGTATTGCTGGGTTCTTGGGTCTTCTTGCTTCAAAGAGTTCTTCCACTCTTGGGAGACCTCCCACGATATCACGCACCTTTGCCATTTCCTTTGGAATACGTGCCAGCACATCTCCAGGTTGAACCACATAGTCCTTAACCACATAATACTTGTGTTGTATCTCTGTACCTTCGGACTCACTGCAGGTGGGACACACCATCCACTCAAAGCTCAACTTGTCCTCTGGCACGTTTAGTATGGAATTTACAGGAAGGTCGTAGGAGATCTCTCTTCCATCCTCTGTATGGACCACTATCTTTGGAGTGTGAAGCATGGCATCTTTGGGTCTTGTAAAGGAGACAACGGTGGAGGTCTTACCAGTAAGTGGGTCTCTCTCCTCTTTGACCGTAATATCAAGGGCTATATCCTTGAATTCAACCCTTCCTCCTTCTTCCGCTATGATGAAGGTGTTGAAGGGGTCCCATTCAGCCAATAGGGTATTTTCTGAAACTTCTTTTCCTTCCTCTACCAGTATGCTGGCACCATACGGTACCGCATGACGCTCCACCATTCTGCTCTCTGCGTCAAGTATCCCAATAGCTCCGTCTTTGGAGATGTTTATCTTTTTGCCTTCTCTGTTTGTGATAAGTTTTATGTTGTAGTATTTGACAGTTCCCTGCTTTTCGTTGTAAAGCTCACCCTTCACCCTTTCTGCCACCGCAGCGCCGCCTATGTGGAAGGTTCTCATGGTAAGCTGAGTTCCAGGCTCTCCTATAGACTGTGCTGCGATTATTCCTACCGCCTCTCCCACGTCCACTAACTTCCTTTGAGAGAGGTCCCATCCATAGCACATGGCACATATACCATACTGAGATTCGCAAGTGAGAGGAGACCTAACCTTTACCTTTTCTATCCCAGCATGCACTATCTTGTCTGCGAGCTCTTCGTCCACTATCTGATTCCTCTTGGCTATAACCTCTCCCGTGTATGGATCCACCACATCCTCTGCGAGGGTTCTTCCTATTATCCTGTCCTTGAGAGAAACCTTTTCTTCGCCACCTTCCACTATAGCTTCCATGACAATGCCCCTGTGGGTTCCACAGTCCTTCTCCACTATGGTTATATCCTGTGCCACATCCACAAGCCTTCTGGTCAGATACCCCGCAAAAGCGGTCTTTAGGGCTGTGTCCGCAAGTCCCTTTCTTGCACCGTAGGTGGAAATGAAATACTCAAGCACAGAAAGACCTTCTCTGAAATTGGACACAATAGGCGTTTCTATGAACTCTCCCGTGTGCTTTGCCATAAGACCTCTCATAGCAGCGAGCTGTCTTATTTGGTCTCTGTTTCCACGAGCTCCAGAGTTTGCCATCATGTATATGGGGTTGAAAATGCCCGTGTAGACCTTATCTCTTTCCTTTCTCGTGCTCTTTTCTATCTCCTCAAACATAGCCTTTGAGACCTTGTCTGTTATCTCCGACCAAAGGTCAATTATCCTGTTATAACGCTCCTTTGCGGTTATTATGCCTTTTCTGTGCAGTTCCGCAATTTCGTCTGTTTGCTCAAAAGCTTCTTTAAGTATGTCTTTCTTTACACCGGGTATTTGCAGGTCCTCTATACCTATGGATACTGCAGCCTTTGTGGCTATGTTGAAGCCTAAATCTTTAAGGTCATCAAGAAACTGTGCGGTCCTCTCCGTGCCATACTTATTGTAAATATTAGCTATAAGCTTGGAGATTTTCTTCTTGTCTAAGGGTTCGTTTACGAAGGAATGACCCTCCGGCAGTATGCTGTTAAAGAGAACTCTACCGGGGGTTGTTTCAATAAGCTTTCCATCTTCAAGCCTGAGCTTTATTCGTGCGTGCATATCTACCTTCTTATTCTCAAGGGCAAGAAGGACCTCTTCCCTGCTGAAGAAGAGCTTACTCTCACCCTTTACACCAGGAACCTCTTGGGTCATGTAGTAGACACCTAAGATCATATCCTGAGAAGGCATGGTGATGGGCTTACCGTGTGCTGGTGAGAGAATGTTTTGGGTGGAGAGCATAAGTATGTAAGCTTCCAGCTGTGCGGTTATACCAAGGGGCACATGCACTGCCATTTGGTCGCCGTCAAAGTCCGCATTGAAGGGTGGACAAACAAGGGGGTGTAGTTGTATGGCTTTGCCGTCCACGAGCACTGGTTCAAAAGCCTGAATAGACATCCTGTGCAATGTTGGTGCGCGGTTAAGAAGCACAGGATGCTGTTTTACCACTTCCTCAAGACACTCCCACACCTCTGGAGTTTTCTGTTCTACGAGCTTTTTGGCGTTCTTTATGGAAGTCGCATAACCCTTCTCCTCAAGCCTTCTATAGACAAAAGGTTTAAAGAGCTCAAGAGCCATAATCCTTGGAAGACCACACTGGTGCATCTTAAGCTCTGGACCTACCACTATAACGCTACGACCAGAATAGTCCACTCTTTTACCAAGTAGGTTTTGTCTAAAGCGTCCTTGTTTACCTCTGAGGTAGTCAGAAAGGGACTTTAGAGCTCTTCCATTTTGGGTTACCACCCTTCCGCGTTTTCCATTGTCAATAAGGGCGGAGACCACCTCTTGAAGCATCCTCTTTTCGTTCCTTATGATTATCTCCGGTGCATCCAGTTCTATAAGTCTCTTTAGCCTGTTGTTGCGGTTTATTATCCTTCTGTAGAGGTCATTAAGGTCTGAGGTAGCAAACCTTCCACCGTCAAGGGCGACAAGAGGTCTTAGCTCTGGTGGAAGAACAGGAAGCACCTCCAATATCATCCACTCGGGTTTGTTTCCACTCTTTATAAAGTCCTCCACCAGCTTGAGGACTCTTAGGACCTTTTTGACCTTTGATTCTGAGACCTCTTTAAGAACCGCACTCCTTATATCACCCTTTATCTTTTCAAAGACTGGTAGGTCTTTCCTTTTCTGACGAGCCTTTTCATAATAGGCTTGGATGGCTTCCTTACCAGTCATAAAGCCTTCAAAGGGTTCCTCTGAAATCTCTCCTGTATCCGTATTGAGATAAAGATTGCCAAATATAATTTCATGTAGCACCTGCTCAAGAGTTACACTCTCTGGAACCTTTATGTCAACGCTGTATAGCCTGAAATCTTCTGCAAGCACCCTAACCATGCGCTCGTATAGCTTTCTGTATTTGTTGTATAGCTCCTCAGAGAGATCCTCATAGCCCAAACTATAAGGTCTTATCTCCTCTCTGAGCTTTTTGGCATAGGCTTCAAGGTCAAGAGAAGCGAGCACCTTCTTTATTATCTCTGCACCCATACCCCCTTCATACTTATGCTCCAAACTGGTTGCAAACTGTGCGTTGTAGACTTCCTCTTCCACCACATGTAGCTTTACAAACTTTGTATTACCCATATCATCCTTGAGGGGGATGGTGTCTTCTTGTTGAGCAAAGGCTTTTTCTTCCTCCTCGTTCATAGGATACTCTATAACAAGATAAGACTCAAAGTAGATGACCCTTTCTACATCCCTGACAGAAAGACCCAAAAGGGTGCCTATCTTTGAAGGAGTGCTTTTTAGAAACCATATGTGAGCTACAGGGGCTGCCAGTTCTATATGTCCAAACCTTTCACGTCTTACGTAAGACCTTGTAACCTCCACACCACATCTATCGCATATGGTTCCCTCATAACGCTTACCCCTGTATTTTCCGCATAGACACTCGTAGTCTTTTATAGGACCAAAGATCTTTGCACAGAAAAGACCATCCTTTTCAGGTTTGTGAGTTCTATAGTTTATAGTTTCTGGCTTTTTTACCTCTCCGTAGCTCCATCTTCTTATCTCTTCCGGAGAGGCAAGCATAAGCTTTATCTTTTCAAAGGGTAAAAGCCCTTTTCTCATCACTGCTCCTCCTCAATATCTATCTGGTCACAGGGCATTATAGCCCCGTTTTCACACCTTACGTTAAGTCCCAAAGCCTTTAGTTCACGCACAAGAACCCTAAAGGACTCTGGCACTCCAGGTTGATACATGTATTTACCCTTGACAATAGATTCGTAAACCTTTGTCCTTCCCTCTATGTCGTCGGACTTAACGGTGAGCATTTCCTGAAGGGTGTGTGCTGCACCGTGAGCCTCCAGAGCCCAAACTTCCATTTCTCCAAGCCTTTGACCTCCCAACTGCGCTCTTCCACCAAGAGGCTGTTGAGTAACCAAGGAGTAAGGACCAGTGCTACGGGCGTGTATTTTGTCATCTACCATGTGTATAAGTTTGAGCATATGCATATATCCAACCGTGACTCTCATATCAAAGGGTTCTCCAGTTCTTCCATCGTAAAGGACAGTTTTCCCATCTTCCGGAAGCCCTGCCATTCTGAGAAGTTCCTTTATGTGTTCTTCGCTTGCACCCTCAAAGGCGGGAGTTGCCATAGGCACACCCCTTTCTGCATAAAGGTTAATCACCTCCTTAAAGCTCTCTTCGTCAAGAGCTTGTAGAAACTCTTCCACATACTTTTGGTTTTCACCTTTCACATCGCCCACCGCATATACCTTCTTGAGAAATTCTATGAGTTCTTGCCTTTCCGCTCCTTCTTCTATAAGCTCCCTTAGCCTTTTGCCTAGCTCTTTGGAAGCCCAGCCAAGGTGTGTTTCCAATATCTGTCCCACGTTCATACGAGAAGGCACACCAAGTGGGTTTAGCACAATGTCCACGGGAGTTCCATCCTCAAGGAAAGGCATATCCTCCACAGGGAGCACTACCGATATAACACCCTTGTTTCCATGACGACCTGCCATTTTGTCTCCCACTTTTATCTTCCTTTTCTGTGCTATGTATACCTTTACGAGAGCAAGAACACCCGCTGGTAGCTCACTACGCTTTCCTATAGACTCCATTTTGTCTTCATAGATGCGTGAAAGCATATCCACTTGGAAGCGCGTCCTTTCCCTTAGTTCATTTATCTTCTTGCATAGTTCTTCATCTTCAAAAAGGTTTTCTGGTTTGGTTATTATATAGTTCAGTAGCTCCTCAAAAACCTTATCATCTATCACGGTGCCCGCCTTGTATACCTTTTTCTTAACGGTTATCTCCTTATCCAACTTCCTACCAAGCACCAAAGCCTTTACCGTTCTGTTCCTACCCTCAACGATGAGGCTCTTCTTCTTTTCTAATTCCCTTTCCAGCTCTTCTCTTTCAATTCTTTCCACATGTTCCGCAAGGTAGTTCCTTTTCTCTCCAGTTTTTTTCACAAAGACCTTTACATCCACCACCACACCCTCTACGCCCGGCGGGCACCTAAGCGAGGTGTCTTTAACGTCTCTGGACTTCTCACCGAATATAGCCTGGAGAAGCTTTTCTTCGGGTGTGAGCTGAGCTTCGCCCTTGGGTGTTACCTTTCCAACCAATATATCTCCAGGCTTTACGTAAGTTCCCACCTTTACTATGCCAAACTCGTCAAGATGGAAAAGGAGTCTTTCTGGAACACCTGGTATTTGACGAGTTATCTCCTCATTACCTATCTTCGTTTCCCTTGCCTCTACCTCAAGCTCCTCTATGTGTATGGAAGTGTATACGTCCTCTTTGACAAGTCTCTCAGATATAACGATAGCGTCCTCAAAATTGTATCCTCTCCATGGCATAAAGGCAACCAGCACATCTCTACCAAGGGCTAACTCTCCCCTAAAGGTGGATTGACCATCCGCAAGTAGCTCTCCTTTGCTTACCCTTTGACCCTTGACCACAAGAGGTCTTTGATTTATACAGGTATTTTGATTAGTCCTTTCAAACTTCTTGAGCTCATAGATGTCTATGCCAATGTCAGTAGGGTCTGCAAAGTTTATCTCTTCTGGGTTAACCCTTATTATTATCCTCTTGGAGTCCACTTCTTCTACCACACCACCTCTTTTTGCTACCACTACCGCACCACTGTCAAAAGCAACCTTCTTTTCCATACCAGTGCCTACAAGAGGTGAAGAGGTAAATATGAGAGGAACCGCCTGCCTTTGCATATTAGAACCCATAAGAGCCCTGTTAGCATCGTCATGCTCAAGGAAAGGTATGAGAGATGCGGATACGGATATAACCTGTCTTGGAGAAACATCCATATAGTGGACCAGCTCTGGCTTTACTATTTGTATGTCGTTCTTGTATCGCACATAGACCCTATCACTAAGGATTCTACCCTCCTCATCGGTTGGGGTATACTGAGCTATAACAAAGTTTTCCTCCTCATATGCAGCAAGATATTCAACTTTGTCGGTAACCTTTCCATTCTCCACCTTCCTATAGGGGGTGACGATAAAACCATACTCGTTGGTTTGAGCGTATACGGTTAGAGAAGTTACAAGACCTATGTTTTGACCTTCTGGCGTTTCAATGGGACATATCCTTCCGTAGTGGGAGGGATGAACGTCTCTTATCTCAAACTTGGCACTTTCCCTGGTTAGACCACCAGGACCCAGTGCGGAGAGCCTTCTCTTGTGAGTGAGAGAGGAAAGTGGGTTCGTATTGTCAAGGTATTGAGAAAGCGTACCGCCCTTTAGAAACTCGTAAAGGGCGCTGGTTAGGTATCTGGGATTTAGAAGGTCTTGAGGCTTTAGGTTAGGGTCTTCTGGGTTTGCGACAGTGCACCTGTCTCTGAAGAACTTTTCCATTCTGGCTATGCCTATCCTTGCCTGATTTTCTAAAAGCTCACCTACCGCTCTTATTCTTCTGTTGCCAAGATAGGCTATGTCATCCTTTTTCTCCCTTCCGTATCTGAGGTTTATAAGATACTTTATTGTGTTTACAAGGTCAAGGGCGCTGAGGAACCTCGCTTGACCTTCTGTGTAGTCTTTTACCCTTACGCTATCTTTTATCTTAAAGACCTCAGAGAGCACTTCTTGGGTTATCAAAGTCCCAGCCTTGAAACTACCCACATCCTCCGCAAGAGCAAGAGGTGGAAGGCTTGGTAGTCTTTCAAAGTCTGCAGGTTTTAGCTCCTTTGGAATCCCGTGGACCTTTGCGTTGAGCTTTACCCTTCCCACCTTTGAAAGGTCGTATCTGGTAAGGTCTCTAAAGTATAGGTCAAAGTGAGCCCTTGCTCTACTTATAAGATGTTCAAGCTCCATTACCATGGGCTCTACTGCCCTGAGCTTCTTGTATATGTCCACAAGAGCGATGTCCCTAAGGGTAAACCTTGCAGGTATCTTGAGTGGACTTTTCTTGTCATTGTCTTTTGGAGCGGTTTCCGCTATTAAGGTTTCTATGAGTATCTTACCATACGGATTCTTTACCGCACTTTCCTTTGGAACTGCGGATATGAGGTCTATCTTTATCCTCTCATCTTTCAAAAGCCTTTCAAGCTGGTCAATTTCCTCAATAAACCTCTCTTCAAGTATCTCCTCTTCAATACCCTTTTCTTCCAGCTTTGCTCTGTAGCGAAGGATTGCAAAAAGGTAAAAGCTCTCTAAGTCTTCCAACTTATACTCTTCGCCTGTATCTTTGTCAAATATTGTTCCATTTTGCACGAAAAAGGCTCTTGTATCTGGATAGAAAGGTTTAAGTATATCGTATGCGGTCTCAAGACCCAAGGCTCTAAGGACAAAGGTCCCACCCACCTTACGCTTGTCTATCCTTGAAGAAAGTATATCCGTGGTGCTTGAAAGTTCAAACTCAACTCTTGGTCCTTTGTCAGGTATAATACTTGCCCTATATATCATACGGATTATAGTGGTATCCTTTTGACGCTCCTCTTTTTCCTCAAAGAACACACCCGGAGAGCGTATGAGCTGGCTCACCACTATTCTTTCACTGCCATTTATGATAAAAGAGCCAGTCTTTGTCATCATAGGCACTTCGCCAAAGTAGACCTTTTTGGGCTCTCCCACCCTTTCACCCTTTTTGGTCTTAGTTCTTAGCCTTACCATAACCCTAAGAGGCATAGAGTAGGTAAAGCCCTTTATTTTGCATTCCTCTTCTGTATACTTTTCCTTAAGGACCAGCAAAGTTCCACATTTTGGACAGTTTACACCATAGCCACCCAAAAAGTCTTGGTCTGTGTAAGCCTTGTAGCCACACCTGTTACACTCCCAATCTCCTACTTCGTAACCTAAGTATTCAAGAATTATCTTTTCGTCAGGGTCTACAAAGGGAAAAGAGGTGGAAAACACATATTCAAGACCCTTCTGTTCCCTCTGAGAGGGTGGAGTGTAGAACTGTATAAAAGACTCAAAGGACTCCTTTGGGAGGAAAAGAAGGTATGGTGGGCTAACAAACTCCTCCCTTCTACCGAAGAATTTCCTTGGTAAGGGCATATTTTTCCTCATGTCTTCAACCCTCTTCGTAGGATAAGCTTATAATTATACATGATTTCCTAATTAAAGTCAATATTAAAACAAAATACCCCCTGCATGTGCAGGGGGAAAGCTTCATAAAACCATCCCATGGGAGAATCAAGTTCACTTTATCTCTACTTCCGCGCCAGCCTCCTTGAGCTTTGCAGCTATCTTCTCCGCCTCTTCCTTTGGAACACCTTCCTTGACAGGCTTTGGAGCACCTTCTACAAGGTCCTTTGCTTCTTTGAGACCAAGTCCGGTGAGCTCTCTGACCACCTTTATCACGTTTATCTTGTTAGCTCCAGCGGACTTGAGTATTACGTCAAATTCCGTCTTCTCCTCAACCGCAGGTGCTCCAGCGGCAGGTGCTCCAGCTGCTGCTACGGGTGCTGCAGCTACCATAGCAGCGGACACGCCAAACTTCTCTTCGAGCTTTTTAACAAGCTCTGCCACCTCAAGCAGTGTCATGTTGCCTATGGCTTCAACGATTTCGTCGATGGTAAGTGTTGCCATGTCTATACCTCCTTATTGAGATTTTTTCTCTTCTATGGCTTTAAGTGTAAGCACAAGCTTTTGAGGTGCGGACTTGAGAGCCATAACGAGGGCGTATATGGGTCCTTGAATAGCCCCCATAAGCTTGGAAATAAGCACCTCTTTGGGTGGGAGTTCCGCAAGAGCCTGCACCTCCGCAGGCTT
>JAXSOP010000012.1:0-18358 GCA_037926125.1 Aquificaceae bacterium
TCCCAGTAGTCTCTTTCTAACTTTATGGATTCTCTGAAGGTTTTGGCATTCTCAAGGGATAGGGAGCTGTCTCTGAGGTTATATAGCCTGTAGGCTTCAAAGTTAGAAGGGTAAACCTCTATAACTTCGCCCTCTGATATTTTCAAATAAGGCTTTTCTTCAAAAGCACCAGCCACGCAAAACTTCTTCGAAGATTCTCCAATCCTTTCCACTACAAAGCAAAAAGGTCTTTCTTCCTCTCTCACCCAGTAATCGCCTTGTCTTTCAAATCCTTTTATTTGCACCTCCCCAGAAAGGCTTTTTACATAAACCTTTTGTCCTATCCTTTTAATCTCAACCTCTGGAGCCTTTAGCACCTCTGGGTTTGCCTTGATGCCACAACCTGCTAAAAGGAAGAGTAAGGCTATTAGCCTTTTCATTTAGGAGGTCCAGACTCCTTCTCGTAGGGCCAGATAATTATACCACCTGATAGGTTGTATGCTTCATAGCCCATGTGCCTAAGGAAGTATACCGCAAAGGCACTTCTTTCACCGCTCCTGCAGTAAACTATGTAGGTTTTGTCCTTTGGAAGGTCTTTGAAGGCGTATCTAAGTTCATCAAGGGGTATTAGCATAGAGTTGGGAATTCTAAGTTGAACATGCTCCTGCGGTGTTCTAACATCAAGAAGGACTACATTATCCCTTTGAAGCATCTCCTTTGCCTCTTGTGGTCCAACCTCTGGAACTTGAAACATCCTAACCTCCTTAAATTATTAATTATATTCTAAAAAGCCTCATGCTCAAGTCAAGCCATCTGGCGGAGTGGGTTATTGCACCGCTTGATATAAAGTGAACGCCTTCTATAGCATAGTCCTTTATGTTTTGAAGGTTTATATTCCCCGACACCTCCAACATAACCTTGCCTTTTGTTAGTTTTACAGCCTCTTTAACTTCCTCTGGGCTGAAGTTGTCAAGCAATACCATATCAACACCACACTGCAGAGCCTCTTGGAGCTCTTGGAGATTTTCCACTTCCACCTCAATTTTGTAGACTGGGCTTATCCTTTCTCTAACCCTTTTGACTGCCTCTGTGATGCTACCCGCTATGGCTTTGTGATTGTCTTTTATTAACACCATGTCATAGAGGGCATATCTGTGGTTAAGACCACCTCCTACTTTTACTGCGTATTTTTCAAAGTACCTCATACCGGGCGTGGTTTTTCTTGTATCAAGGATCCTTACTCCAGTTCCCTCAAGGGCTTTAACAAACTCTCGCGTTAGGGTTGCTATTCCGCTCAGCCTCTGTAGAAGATTAAGGGCTACCCTCTCACCCATCAAAAGCGCATTTGCGGAAGCTTCAATTACCAAAATTTCATCACCCCTGGAAAACTCTTCTCCGTCCTTCATTGCACCTATTAGCTTTACCTCTCCTAAGAGCTGAAAAACCCTGAGAGCGAACTCTATCCCAGCAAGGACTCCACCTTCCTTTGCCCTTATAACTCCTCTTGCCCTCTCGCCTCTGAATACGCCCTCCGTGGTTACATCTCCCCGCCCCAAGTCTTCTTCAATAAATCTTAACAAAAGGTTGTCTACCATAGACTATAATTTTAAGGGGGAGCTATGAAAATAGTGTTTGTTGCTTCAGAAAGTTCTGCCTTTGTGAAAGCGGGAGGTCTTGGGGATGTGGTTCACTCTCTTGCGAAGGCACTTATAAAGCTTGGACACACCCTCTATGTGATAATGCCAAGATATTCAAAGGTCAGAGTAGAGCCCAAAAGCCTGGCTAAGGGGAAGGTTTTTTTTAACAACCATTGGCTGGAGTTTGGAGTTCTTGAAGAGATAAAAGACCATGTGAGATATTACTTTCTGGACTATCCCGAATATTATCAAAGAGAACACATATATTCAACCCCGAAGGGTGAATACGAGGACAACCCCCTAAGGTTTGGCTTTTTGTCTTTGGCAAGCCTTGAGGTCATAAAAAGTCTTCAGATTAAACCCGACCTCATACATATACACGACTGGCATACTGGACTTTTGCCCCTTTATAAGACAATACATTATCCAGAGTTAAACCACATCCCTACAATATTCACCATACACAACGCTCTCCATCAAGGTATATACGACCCACACTTTTTGCCCCTTTTGAACCTGCCCTGGGATGTTTATCACCCATTTACAGGCATAGAGTTCTATGGTAGGATAAACTTCCTCAAGTCTGGTATAGCCTTCTGTGATGTACTGACTACTGTTAGCCCATCCTATGCGGAAGAACTAAGACACTATTGTTATGGACTTGAGGGTCTTATAAGGGAAAAAAAATACTTTTTTGGTATCCTCAATGGTATAGACTACGATGTTTGGAATCCTGAATCCGACGGGCTCATAAAACACCACTATAATTTGAAAAACTTCTCCAAGGGAAAGGCAAACAACAAAAAGCATCTCAAAGAGACCTTTGGATTAAAGACTATACATGAGAAACCTCTTGTAGGAATGGTTTCAAGGCTTACCGCACAAAAGGGTCTTGACCTTGTTCAAGGTATCATATGCGAAGCGGTCAGAGAGGGCTTTGACTTTGTCTTTTTGGGTTCTGGAGAGGAGAAGTATCAGGACATGCTTATAGGGTTCATGAAAAAACACCCAGAAAGCGTAAGGGTAAGGATAGAATACAACGAGGAGCTTGCTCACAAGATATTCGCAGGTGCGGATATGTTTCTTATGCCCTCTCTCTTTGAGCCTTGCGGTATATCTCAGATGATAGCCATGAGATACGGCACTGTTCCTATAGTGAGGTCAACTGGCGGGCTAAAGGACACAGTGGTGGACTTCGTGGAAACACCCCACGAGGGAAACGGCTTTGCCTTTCAGGAATACTCAAGCAAAGACCTTATGCATGCTCTTTTGAAGGCGAGGGTATACTACGACATGCACACCTGCGACCATTCAAGGGAATGGCAGGAGATAATAAAAAGGTGTATGAAAAAGGATTTTTCTTGGGAAAAAAGTGCCAGAGAATACGAAAGAATTTATTCTACTGCTATAATGCTAAGGAAATATGATTCTTAGTCTTGAAGAGCTTTTAAGTGTTCTTGAGCCTCTCAGAGATAAAAAGAGAATAGTTTTCACCAACGGATGCTTTGACCTAATTCATGCAGGGCATGTCCACTATCTTACAAAAGCAAAAGGCTTTGGCGATATATTGGTTGTAGGATTAAACTCCGACAACTCTATTAGAAGAATAAAGGGTTCAAAAAGACCCATAATACCCCAGCATATGAGGGCTTACCTGCTTGACAGCCTCAAGCCAGTGGATTATGTAGTCGTGTTTGAAGAGGACACACCCATAGAGCTCATAAAGGCTATAAGACCTCATGTACTTGTAAAAGGTGCGGACTGGCACATAGAAGATATAGTGGGTGCGGACTTTGTGCTGTCTTATGGTGGGAAGGTGGAGAGGATTGAGTTTGAATTTGATATTTCTACTTCTAAGATAATTCAAAGGATATTAGAGCTCTACAAAGAAGAAGAAATATGAAATTCTATTGCTTCATCAAGCTTTGTAAGGAGTTCTTTACTTACTCTTAGTCTTTCAAGTTTCCTTAGGGCTTGTTCTTCTATCAACCTCTTCACAAATCCTCTGAGCCTTTCCTCGAAGATATCTTCCTTATAAAGTCCAAGATGTTTCAAAAACTCCAACTTAAACCTTAGAAGAAAAATGCTATGGTTTTCTGGGTTTATGCCTATGTAAGAGAGGAGCATATTGAAAAGTTCAGGGTCATATTGAAGAAACCATCTCTCTACAAAGAATGCAAGAGAGTTCATCCACATATACTTTTTGTAATCTTCAAGGGAAAGATAGGATAAGAACTCTACCTCAAGTAGGTCTTGAAGGATTATGATGTTCCCTGACTGCTTGTATACAATGCTTATGAAGTTGAAAGGCTCTATGTATCCCAAAAGCCCCCTTTCTACCCTTAGCCCGCTTGGCACAAAAACCTTCGTAATCCCACAGGTTCCATAAACCTTTAAGATTATATCCTCGTCGCCTGCCCTGAACCTTCTGAGAATAAGAAAACTACCTTTTGCGGACATGTGCTATAATTATATTCCCTTAAACTGTGTGCCATGCCTACGCTTTTTAGAAAGTCAAGGGAAATAAGGAATTACCTGAAGTCTGCGAGATGCGGCAGCAATCAGAGTGTGGGCTTTGTCCCAACTATGGGCTATCTTCATGATGGGCACAGGAGGCTTATAAGGGAGTCAAAGATACAGAACGATATAACAGTGGTAAGCATATATGTAAACCCTCTTCAGTTTGCTCAAGGAGAAGACTATGAAAGATATCCAAGAGACTTAGAGAAAGACATAAGCATATGTGCGGAAGAGGGTGTGGATGTGGTTCTTGCTCCCTCCGATGAGGACATGTATCCAGAAATGCCCCTTATAAACATCGAGATTAGAGGACTAACAGACATATTGGAGGGCAAATTTAGACCAGGGCACTTTAACGGCGTATGCACTGTAGTGCTTAAGCTCTTTAACATAATACAGCCAGACAGGGCATACTTTGGAGAGAAGGACTATCAACAACTCAAGGTGATACAAAGGCTTGTAAAGGACTTAAGCTTACCTGTAGAAATAGTTCCCATTCCTACAGTTAGGGACCATGACGGGCTTGCCCTTAGTTCAAGAAACACGTACCTCTCATCCGAAGAGAGAGAGTCTGCCCTTTCTCTTTATAGGTCTTTTCTCCTTGCAGAGAAGCTATTCAATAGCGGCAATACTGATGCAAACCTTCTAAAAGAAGCCATAAGGGAGTTTATACTGAAGCATCCACATGTAAAAGGAATAGATTATGTGGAAATAACCGACCAAGAGCTAAAACCTGTTAGTTACGCAAAAGTAAATGATAGAATACTTCTTGCGGTGTGGGTAGGCAATACTAGGCTTATAGACAATTGGAGGTTAGGTGATGCACAAGTATGAAGGTTTTTTAAAGGCGGAAGGTTTTAGCTTTGGCATAGTGGCAAGCAGGTTTAACCAACTTCTTGTAGATAGGCTCATAGAAGGAGCTATAGACTGCATCCTTAGACATGGAGGAAGCGAAGAAAACATACATCTTGTAAGGGTCCCAGGGTCTTGGGAAATTCCCATTGCAGTAAAGGAGCTCATAAACAAAAAGAGGGTGGATGGCGTAGTTGCCCTCGGAGTTCTCATAAGAGGACAGACCCCACACTTTGATTATATAGCAAGCGAAGTTGCAAAAGGTCTTGCCATGGTAAGCATTGAGACTGGCAAGCCTGTTAGCTTTGGCATTATAACTGCGGACACCTTGGAACAAGCGGTGGAAAGAGCTGGAACGAAACAGGGCAACAAGGGCTGGGAATCTGCGTTATCTGTTATGGAAATGGTAAACCTTCTTAGAAGTTTTGAATGATATACAAGCCAAAAGCAAGAAAGGATGCCTTTTTGATTCTATACCAGTGGGATATGAAGGGCGAACCACTAGAGGGGCTTGTGGAAGAATACATATCCGCAAACCGAATAGATATTTCAGACCAAAGGAGATACATAAGAAAACTGGTAAGGACATACATGGATAATTCTATTCACATTGACAAACTTATAGCAGAGCTCTCCGAAAAGTGGGACATAGACAGGGTTGGGTACATAGAGAGGAATCTATTGAGGATAGCCATTGCGGAGTTTTTGTATATAGGTGTTAAAAACCCCAAGCTTACTATATATGACTATGTAAAGTTAGCACAGAAGTATGCGGGTAAAAAATCAGCAAAGTTTATAAACGGTATATTGGGAAGGTTAGTGAGGGAAAGGCTTGGCGAAGGCTAAGATTTCTCTCCTTCTTTCACTTCTTGACCCTTAACCTCCTTTACCTTCTCCTCCTCACCTGAGAAGGCCTTTTTGAAGTTTCTTATACCTTCGCCTAAGGACCTTCCAACTTCTGGAAGTCTACCTGCTCCAAACAAAACCATAACCACCAAAAGTATAAGAAGGATCTCAGTAAGGGAAAGCTGTGGTATCATGCTTGTTCCTTCTTTTCTGGTTTTTTCTCTTCTTCTGTTTCGCCCGAGAGGGCTTTTTTGAAGTTTCTTATACCTTCACCTAAGCCCTTACCAAATTCTGGCAATTTTGATGCACCAAATATAACAAGGACTACAAGAAGTATGAGTACTATCTGCCAAGGTAGTGGAAAATGCATTTTTTTACCTCCTTGCCTTTTAATTATATGCCTACC
The DNA here is from genome assembly GCA_037926125.1 of Aquificaceae bacterium. GTDB lineage: Bacteria > Aquificota > Aquificia > Aquificales > Aquificaceae > Pampinifervens. The sequence goes on from JAXSOP010000012.1 coordinate 6,241, forward strand.
TCTTGACAAAGACAAGTGGACGGTTTATGATTATGCAAAGAGTAAGTAAAGAAAGGGAGGGCGCCTACCTTTCTGACTTGCTCAGTAATAATTTTTAAGGAGGTTTTTGTTCCATGTCATTCACAGGCACAGTCAAATGGTTCAGCAAGGAAAAGGGTTATGGCTTTATAACCCGCGATGACAATCAAGGAGATGTGTTCGTTCACTTCTCCGCCATACAGCAAAGAGGCTTTAAAACTCTTGAGCAAGGGCAAAGGGTTGAGTTTGAAGTAGAGCAAGATACAAAGGGCTTAAGGGCAAAGAACGTAAGGGTTTTGTCTTAAACCTTCCCCCTTCTGGGGGGCTATAATTTATCCTTATGCAGATTTACGACCTTTATAGGGGCAAAGACTATCAAATAGTCCCCACTCTGGATAGAATAGAAAGAGCGATAAGCTATCTCTCCTTTAAACCTTCCTATACTTCTCTTCAAGTAGGTGGGACCAACGGAAAGGGTTCTACCTGTGCCTTTGCTCAAAATATACTCAGATATCATGGCTACAAGGTAGGATGGTTTGTGTCTCCACATCTTTTTGAGGAGCGAGAAAGATGGAGGATAAACGGAGATAAGATATACGAGGAAAGGCTTTCGGAGTATGTGGAAGAACTAAAAGGTGTTTTTGAAAGGTTTGAGCTTACATACTTCGAAGCCTGCACCCTTATAGCACTGCTATACTTTGAGGAAGAAGAGGTAGACTTTGCGGTTTTTGAGGTGGGGATGGGTGGAAGGTGGGACGCCACAAAGGTTTGCCAACCTGAAGTATGCGTAATAACCAACGTACAAAGAGACCACACAAAGTGGCTTGGAAAAGATTGTGAAAGCAGAGCATTGGAAAAATTAGGCATATATACAAGAGGCAAGCCCTTAGTTTTGGGAAGCATGAAATATCCTTTGTATACGAAAGCCCTTGAGCTATGCGATATAAAGGACCTATGGGTGGCAGGTATAGACTTTTTTTCCTCTGGAAGGGTTGAGGGGACAAGGACAGTATTGGACTTCTATCAAGACGAATATGTAAAGCTTAAGGATGCAGAGCTTGGTTTATGGGGAAGGTATCAGGTAGACAACGTAAGCCTTGCCATAAAAGCTGTAGGACTTTTGATTGACCTAAAAGAAGAACCTTTGAGAAGAGCACTCAAAGACACAAAGTGGGAAGGCAGGATGGAAATAGTTAGGGAAAAACCACTGCTTTTGTTGGACGGAGCCCACAATCCTGATGGAGTGACAAGGGTTGTAAAAGAAGTAAAAAAGCACTTTGGAAGCCTTACACCTGTTTTTACCGCTCTTAGGGATAAGGAATGGGAGCTTTCTCTTTCTTACCTTAGAGAGCTTTCAGATAAGGTCTACCTTGTTCCATTGAAGCATCACAGAGGAGAGGATTTGACAAAGCTATACGAAAAGGCAAGGGAAGTGGGCTTTAGAGAGGTGCTTCTTCTTGATGGGGCGGAGCAAGTGTTTGAAATAAAGGAAGACCTCTTAGTTCTTGGCTCTCTCTATCTTGTGGGTGAGGTAAAGGAGCTCTTAGAAAAGAGCAAGGCAATATGAAGGTTAGGTTTTTAGGGAGCTTTTTTGAAAACTTTCCGAAGGATGAGCTAAGGCATGTGGTCTTTGTAGGAAGGTCAAATGTGGGAAAGTCTTCTCTGATAAATATGCTTGTTGGTAGGGATATAGCAAGAGTAAGCAAAGAGCCGGGCAGAACAAGGGCTATAAACTTTTTTCTGCTTGAAGAATATAACCTATACCTCGTAGACCTTCCGGGCTATGGATATGCAAAGGTTTCAAAAAAACTAAGAGACGAGTGGAAGAGGATAATAGAAAATTACTTCCACACCTGTGGGAGAAATATAAAGTTGGTGGTTTTACTCATTGACAGCCTCGTAGGTCCCACAGAGCTTGATATAGAAAGCATCCAATGGCTCCAGAGCCTTAAACTCCCCCACGTTATAGCTCTCACCAAGTGCGACAGAGCAAGTCAAAGAGAGATTAGCTCAAGTCTAAAAAGGTTAAGGGAAGTCTCTTATGCGGACGTAGTGCTGACCTCTTCAAAGGAAGGCAAGGGCAAAAGGGAGCTTTTGAAATATGTTCTCAGTTAAGGCACCCCAGACGGAACTAATCGGAAAAACTTTGCAGATAGTCAAAAAATATTCTCTCAATACCGTTTGTGAAGAATCTCTCTGCCCCAACATAGGAGAGTGTTTTTCAAAGGGAACCGCCACCTTTCTTATATTGGGAAGTTTTTGCACAAGAGCCTGTAAGTATTGCCACGTATCCACTGGAAAGCCAAAACCACCAGATCCATCAGAACCAGTAAGACTTTATTATGCGATAAAGGAACTTGGGCTCAAGCATGTGGTAATTACTTCTGTAGACAGGGATGACTTGCCAGATTACGGTGCGGGACACTTTAAAAAATGCGTGGAGTTTTTAAAGTCCAAAGACAGCAATCTAAGGATAGAGGTGTTAACGCCAGACTTTCGGGGTTCTGAAATGTCTTTGGAGAAGGTGGTAGAGTCAAGACCCCATATACTTTCTCACAATATAGAGACTGTAGAGAGGGTCTTTAAAGAGGTAAGACCTCAAGGAGAGTACAAAAGAAGTTTAAGAGTGCTTAAGTTCTATTCAGAAAGCAAAGTGGCACCTGTTAAGTCTGGTATTATGGTTGGTTTTGGGGAAGGCTGGGAGGAAATTCTTAAAACCATGGAAGACCTTAAAAATGCAGGCGTTTCTATCCTTGTTATAGGTCAGTATTTGCAACCAAGTTTAAAACACTATCCTGTGAAAAGGTTATACTCTGAGGAGGAGTTTAAAAGGCTTGAGGAGATAGCCCTACAGATAGGCTTTGAGAGAGTCCTTTCTAAGCCTTTGGCAAGGTCTTCTTACCATGCGGAGGAGTTGACAGAATAGATTATGCTATAATTTATTGTCTTGCAGGAAACTATAGGAGGCAAAGATGCGTGTAAAGGGTCCCTCTTCAAGGAAGTTTAAGAAGAAGATACTAAAGCTGGCAAAGGGCTTTAGAGGTCAGCGTAAGAACGTATACAGAAGGGCAAAAGAGTATGTTTTTAGAGCCCTGCAATATCAGTATAGAGACAGAAGGCAAAGAAAGAGACAGTTTAGAAGACTCTGGATTGCTCGTATAAACGCAGCGGTCAGGGTTCATGGTCTTTCTTACAGCAAGTTTATGAATGGTCTATCGAAGGCTGGTATAAATCTAAACAGGAAAATGCTTGCAGAGATGGCAGTGAGAGACCCAGAAGGTTTTTCCAAGATAGTGGAGAAGGCGAAGGAATCTTTGGCTCAGCCCGTATGATAGACTTTCAAAGTTTTCAGGGAGAACTTGAAGACAGTATAAAGGATGTAAAAGATCTCAGTCGACTACAACAGCTCAAAGCTAAATATCTCGGGAAAAATGGACTCATAACCCAAGCCATAACACGCATAAGGGAAGTACCACCAGAAGAGAGAAGGGAATACGGTCTTAAGGTAAACAGGCTCAAGGAATTAGCAGAAGAGATATTCAAAAAGAAGGAAGAGGAGCTCAAAGCCCTTGAGATTGAAAAAAGACTCTCTGAAGAATGGATAGAACTATCTATTCCACTTGAGCCAGAGGTTGGGAGCCTTCACCCCATAACTCAAACAATGAGTAGAATAAGGGACATTTTTGTCAGCATGGGCTTTTCTGTAATGGAAGGTCCTGAGATAGAGCTTGAGGATTATAACTTTGATATGCTCAATATTCCAAAGGAGCATCCTGCCAGAGAGATGCAAGATACTTTCTATGTAAACAAAGATGGCTATCTCCTAAGAACGCACACTTCTCCTGTTCAGATAAGAACAATGCTCTCTCAGAAGCCACCAATATACATGATAGCACCGGGCAGGGTTTACAGAAGGGATGATGACCCAACCCATTCGCCCATGTTTCATCAAGTAGAAGGGCTTGCAGTAGACAGAGATATAAACTTTGGGCACATGAAATACACTATAGAAACCTTTTTGAAGGAGTTTTTTCAGGTGGATGTACCCGTCCGCTTTAGGGCTTCATACTTTCCCTTTACGGAGCCTTCTGCGGAGGTAGACATAGGCTGTGTTATCTGTGGTGGTGAGGGCTGTAGGGTTTGCAAAGAAAGCGGGTGGCTTGAAGTTATGGGTTGTGGTATGGTTCACCCTCAAGTCCTTAAAAACTGTGGAATAGACCCAGAGGAATATCAGGGCTTTGCTTTTGGAATGGGGGTGGAAAGGCTTGCAATGCTCTACTTTGGCATAGATAACATAAAGCTCTTCTTTGAAAACAATCTAAGGTTTCTCAGACAATTTTAACTATGCTAAAGGAATTCACACCACAAGAGAAGAGAGTAGTCCTTAGCATAACCTTTGCGGTCATGGTGAGAATGCTTGGTCTTTTCTTGCTCCTTCCTGTTCTTTCTCCTTATCTTAAGACCCTTGAGGGTACCACTCCAACACTTATTGGTCTTGCCATAGGCATATACGGTCTTGCACAAGCCATATTACAGATACCCTTTGGGTATCTTTCTGATAAGTATGGAAGAAAGCCCATAATCTTCGTAGGTATGCTCACTTACGCTATTGGAAGTCTAATGGCTGGTCTTGTTTCAAATATATGGAGCATGGTCTTTGCCCGTTTCCTTCAGGGCTTTGGTGCGGTATCTTCTGCTATGATAGCTCTTTCCGCAGACCTTACAAGAGAAGAGGTAAGGACAAGGGCTTTTGCCCACATAGGTGCTTCCATAGGGCTTACCTTTGCTTTGAGCTTAACAGTAGCTCCAGTTCTTGCGGGTAAGTTTGGAGTTCCCTTCATCTTTTTCCTTACCGCCTTTTTGAGCCTTGTGGCGACAGCACTGCTTATGCTAAAGGTTCCAGAGCCTTCCCAAAGGGATAAGGAAAGAGAGATAAACCCCTCCCTTAAAAACCTTACCCTTCTTCTCAAAGACAAAAACCAGCTCTTTCTTAACTTCTCCATAGCTCTAACTCACGCCCTTATGGTCCTTATATTCACCGTTGTGCCATATGAGCTTGTTTATCTTTATAACTTCCCCAAGTTAAAACACTGGGAAATATACCTACCTACCATACTTATTGCCCTTGTCCTTATGGTGCCCGCGGTAATTCTTGCAGAGAAGAAGGGAAGGTTTAAAGAGGTATTTATGCTCGGCGTTTTATTTCTCGGGCTTTCTTTTCTTTCCTTTGCACTTTTTGTAAACTTCTGGGGGATAGTTTTTATGGTGCTTTTCTTTTTCATAGGTTTTAACTTGCTTGAGGCTCTTGTGCCGTCCCTACTTACAAGACTAACACACAAAGACCTGAGAGGGCTTTCCCTTGGATTTTTCAACACTACCCAGTTTCTTGGAGCCTTTGCAGGTGGTATCTGGGGCGGTTATGTGCTAAAGCATGGGTATTTGTATATGACTGCACTTGCCATCGCTTTAGTGCTTATATGGGTATTATTTACATTTTTGTGGTTCAACGGATTGAAAACTACATCAAAGCTCGGAGTTGCGAAAGAGTAAACTTTGATTAGATTTACACATGATGAAGGAAAAGGTTACAGATATCCTGCTTAGAGTTCTTGAATACAGGGATGTCTACACAAGAGGGCATACTGACAGAGGAGTGTTTTATGCTCTAAAGATAGGAGAAAACATGGGGCTTTCTGCTGAGGAGCTTGAGCATCTTCGCATGGGTGGAATGGTTCATGATGTAGGGAAAATAGCAATACCGGATGTGATACTCCTTAAGCCAGGAAAGCTCACTAAAGAGGAGTTTGAAATAATGAAACTGCATGTTAGCCTTGGCTATGAAATTATAAAAGATTCAGATATACCCAGAAAAGCTCTTGATGTGCTTCTTTATCACCAAGAAAAGTATGATGGAACTGGCTATCCCTTTGGTCTAAAGGGTGAACAGATACCTTTGCTTGCAAGAATATACACAGTAGCGGATTCCTTTGAAGCCATGACCTCAAGAAGGATATATAAGAAGGCAAAAAGTTGGGAACAAGCATTTGAGGAGTTAGAGGAACTTGCTTTGATACACTTTGACCCAGATGTGGTATCTTACGCAATAAGGAGCCTACAAAGCCTGAAGTATGTAGAAATAAGCCCTTCCTATGTAAATCAGGAAATAGAAAAGATAAGATGGAGCTTTCAATACATGGACCCAACGGGTGCCATAAGAGGTGACCTCTTCCTTCCAGCTTTGAAGGCTTTTATGGAGCAGAAGGATAGCTTTTGTCTTACGGTTTTTGATATAAACAACCTTACGCAGATAAACCTTGAGAGAGGTTGGGAAGCAGGAAATGAGGTTCTCAAAAGGCTTGTTTGGGCTATAAGCCTTCATTGCTGTGCAATGCACGATGTAAAGGATGTTATACTCAAGCTCATGAAGGAAGATGTTATAGACATAATGAGCCCTATTGTGTTCCGTATAGGGGGTGATGAGTTTGCAGTTATTGCACCATACATACCTCCACAAGAAAAAGTCCTTGGTGTATTAAGTAGCATGAAGGAGATAGGTGTGGACATAGACTATTTACAAATGTCCTATCCTTCAACCTTCTCCAGCTACGATGAAGCCCTTGACAAAATATTTAGCTTCACAAAGAGAAAGCTAATAGGGCTTTATAATATAACTCTATGACAACCTCTGAGCTTGCTGAGCTTATCTATGCTAAACATTTTGGAAAGCCTGCTTCTTTTAATGGTTTTTCCATAGACAGCAGAAGCGTGCAAGAAGGTCAGCTGTTTGTGGCAATAAAAGGTAAGGTTCACGACGGGCATGACTATGCCCTGCAAGCAATTAAAAAAGGAGCAGTGGGAGTTATATGTGAAAGAGAGCTTGAACTACCTAAGGATACTCCTCAAATAGTGGTGGAAAGTTCCTTGGAAGCTCTAAGAAGGTTTGCAAGCTGGAAAAGGGAAAACTACAAGGGAAAGGTAGTTGCCATAGCAGGCTCTGCAGGCAAAACTACCACGAAGGAACTTACTGCCTTTTTGCTTTCGAAGGTAGGGAAAGTTTGTAAAACGCCCAGAAACTACAATTCTCAAATCGGTGTTCCTCTCTCTATAGCTAACTTTGAAGAGGATTGCGATTTCTGGGTTGTAGAGATGGGTGCAAGCCAAAAGGGGGATGTTAAAAGGCTCGTGGAATTGGTAAAGCCACACATAAGGGCAATAACCGCCATAGGTGAAGAGCATCTTGAGACATTTGGATGTCTTGATGATGTGGTGCTTGGAAACGGTGAGGTTTTTCATCATATGCAGGAGGAAGATTGTGGCATATGCCCTACTTATGTATCTCGCTGTTACCGTATACCCAGAAAGCTGGTCTTCGGAGATGGTAGGTTCAAAGCAGAAGATGTAACGCTTTCCGAGGAGGGTGTAAGCTTTAAAATGGACGGAGTGCAAGTCTTTATTCCAGTGCCAAGTCTTGCGATAGTGGAGAATGCCCTCTGTGCCTTTGTCATACTTGAGGCTTTGGGTATAGACTGGAGGGGTCTATGCGAACACCTTGCAGACTTTCACCCAGTGGAAGGTCGCTTTCGTATACTAAGGAAGGGAAAAACTATCCTGATAGACGACACTTATAACGCAAACCCTCCTTCCATGAGGATGGCTCTTAGAAGTTTGAGCTTTTTCAATGACAAGAAGATTGCGGTCTTAGGTGACATGTTGGAGCTTGGAGCGGACTCTGAGAAACACCATAGGGAAGTGGGAAGACTTTGTGTAGAACTTGGTATAGATGCGTGCCTTTTCTTTGGAGAAAATATGAGGTATGCCTACGAGGAGTGCAAAAAGCTTAAGGCAGAGTGCTTTTTCTTTGAATCCCATGAACAAATTCTTTATTGGCTTCTTAAGAATGTTTATGAAAAAGCGGTTATACTTTTAAAGGGTTCAAGGGGTATGAGCATGGAAAAGTTGGTGGAGGGAATGATTAATGGCAGAGCTTGTTGATGTTTATAAGACACTTGAGGGTGGCGTACTCTTTCATGCAAGGCTTGAAAAGCTCAAATACCAGGAAGGCAAACTTTATCTGAAAACAACACCCTTGGCGAAAAGATTCATACTAACCGGAGATATAATAAACCTCGGATACATGAACTTCATGCTTCCGGGAAGGGTCGTAGGTAAAAACGAGCATATCATAGTGGACATCTTCTACGCCGGCGAAGGTAGGCTTGGAGACAGAAGCAAACCAAGGGTTCCAGTTCAAAAGGACCAAACCTTTGTGGTTCTTCTTAAGATAGAGGGGGTTTTCCGTGCTTTTGCTCCTATTGATATATCGGAGGGTGGCTTTTCCATTGCGGTAACAGATGTATCTATTGTGCCTAACATGTTAAACAAAAGTTTAGACTTTAAAATTACGGGTAGGGAGGAGCTTTCTGGAGTATCTGGCAGTGCAAAGCTTGTGGGTATAATGGAGGAAAGCACATACACTCTGAAACTTGCCTTTGAAATAGATGTGGATGATGTTAACTCAACAAAGATAAGGCTATATGTTATAAACACTATTAAAAGGCTGCTGAGTGGTGCTTGACATATTAGTATATAATGATATAATTATATCGTAATAAGCCATGAGAATAGTGATTCTGTTGCTCATGCTTCTGAGCTTGGCTTTGGCGAGAGAGGTTGAACTCAAAGAGGCTATAGACCTTGCACTTAAAAACAGCCCACTAATAAGGTCCGCTCAGAGGGACCTTAGGGCTCAGGAGTTGGAGCTAAAAGCAGCAAGGGGTGCACTCTTTCCCAGAATAAAGGTGGAAGAGACCTTCACAAGAACTGATGTGCCAGCTTATGCCTTTATGAGCAGGCTAAATCAGGAAAGGATAACCATGCAGGACTTTGACCCTGCAAGATTGAACAATCCTAAAGCTATAAACAACTTTGAGACAAAGTTTACCCTTGAGGTTCCCATATGGCTCGGTGGTAAGTTACAATCCGCACAGAGTATGGCGGAGTATGAATATAGAGCTATGAGCTTTGAGGCGGAGAGAAGGGAGGAAGAGGTCACAAGGCAGGCATACAACGCTTACATGGATGCGGTGCTTGCCAAAGAGAGTATAAAGGTAGCCAAACAAGCGGTTGAGGATGCAAGGGAACATCTTAGGCTTGCGGAACAGATGCACAAGGTAGGTATGGCCTTGCTTTCTGACGTTCTAAGGGCGAGGGTATACCTTTCAAAGGCGGAGGAAAACCTTGAAAAGGCAATAAGGGGCTATCAGGTTGCAAAGAGGGGGCTTGAAGTTGTGGTGGGTATCCCCCTTGGAGACTTTGATGTTCAATCCGCAGGGCAATGCCCTCAAATAGACATAAAAGCTCTGAAAGAAGGTGTAAAAAGTAGAAGGGATATAAGAGCCCTTGAGGAAAGGCTCAAGACTCTTGAAGAAGCCTACAAGTTTACTATTTCAGACAGCCTTCCGCAGGTTTTTGCTTTTGCACAGTATTCCCTTAACTCAAAGGACTATCCTTTTGGTGCGGATGGTAAAGGTTATCTTGCAGGTATAGGTGTGTCCTGGACTTTTGATACGGGGCTTACAACCCTAAGAAAGGCTCAGGCAAACTTAGAGAGAAGGGCAAGCCTTCAGGAGAGATTAAAGCTTCTCAGGGATTCTGCGGTCTTTGACCTTGATAGGTCTTATGCGGAGTATGAGAACGCACTTGGCATGCTTAGGTCAGCAGAAGACAGAATAAGGGCGAGCCAAGAGGTTTTGAGGATTATGGAACTAAGATACAGAAACGGGCTTGCCCGAATGGTGGATATATTGGATGCTCAAACAGAGCTTGATAAGGCAAGATTTGAAAGAGTTCAAGCAATAAACGCGTGCCATAAGGCGTATATGGATATCCTTTACAACGCAGGCTCCGTGGAGGAGGTAAAAAGATGAAGGGCTGGATAAAGTATGCGGTCTTTGTTTTGATAATACTTGCCATGGTAGTATGGCTTGGGGGATTCTTCGCGAAGAAGGAAAAGCCAGGTGAAGTCTCCAAAGAAGCAAGGACTGTTCAGGGCATAAGCACTGGCACTGTAGAAAAGCTCTCAGAGGTTCTAAGCCCCTACACAGGTCAGATAGTGGCGGACAAGAGGGTGGAGGTTTCTACGAGGGTCATGGGAAAAGTTAAAGGTGTTTTGGTCAAGGAAGGCGATAGGGTAAGAGCGGGCCAGCTCCTCGTAAGCATAGATGCGGAGGACATACAAGCTCAGACAGAAGCTGTCAATCATCAGATAACTCAGGCGGAGCAAGCCCTAAGGTCTGCAATTGCTAACTACGAAGCGGTGAAGAAGACCTTTGAAAGGTATTCCACCCTTTTGAAAGAGGGTGCTATAACCCAGCAGGAGTTTGACCAAGTAAAAGCCCAGTTTGAGTCCGCACAAGCACAGGTGGAACAGGCAAGGGCAGGAGTAAGGGCTGTCCAAAGCCAAAAACAAGCCATAGGGAGCAACCTAAAGTATGCCAATATAACCTCGCCCATTAACGGCTACGTGGTTCAAAAGGGTGTAGATGTAGGAGACCTTGCAGTGCCTGGTCATCCGCTCCTTGTGGTAGAAGCTCCCCCATACCTTTTTGAAGCCTTTCTGCCAGAGAGGTTCGTGGGTAAAGTCAAGATGGGTCAGGAGTTCGAAGTGAGCGTGTCTGGAATTGGAAAAACTTTAAAGGGTAAAGTGGTAGAGGTTTCACCTACACTTGACCATGCTACAAGAACCTTTAGGGTTAAGGTAAAGTTAGAAGATGCAGAAGATATAAAGAGCGGTATGTATGCGAGCCTTCTGATACCCGAAAGGGTTGATGTGCTTCTTGTCCCAGAAAGTGCCATAGTAAGACGCTTTGACTTCACAGGTGTGTGGGTGGTGAAACCCGACAATACTCTTGAACTAAGGTTTGTAAAGCTCGGTGAAAAAAGAGGTGATAAGGTGGAAGTTTTGTCAGGTTTAAAAGAGGGTGAAAGAATAGTCATCCAAGGTATAGAAAAAGCCTGCGATGGTTGTAGGGTAGGAGGCTAAGTATGTATGGTTTTGCAGGGAGGCTCGCCCACTACTTTATAGACTCAAAGCTCACACCCATAGTAATACTGGTCTCCTTAGCTTTAGGTATCTTTGCGGTTATTACCACTCCAAAGGATGAGGAGCCACAGATAGTGGTTCCTATGATAGACATAATGATAACCTACCCTGGTGCTACGCCTGAGGAGGTGGAAAGGAGGGTAGTAGCACCCCTTGAGAAAAAACTTTGGGAGCTAAAAGACATTGAATACATATACTCCGCCAGCATGGAAGGTATGGCGGTGGTAACTGCACGCTTTTATGTGGGCACAAACCCCGTAAAGGCTCTCGTGGACCTAAACACCAAGATGATGTCCGCCATGGACTTAGCACCACCCGGGGTTATATTGCCACCTCTCATAAAGCCAAAGTCTATAGACGATGTGCCTATACTTACCCTTACCTTATGGGGTAAAAACTACGATCCATATGACCTAAGGCGAATATCGGAAGCCCTTGAGAATGAGATAAAGAAGGTTCAAAATGTAGCAGATGTTTTCTTGGTTGGAGGAAGACCAAGACAGGTTCGCATAATCCTTGACCCTCAAAGAATGGCAAGCTATGGAGTTTCTCCCTTATATGTGGCCCAGCTCCTTCAGTCTGCCAACTCTCAAGCCTTGAGCGGTAAGGTAGTACAAGGTGGAAAAGAGTATGTTGTAAGGACAGGAGAGTTTTTAAGGTCAAGGGAGGATGTAGAAAACATAGTGGTTGGTGTCTTCAATTCAAGACCAGTATATATGAAGGATGTAGCAACGGTAGTGGATGGTCCATCTGAAGCAAAGGACTATGTATTTATGGGCTTTGGACCAAAGCATAAGGAAAAGGGCATTGAGGGCGTAAGTCCCGGGAACCTCTATCCTGCGGTTACTATAGCGGTTTCCAAAAGAGTGGGAACCAACGCGGTGGAAGTCGCCAAAGAGGTGCTTGACCTTGTAAACCATCTAAAGGGGAAAATAATTCCCAAAGACCTAAATGTGACCATAACAAGAAACTACGGAGAAACCGCCAAAGAAAAAGCGG
>JAXSOP010000013.1:0-17880 GCA_037926125.1 Aquificaceae bacterium
GCGTTATTCAAACAAGCCATTTTCTTGGTATTTTAGTTTTGTTTTCTCTTGCGGTAGCCTTTTCTGGAATTTTCTGGCAGATTTTACCTATGCTTTCTGGAATTAGTAAAGGAGAAAGAGAAAAAGTTTTACACCCATTTATGATAATAATACCAACATTAATGTTGCTTATATTGATAGCTCTCACTTTCTATACGCCAGAGACTTTAACCCAAATTATAAAAATGGCGGTCAAAGAGTTATATGGATAGGGAAGTTATGTATTGATAATCTTCCCTTTGCCTTATAACCCTGTATTTTCCTTTCTCCACAAGCACCTCGCAGGCTCTTGGTCTCACATTGTAGTGGGAGGACATGGCAAAGCCATAAGCACCTGCAGACAAAACCGCCAAGTATTCACCCCTTTCTACCGCCTGAAGCTCTCTATCCAAGGCAAGAAAGTCTCCCGTTTCACATATTGGACCCACCACATCAGTCTTTATATAGGGTCTATCCTTTCTTGCCACTGGAACTATTTGATGGTAGGCTTCATACATGGCTGGTCTCACAAGGTCGTTCATACCCGCATCCACTATCACAAAATGCTTATGTCCTTTGTCTTTGACAAACTGAACCTGCGTCAAGAGTATGCCTGCGTTTCCTACCACAGACCTTCCTGGCTCAAGAATAATTTTAGCCTTTACCTCTTTGACTACTGGAAGTATGGCTTCTGCGAGGTCAGAGGGTTCTGGGTTTGACTGCTCTGGCTTATACTTTATCCCAAGCCCGCCACCAACGTCAAGGTATTGGATATCAAAGCCATCTTTAATTAGGTCATAATACAGCTCCACCACCTTCTGAGACGCTTCAATGTAAGGGGAAACATCCAATATCTGAGAGCCTATATGACAATGAATGCCCACCACTTGCAGGTTTTTCAATTTTCTGGCGTGTTCGTATTCCTTTTTTGCGGTCTTTATATCCACTCCAAACTTACTTTTTTTCATCCCAGTGGATATATAGGGATGAGTCTTTGGATCCACGTCTGGGTTTACTCTTATAGCTATGCGAGCCTTTTTGCCAAGTTTTCCAGCAAGCTCATCAAGCACCTCAAGCTCCATAAGAGATTCCACATTAAACATAAGAATCTCTGAGCTTATGGCATACTCCAGCTCCTTAACCGTTTTCCCTACGCCTGCGTAGACTATCTTTGAAGGTTCTATTCCTGCCTTTAGGCTTATAAAGAGCTCACCACCAGAAACAATGTCCGCACCAGCACCTTCTTCCTTGACTAAGGCAACTATGTGAGGGTTAAAGTTTGCCTTTACCGCATAGCATATAAGTGCCTCAGGGAAGGCTTTTCTGTATGCCTTTATTCTATCTCTGATGTAGCTACCGCTATAGACATAAAGGGGCGTGCCAAAGTCTTCTGCAAGAGCCTTCAGAGAAACACCTTCCAAGTAAAGTTCATCGCCCTTGTATTCAAGGTAAGGGTTGTATTCTTTCAGCATGGATGAGTATTATAACCCATATCCTTTCCAGAATAATTACCACTGAAACTATAACCTTTTTGCCTGATGACTACCCCTTGAAATTTGACAAAAGTTAACTAAAATCTTTTAACATGGCTCAGTCAGCAAAAAGGGACTATTACGAGGTGCTTGGTGTTCAAAGGAACGCAACTCAGGAAGAGATAAAGAAAGCTTACCGCAAGCTTGCAAGAAAATACCACCCAGACTTCAACAAGGACCCGGAAGCTCAAGAAAAGTTCAAGGAGATAAACGAAGCCTATCAGGTGCTCTCAGACCCAGAGAAGAGAAAGCTCTACGACCAATACGGGCACTCCGCTTTCAGTGCCCAGCCCGGTGGTGAAGCCTACCAAGAAGTAGTATTCCAGAATATGGGAGACCTCTTTGAGGAGCTATTCAGGGGTTTTGGTTTTGAGGACATCTTTGAAAGAGCAACGCGAGGAAGAAGACGCGAAAGCAAAAGACCAATAAAGGGAGAGGATATATACTATACGGTGGAACTTAGCCTTGAAGAGGCATACAATGGCACCGTTGTAAGTATTCCTATCGTTAGGGGGGTCGTTTGCAGTGCATGTGGTGGATTGGGTTATGATAAGAATAAGGGTGAGAGGGTATGTCCTACATGTGGTGGACGTGGTGAAGTGGTTCAAAGACAGTTTTTTATGACCATAGCACAAACCTGTCCCACATGTATGGGCGAAGGAGTTATAAGAGAGCCTTGTCCTGTATGCAGAGGTAGGGGCACAGTGCCTAAAAGAGAAGAGGTGAAGGTAAAAATTCCTCCAGGTGTAGACACGGGCAGTAAGGTGCTTGCAGAAGGGAAAGGCAACGCAGGCATGTTTGGAGGACCTCCTGGAGACCTAATCATAACTATAAAAGTGAAGCCCCACCCCATCTTTGAAAGAAGGGGCAACAACCTTTATGTGGATGTAAACATTAAGCTTACTGAAGCAGTTCTTGGGACAGAGCTTGAAGTCCCTACCCTTGAAGGAAAAACTGTTAAGGTAAAAGTTCCACAAGGAGCGAAAGAGGGAGATACAATTAGGATAGATGGCTACGGAATGCCAAAGCTTATGGGTGAAGGAAAAGGAGACCTCTTTGTAAGAGTCCATATAGATGTCCCCAAGCTAGGTTTTATGGATAAGCTCTTTGGTGATGGAAGGAAGATAAAACAGATTCTTGAAGAGCTTAACAGTCTTTTGCCAGAACCAAAACGCATAAGGGAGAGGCAGGCATGAAAAGGGAAAAAACACGGCTCTACACCATAGGTATAGTCGCCAGTATGTTTAACATACATCCACAAACACTAAGGCTCTACGAAAGAGAAGGTCTTATAAAGCCCACAAGGAGCAAGGGCAGGACAAGGTATTATACAGAGGAGGATATCCAAAGACTTGAGTTTATCTTAACCCTGAGCAGAGACCTCGGCGTAAACCTTGCAGGCATCGACATAATACTAAGGATGAAGGAACAAATAGAAGAGCTTGAACTACAGTTGCAAAAGTTAATAGAGTTCATACAGAAGGAGGTCTCAGAGGTTTACCAAAGAGACGAAGGCATAAAGTCCATAGTCTTAGCGGAAAGAAAAGACATACTCAAGTCAATAAAGAAGTAGTAAAATAAGACCAATGGAAATAAGGGAGACAGACCTTCCAGGTATAGGGAAAAAGTATTCTATGAACTTAAGAGAAGGTAGGGAGCTTGTACTGGTAATATACAACACAGGCAAAAGAGAGATATACCTAATTGAAGAAGAAGAGACCTCCTGCATCTTTGAACTAACGGAAGAAGAGGCAAGAGAACTGGGATTCTTACTGGCTGGAGCACTCTATCAAACCATAAAGGCGGACAAGATGGAACTAATCCTAAAAGAAGTAGTTATGGAATGGGTAAGAATAGAAGCGGGGTCAAATTTCATAAACAAAAGCATAGCGGACCTTCAAATAAGAAGAACCACAGGCGCATCTGTGATAGCCATAGAAAGAAAAGGAAGAATTATACCAAGCCCAGACCCATACAAGGAAAAGATAGAACTGGGGGACATACTTATAGTTGTTGGCACTCGTATGCAGATAAATCACCTTTTGGAACTCTGCGGAAGGTGTAGTACCTAAGATGCATAGTCCTCAGGATTTTATTTTAGCTGGGGGAGTTTTTCTGCTTCTTTTCTTTTCCGCCCTCATTCTCTCAAAGGTCAAAGTCCCATACATTCTTTCCTTTATGCTTGCAGGTCTTTTAGGCAAGTCTTTTCTACCCAACAGGGCAGAAGATGTATTGATAATCTTTGAATATTCTGCAGTAGTACTCCTCTTTTTCTTTATAGGCCTTGAGTATTCCTTTGAGAGGTTGGCTGGTATGAGAAGGGTGCTAAAGCCCGGTCTTTTGGACCTTTTGCTAAACTTTCTGCCCGCTTTTACCCTCTCCTATCTATTCACAAAAGACTTAGTATCTTCTCTTGTTATAGGTGCTGTGGTATATCCCAGTAGCACCGCCATAACTGCGAAGCTCCTAATGGACTATAAAAGGCTCGTAAACCCAGAAGCAGAGCTACTTATAGGTATACTTATCTTTGAAGACCTTGTAAGCATTGTGCTTTTGTCTATGCTTACAGGAATTACCTTCGGAGGTGAACCAGATGTTATAAGTATTTCAAGGGGTGTTTTGGCTGTGGGACTTCTTTTCGGAATTTTTTATATTCTTAAAGCCCAGTCCGAGAAAGCCTTTCGCTACCTTGACAAAAGGCTGGATGAGGGGCTTGTCTCCTTTATGGTGCTTGGATTTTTACTTTTCTCTTCTGGAATAAGTCTCAAGCTTGGTCTTTCTGATGCCCTTGTTGCCTTTATTTTGGGCGTGCTTGTGCCGGAAAAAAGCAGAATCTTTGAGGTTATAGAGAAATCCCTCTCGGACTTAAAGGACATATCCGTGGGGGTTTTCTTCTTTATGTTTACCTTCCATGCAAAGTTGAACTTTGGCTTCAATCTTTGGTTTTTGGTTCTTTTAGTAGTGGTTTCTATAGCCCTTAAGCTTCTATCTACCTACTACGGTGCCATTATTTATGGGCTTACGCAAAGAACCGCCATGAGAGCTTCTCTCTCTTTTATCCAACGTGGGGAGTTTTCTGTTATCTTTGCCAGCTTTTATGAACCTACACAATCCCTTGCCTTTGCCCTTGTGCTTTTTACCGCATTAGTGGGTAGCTTTAGCTTTCTTTTAGCTCCAAAGCTCTCTCAGAAAATTTTCCCAAAGAAAGAGAGGAAAGAACCTCTTCCAACTCCTCCTTCTTAGCCTCTATGCTATCCTCTGGCAAAACCCATAGAGGGTTTCCAATCCTAAACTTTGCCTTTGAGAAGGGGATGGGGATAATTAGCCTATCCCAGGTTTTTAACCTTATATACCATTCAAAGTCCACATATACTGGGATTATGGGCACTCCTGTTTTCTGTGCCAGCAAGATTACACCTGCCTTTACCTTTCCATAGGGACCTTTTGGTCCATCTACCGTTATGGCTACAGTGTTTCCCTCCCTGAGGACTTTTACCAACCTAAGAAGTCCTACGCTTCCACCCTTTTGTGGCTTTCCTTCCTCGCTTGAGCCTCTTACTACCCTGTAGCCAAGACTAAGGAGAAATTTCTCTGCGATGTCTCCATCTCTAAACCTACTCACTAAGGCGTAAATGCCCCTATCTATACCAAGCATGGCAACACCAAGAGCGTTTCCATGAAGAAGGGCTATTATTTTGCCCCTGTATCGCTCATAGTCTATCCTTTTGTCCCACCTTATGGTTTTGTGAATAAGTCTTAGTAAAAAAGCAACGAATGGTGCCAAAAAAACAGAAAGTCTGTGCCTTAACCTTTTCATCTTGCCTCAAGGACAGAAAGTATGTTGTCCCTTATCCACTTGGAGTCAAGCCACTGGAGGGGATTTACTTCATACCCTTGCACCAATATGCCAAAGTGAAGATGGTCTCCCAGTGCCAGCCCAGTCTTGCCAGTCTTTCCTATAACCTCTCCCTTTTTTACATATTGACCTTCCTTTACAATTATCTCTGAAAGATGACCATAAAGGCTCATAAGACCCATGCCATGGTCTATAACCACTGTGTTCCCGTATATGCCAAGGTCTCCAATAAAGACCACCACTCCCGAGTTGCTAGCTGGCACTTCTGCCCTTTCCACTGATGCAAAATCAAAACCCATATGCCTACTTTCACTGACCTTTTGACCCTGATAGTAATAATGCCTTATGTCTCCGTAGCCCGCAAAAACCTTGCTGTTCGGAAGCTGTGAGAAAGCACCCTCCCAAAGAACCTTTGGCTCGCTTTTCCTACCTATTTCTCCAAGCCTTGCCACATCCCTCTGTCTCCAAACTTCGTTTATCCTTTTGAAAGCCTCCAAAGGCTCAAGCCCCCTGCCCTCTTCTCCAAGAATGGGGTATATAACCCTATTTATAAAGTTATCGTCTATGGTTATCTTGTCTTCTTTAAACCTTACATTCTTTATCCTCAAGGAAAGACCTTGCTGAGAAAGGTTCCCCGCCTTGTCCTTTACCGCCACTGTAATACTGTTTATATCTTGTTGGTCAAGCCTTACGGGAAAGAGACCAAAGTAGTATCCATCACCAAGAGGATACATTTCATACTCATAATTGCCCGCACGCACGGACGCTTTAATTTCCTCTTCCGCTTTTATCTTTATAGCAGAGGTCCCTCCAAGAATGGGGGAAAAGATATAAGAGATAACACTAAACCTTGGTGGCATAGTGTCTACATGAGAGTCAAAAGTGTAGGTCCTACTCTGCAAAAAACCTGAGGAGAGATCTAAGTGAAGCTTTGCACTACCATCTTTTAGACCTGCCTCCCTTGCCCTCAGTGTAAAACTTATCTCCTTTGAAGGCTCAGAAAGTTTTGCGTGGTATATCTCCCTTTTCTGACCCTCCTGCTCTGCGTAAATTTTTATCTCCTTTATTGGTTTGTTTACTCTGAGTGTAAGGGTCTTTTCTAAGGGGATAAGGGACAGCGACTTTAGGTCTTCTTCTGATATGCTCGGTCTTCCACCTGTGAAGATAAAAAGTGTGTAAAACATTATAAGGACAAGGGAAAAAATTGCCAGCCTCCTTATAAGCCTTACAAATCCCAGCCTTCTTTCTCTTCTTTCTTCCAACCTGTATCTGTATCTCATCACACTACCACAACGCCATACCAGTTTTCCAACCTCTTTATTTTAGCAGGTCTTAGACCAAGCAGGTCAAGAAAAGCCTTTAGGTCCTCCTTTCCATAAAGCCCAGAAAAAATGCCTACCCTTTTGAATAGCTTTTTAAGATAAGGAAGCTCCCTTTTAAATATTTCTAATTCAAGGTTTGCAACAATAAGGTCAAAGGCTTCTTCTATGTCTTCTGGCTTGGCACACCTGCACTGAATTTCAACACCGTTTTCTTCTGCGTTATGCATACATTCTTGTACCGCAAGGAGGTCTATGTCTATGGCGACGACCTTGCCAGCCTTTAATTTTTTGCAAGCTATAGCAAGTATGCCAGTGCCCGTTCCTACGTCCAACACAGACCAACCCTCTTGCAAATACTCCTGGATAAGCTCAAGACAAAGGCGAGTGGTAGCGTGTAGCCCCGTGCCAAAGGCAACTCCCTGTCTTATGACCACTGGCTTTATCCAAGAAGGCAAGACCATAAACTTTCCCACTTTGCGAGCTCTAAAGACCTTTTCTGGTGGAAGGACTTCTACCTCAAAAACCTCTAAGGGTTCAAGCCCCTCACAGGGTTCATACAGAGCAAACTCCACAAAGGACTCACTTTCTGAAAGGACCTCTACACCTTTCCCGTATTCTACGAGAAACTGATAAAATCTCTCTGGCTCAAGCCTATAGATATACTTCTTGTGTTTTTCTGCCATGCCTTTAATTATAAGGGTGCGTGCATTATATTATTCTCATGTGTGGAATTTTTGGAGTTTTTAACGCCCAGCATGCGGAAAGATACGCCTTCTATGGCATATATGCACTTCAACACAGAGGGCAAGAAAGCGTAGGTATAGCGGTCTCTGACTACGAGAGCGTAAAGATGATAAAAAAGTCTGGGCTTGTGCTTGAGGCTATTAGAAAAGAAGACCTCCAAAACATGTTTGGATACATCGCCATAGCCCACGTGAGGTATTCCACTGCAGGAGATTCCGGAGGGATAAACTCTCAGCCTATTGTAAGGGAAACCTCTTTGGGAGTATCTGCAGTAGTTCACAACGGAAATTTAGTCAACTATCTCCCACTGAGGGCTGAGCTTGAAGCAAAGGGTATAAGGCTCTTTCATACCTCAGACACTGAGCTTTTCCTTGCTTTGCTTGATGAGGGGGAGTTTGTGCCAGAAGGGATAGAGCTTCATCCTCTTGATAGGGAGCTTCTTCCAAAAATCTTTTATGTGCTTTCAAGGGTGAAGGGTGCCTACAGCCTTATCTATCTTCTCAAAGATAGACTTGTGGCAATAAGAGACCCTATGGGCTTTAGACCTCTTCTGATGGGTAGGCTAAAGGATACCATTCTCTTTGCCTCTGAAAGCTGTGCCTTTGACATATTAGGTGGAGAGCTTTGGAGGGAGGTAAAGCCCGGGGAGGTGGTGGTGGTAGATCAGCAAGGTATAAGGAGCTACTTTCCCTTTAGACCTGAAAGAAGGGCTATGTGCATCTTTGAGCTTGTATACTTTTCAAAGCCTGAGAGCTTTGTTTTTGATAACTGGGTATACAGAGCGCGCAAAAGGATGGGCGAGATGGTTGCCTACGAGGATGAAGTGCAGGCGGATGTGGTTGTCCCCGTCCCAGACTCTGGGATAGTGCCTGCCATAGGATACTCTCAGGCAAAGGGTCTTCCCCTCGAGCTTGGTCTTATTAGAAACCACTATGTGGGCAGGAGCTTTATAGAACCTACACAGGAGCTAAGGGACATAAAGGTGCTTATGAAGCTAAACTCCAACAGGGCAGTGCTTGAAGGCAAAAGGGTAGTGGTTATTGACGACTCTCTTGTGAGAGGGACCACTTCAAAGAAGATAGTTAGCATGCTAAGGCGTGCTGGAGCAAGGGAGGTGCATATGCGTATAGCATCTCCACCGGTGATAGGACCTTGCTACTACGGAATAGACACACCCACAAGAGATGAGCTAATTGCCAACAGAATGAGCGTAGAGGACATAAGAAGGTTTATTGGTGCGGACTCTCTTAAATACCTTTCTCTTGAGAGCTTAAGGTCTGTGGTGGAAAGCCCTCAGGATTTTTGCGATGCCTGTTTTAGCAACCATTACCCCCTTGAGGTGGAAGGGACTGCACTCAGGATGCGTTGAACCGTCTCAAGAACATCTCTTAGCTGAGAGAGGGGTATCATATTAGGACCATCGGAGAGGGCTTTGTCTGGGTCTGGATGGGTTTCCATAAAGAGACCGTCCACACCCACAGCAACAGCGGCGCGAATTAAAGGAAGAACAAACTCCCTCTGCCCAGCAGACCTATCCCCTGCACCACCGGGGAGCTGAACGCTATGGGTTGCATCAAATATAACCTTTGTAAATTCCCTCATTATCACCAAACTTCTGAAGTCCACCACAAGGTTGTTGTAACCAAAACTTACACCCCTCTCTGTTATATAGTAGTCCACGGCCCCTGCAAGCTTGAGCTTTTCCACGATGTTTTTTGCATCCCAAGGTGCAAGGAACTGACCCTTTTTCACATTTACAGGCTTTTGGCTTATGCCCGCCTCTAAGATAAGGTCTGTCTGCCTACACAGAAAGGCAGGAATCTGCACTATATCCACCACCTCCGCAGTGGGTTTTACTTGCCAGGTTTCATGCACGTCAGTAGTTATCTTTAGCCCAAACTCTTCCTTTACCCTCTGTAAGATTTTTAGCCCTGCCTCAAACCCAGGACCTCTAAAGGACTTGTGGGAGCTTCTGTTAGCTTTATCAAAGGAGGACTTGAAAACAAACTCAAAGTCTGTAAACTCTTCTGCAAGCCTTTTTATATGCCCTGCGGTTTGCATAACCACCCTTTCGTTTTCTATGACACACGGACCGGCTATTATAAGCATGTTTTAAAATATAACATCCAATGGTTCTTTTGGTGAAAATAGGCTCAAACCTCATACAAACACAGGAAGGAGATATAGACCTTAGCTTCCTTTCAAGGCTTGCAAGGGATGTGAAAAAGCTAAAGGATAGGGGTCATAAGACCCTTATAGTGTCTTCGGGTGCAGTGCTATGCGGGGTTAAAAAACTAAACCTCTCTAATAGACCCGCAGACTTAGGCACAAAGCAAGCAGTCGCAGGCGTAGGTCAAGCTTATCTTATGCACTTGTATGACATGGTTTTTTCCAATTACGGACTTACCGTAGGTCAGGCTCTTCTTACTGCGGACATATTCAAGGACAGGGAAAAGTTTGAAAACGCAAAGAATGCCCTGAGTAGTATGCTATCCCTTGACATAGTGCCTGTTATAAACGAAAACGACACCGTAGCAATATCGGAGCTGCTTTTCGGAGACAACGACTTTCTCGCAGTTCATACTGCTTACATGATGAAGGCAGACCTCATAATTATCTTTTCTACCGCAGGAGGTCTGCTGGACGCAGAGGGAAGGGTAGTTCCTGTAGTGGAAGATGTGGAGAGCGTTCTTCATCTCGTTAAGGGAGTCAACTCCCAGTTTGGCACTGGAGGTATGCTAAGTAAGATAACCGCATCACGCATAGCCATAAGGCTTGGTATACCAGTAGTAATAGCTGGCAAAGAAGATAGCCTATGTGATATTGTTGAAGGGAAAACAACAGGAACATACTTTAAACCATCTCCAAAACCCCTCAAAGAGGGGAAAAAAGCCCTTGCTATGCTTGAAGAACCAAAAGGTGCCATATACATAGATGAAGGCGCATACAGAGCGATAAAACAGGGCAAAAGTCTTCTTCCCGCAGGTATAAAGAAGGTGGAAGGAGGTTTTCAAAGAGGAGATGTGGTGGTGCTATACGATGAGAGAGGCTTTCTTGTGGGAAAAGGAAAGGTGAACTTTAGCTCAGAAGAGGTACGTAAGGTAATAGGAAAGAGGGGAAATGAAGTAAAGGATGTACTAAAAACCTCCTTTGAAGAGGTAGTGCATGCGGATAGGCTTGTTATATTTTAGGTTTACAAATAGCCAGCCTCAACA
This sequence comes from Aquificaceae bacterium, assembly GCA_037926125.1. Lineage (GTDB taxonomy): Bacteria > Aquificota > Aquificia > Aquificales > Aquificaceae > Pampinifervens. The sequence continues at coordinate 10,688 of JAXSOP010000013.1, forward strand.
CCTATGCAAGCGTCCCAAACCACACCTATCTTGTCCTTATATTTTTCTATAACCTCTAAATTTTCACAACCGGGCTGTAGCCACACACATTTAGCACCTATTTTGAGTGCCTCCTCAAAGATGGGTTCTATATGAGCTGGATTTCTGAAGACATTCACAATATCTATAGGCTCTGGCACATCAGAAAGGGATGAAACCACCCTCTGACCCAGTATTTCCTGTCCTGCATACTTGGGGTTTACAAGATAGACTTTGTGCAGACCCTTTGATATGAGCCTTTCGGTTACATAATATGAAGGTCTCTCTGGGTCTGGAGATATACCAACTACCGCCACAACCATGGATTTTTTTAACACCTGTAAGGCACCATCTTGATGTGGATGGTGAAGCTCCTTCATGGGAATTATTATACCACAATCCTTTTCTCACCTAAACTGTTATATCATTTTAAACATGATTAAGATAGGCATAACAATAGGCGACCCTGCAGGGGTAGGACCTGAGCTTATAGCGAAGCTTTCCAAATACTTTGACCCCAAGAAGGCATACATAGTATATGGAGAGAAGAAGATAATGGAGGCAGTCAAAAGGGAGATCAGTATAGACCTTGAATTTTCGGAAATATATACAGTGGAGGAAGTAAAATCTCCCGGCGTATACATAGCGGACTTAAACATCAGCGAAACGGACAGACCACTACCTTCTCTAACTTCAGGCAAGGTGGCGGTCGCATACTTGGGAAGGGCGGTTGTGGATGCTGTCTACGGCAAACTGCAAGGGCTTGTGACCATGCCTATAAACAAATTTTGGGCAAAGCTCGCAGGGTTTTCCTATGATGGGCAAACAGAGTTCTTAGCTCAGGCTTGCAATGTAAGGGAGTATGCTATGCTCATGTATTCAGACAAGTTGAAAGTGGTGCCTTTCACAACACATATACCCTTAAGGGAAGTGCCAGAGAGAATAAGAAGGGATGATATCGTCAATAAGGTAAAGCTTATATATAGAGAGTTCAAAAGGCTTTTTGGACTTGGGCCAGCGGTTGGCGTTCTTGGTCTTAATCCCCATGCTGGAGACATGGGAGCCATTGGAGATGAGGATATGAAAGAGATTGCACCTGCAGTAGAGGCTCTAAAGGAAGAAGGATATAAGATTGACGGTCCTCTATCTCCAGATAGTGCCTTTTTGAACTTAAACTACGATGTCTACCTGTGCATGTATCATGACCAAGGGCTTATACCCTTTAAAATGCTCGCTTTCAGAGAAGGTGTAAACCTAACTCTGGGAATACCCTTTGTGAGAACCTCACCAGACCATGGCGTTGCATACGACATAGCTTGGAAGGGCATAGCGGATGAAGGTCCATCTCTTAGTGCCCTCAGGTTATGTGAAAGTTTGGCGGGGAAAGCATGACGATAAAAAAGAGAGTGACCCTCAGCTTGGCTCTTTCCCTTGTGTTTACCCTTGCAGTTTCCTTCCTTATTCTCTACCTAATATCCTCCCAGATCCTTAAAAAGAGGCTTGAGGAAACTTACAGGTTCGTATATGAAAACTATAAAGAGATATTGAAGGAAAGGTTGGAAGAATCGGAAAAGCTTAAAGCCTTAGCAAACTCTGGACAGCTTTCTCTTGCGTATCATTACATAGAAAAAAGCTCTGAAAGAAAATGTGAGGAGACAGCGTATTACAGTGTAACTTCCATAGGACTTCACTACGGCATAAATAGACAATATCCAGAAGGCTGTTTCTTTATAGGTGTAAACATTGAAGAAATACTTAAGTTTATGGAAAGCCTGATGGGTATAGATTGGGTGGTGTATTACGATAGAGATTTGGTCCCTGAAATTGTAGGTGGAAACTTGGATACCTTTATGAAGGATAAGGTAATTATAAACAACATTGTTATTGACCGGTTTTCTAAGCAGTATGTCCTTAATCTACCTCTCAATGTGAAAGGATACACGCTGTATGGTAGCTTTCTTGAAAAAAGCCTCCTTATGGAAGTCCCCCTTACAAACATGAAAGGCTTGCTCATAGGTAAAGTCATTCTTATCAAAGATGTTTCTGCACTATACATGGAAGCTTACACGGTCTTTATTGTGCTTGCTCTCTACTCGGTGTTTGTGTTATCCCTTCTTGCTATCGTACTCTTTAGGATCGTATCCACAGTAGTAAACAGAATCGTTTTCCTAAAGGATGTAACCGCAAGCATAGAGAAGAAGGACTTTGCAGTGGTGCATCTCCTTGAAAACTCAAAGGAAAGATGGAAAGATGAGGTTTATGAGCTGAAGCATAGCATATACAACATGGCTTTGAGCCTAAAATCAGCCTTTGAAGAACTTGAAAAGAAAAAATCTGAACTTGAACAGCTTGCATACTACGACCCTCTTACTGGACTTCCCAATAGAAGATTCTTCTTTGACCATGCAAGCCTTATTCTTGAAAGCTCAAAAAGATACGGAAATCCGCTAAGCCTTCTCATAATAGACATAGACCACTTTAAGAAGATAAACGACACCTATGGACATGAGGCTGGTGACCTTGTGTTAAAGAGTTTCGCAGATATCTTAAGAAAAAACATAAGACAGTCAGACCTTCCTGCAAGGCTTGGGGGAGAAGAGTTTGTGCTTCTTATGCCCAACACAAACCTACAACAGGGCAAGGTGGTGGCAGAAAGGATAAGGGTAGGGTTCCAAAATAGTCTCATAGTTTACGAAGAAAGGGAAATAAAGGCTACCTTGAGTGGTGGGTTGGCAAGCTTTAACGCAAGTGTAGAAAGTATCGACGACCTTATAAGGATGGCAGATGAAGCCCTCTACAAGGCAAAAGAATCAGGAAGAAACAGAATAGAGGTTTAAACTCCTTAGAATATGGGCACCTCAAAGGCTGGGTTAGGCAAAGCTCTGAGCATACCAAGCTTTATCGCATTGTGAACTTCGTCCTTAAACTTTCTATCTGCGAACCTTATAAAGTGGTGGAAAAGCACTCCGCTTGCCTCAAGACCAAGCCCTTTGTCAAGAAGAAGTTTATCAGACCAGCTCTTTATGGTAGGAAGACTTAAAAACTTGTTTCTTGGGTTTAAGCCTCTGTTTTTCCCTAACCCCACAAACTGATAACCGCACACACTTCCCTCTTTTAGGAAAACTTTTACCAGTTTGCCATCCCATTCAAAACTGAAGGAGCTGTCTGAGTCCTCAAAAGTCCCACCACTTCCAGCGGTAACGTTTCTTGTCTTTACCGCATTGTAGTCCACAAGCCCTGGGTTTCTGACCCTTAGCCCCGCCATATTAAAGCCTGCTATTGCTCCACCTTGCTGTGCTGGTGGGAAAAGTGCTATCCAACGGTGGTTTCCCCAAGCATCTATACCAGAGCATATATCACCCGCTGCGTAAACCTCTGGGTCTGATGTCTGTTGGTATTCGTTAACCAGTATGCCACCCACAATCCTACCAGTTGCTTCGCTTATATGTAGTTTTATGTCCGTGTCCGCCACAAGGTTGGTTTTTGGTCTTACGCCCGTTGAAAGGATAACCATATCCGCACTTATAAACTTGCTCTTGTCTGTGCCATTGGGTCTTATCTCAACCGCCTCCACCCAACCATCTTCGCCATGTATGGCTACCACTTGATGGTTCAAGTAGAAGTGAATTCCTTCTTCCTCAAGAGGCTTCATATATTTGTCCGCCATAAACTTGTCCAACATCCTTGGAAGGACTCTATCAAAGAACTCTACCACATGCACCTCAAGACCCATATGCCTCAGAGTTTCCGCATCCTCTATACCTATAGGACCAGCACCCACTATAACTACGCTCTTGACCTTACCAGAGAGAACCCACTCCCTTATCCTCTTTGCATCGTAGAGGTTTTTGGCTGTGGTTACACCGCCAAGTTCAACCCCTGGTATGGGTGGCACGAAGGCGTAAGCCCCAGCGGCTAAGAGGCATTTATCGTAAGGAATCTCTTCTCCACCTTTGACTATAACCACCTTCCTCTTATTGTCTATCCCCACCACCTCTTTCTTTGGTCTGAAGTCTACCTTATGCTTTTCATAAAAGGCAAAACCTCCCTTATAAAAGAGAGCTTCTTCAGATATGTCTCCTCTTATCACATTCTCCATACAGTTGGGTGCGTATGTAGGAAACTCCTCGTCAGAAAGCACTATTATGTCAGAATCTTGGTCAACCTTTCTAAAGGCTTCTATGGCACTGGAAGAAGCTGGTCCGTTTCCTACTATAACCACTCTCATCTTTCACCAAGTTTAAGAATATACTCCAAGCATGTTCTTACGCCAAAGCCCGTGCCACCCTTTGAATAGTAAGAAAACTCCTCCCTTAGGTGTGCGGGTCCTGCAATGTCAAGATGGACCCACTTAATGCTTTCACCGACAAACTCTTCAAGAAACATAGCGGCGGTTATGGCACCACCATAGCGACCCCCAGAGTTAAGCACATCGCCTTCTCCTTTCTTTATCTTTTCTCTCAACCTTTTGTCGTCCATGGGTAGCTTCCATAGTCTTTCACCAGTCTTTTTTGAAAGCTCCATAACCTCCTCTCCAAACTCATCCTCATTGGTAAAAAGCCCTGCAGTGTATTCTCCAAGGGCTACCATGCAGGCACCCGTTAAAGTTGCCATGTCTATTATTCTTGACACTCCTAAGTTTGAGGCGTAAGAGAGGGCATCCGCCAGAGTTACTCTTCCCTCCGCATCCGTATTGTCTATCTCTATGGTTTTTCCGTTCATAGCCCTTATTATGTCATCGGGTCTGTAGGCAGTACCGCTTGGCATATTCTCCGCAGCACCAAAGATGCCGTGGACTTCCACCTGAGGCTTTAGCTGTGCAATAGCTTTCATTATTCCTATAACCGCACAGGCACCAGACTTGTCCATCTTCATGGTTCTCATATAGTCTCCAGTCTTTATGTTCAAACCACCACTGTCAAAGGTGAGTCCCTTACCCACTATGGCAATTTTCTCCTTTGGTTCACCTTGAGGTCTATATACCATATGGACAAACCTTGGTGGAGTTGCAGAGCCCTTTCCTACGCTCCACAAGGCTTGCATACCCATTTCCTGAATTTCTTTCTCGTCATATACCTTACACTCAAGCCCATGTTGTTGTGCAACCTTCTGTGCAATCTCCGCAAGGGTTATAGGGTTTATAACGTTCCCAGGTTCATTTACGAGGTCTCTTGTAAAGTTCTGTGCCTGGGCAAAAACCGTGCCAACTTCCACTGCCTCTGGGTACGCCCCACATATATAAACTTCCTCAAGTCTTTGGTCCTTTTCCTCTTCTTTCTTGGTCTTATACTTGTCAAAGCGGTAGCTTCCAAGGATTGCACCCTCAGTAATTGCTTTACTTAGCCTGTAGTCAAGGCTTCCAGCGTATATATACAGGGTTTTGACCTTGTCCTTGTTCGCCCTCTTAGAGGCTAAGGCAGAAGCAATCCTATAGCTATCCTCACCTGCCTTCTCTTTCTTTCCAAGCCCTACCACATAAAAGACCCTTACATCATCACCTACAAGCAGGCTAATCTTTGCCAGAGTTTCTTCTTTGCCCTTGAAGTTCTCCACAAGAAGCAATTTCTCTACCTGCCCCCTAAGAAACCCAAGAAAATCAAGGTTCTGTCTGTCATCTTCAAAGATAAAGATGGCTATAGGTTCTTTCACTTCCTCTGCCATAAAATCCTTTGCGTATACTCTCATCTTTCACCTCCAGAGATAATCTATTCTAATTCAATCTTGGATTTGAGCCTTTCGTAGATTTTGATTAAGGGCTGTCTCTTGCTGTATATTCTATTTATAGTTTCTACCAGTTCCTCTTCAAGTAGACTATAATCATGATTGACCACATTTCTAAGCTCCCTTAACTCAAACCACTCTTTTGAGGAGTCAATGATGCCTAATCTCTCTGCAAGGTTTATAATGTCTATAGGATACATAACATCCACATTGTAGCCTACTTTTCTCAGGAAAATTCTAAGCAGTCTCCCAAGGAGTTCTTGGAGCTTTGCAATCCTGTATATAAAGGTATCTATGAGAACTTTGCTCTCAACTTCCATATTGTAGTAGCTTTTCAAAGGAAACAAATGAGAAATTTTCTCTTCAAGTTTTTCCAAAAATTCCACATTTATCTTACAGGCTTCAAGATAGTACGAAAGTTCTTCCTTCATAGCTTTATGCCTTCCGTAAGGGCTTTTTTATGAATTGGTAGCTCCCCTTTTTCTGGATTGTAGTAAACCACATCAATCTTCTGCTGTCCTATCCTCTGCCAAAGTTTGTATATAAACTCAAACTTTTTCTCAACAAACTCTTTAGGCGTCATAGAGGTTTTAACCAAAAGGTCTATATCTCCACCGCGTCTGTTTGTGTCAAGCCTTGAGCCAAAGAGAATTATTTCCACATCCTTGTCAAAGACTTCGTATGCGGTTTCCTTTATGGCTCTTAGCTCTTCCTCTGATAGCTTTAACTTCATTCCTCCTCTTGAGGTGTGCTTTCCCTCTTCATGGCTATTTTGCCAGTCCTTGCCATCTCCTTTATGCCAAAGGGTTTCACAAGCTCTATAAAGGCGTTGACCTTGTCTTCTGTTCCCGTTATCTCAACTGTATAAGTTTCTGGAGAAACATCCACTATCCTGCACCTGAATATCTCCACAAGCCTAAGCACTTCATCCCTTGCCCTCGGTGTGGCGGTATGGACCTTTATAAGAGCCAGTTCTCTCTCCACATGAGGCGTATCTGTTAAGTCCTTTACCTTTATGGTGTCTATGAGTTTTCTAAGCTGTTTTACCACTTGGTCTATCACCACATCATCGCCTATCACCTCAAGAGTCATACGAGAAATACCTTTTTCATGGGTTTCGCCCACGGATAGCCCTTCTATGTTGTAGCCCTTGCCTGCTATAAGGGTTGCGATGCGAGCAAGGACACCAAGCTCATTACGCACAGTAAGGGTTATAATGTGCTTACGCACCTCTCCCTTTCTTACCTCCCTAAATATGGGTGTTTTTACCGCATCAAGCTGAGAGCTTCCAATGGTATCTGCCATATTCTACCTCCTTTAACCCACTAAATACATGGTTTCCGCTTCTACCGCCTTTTTGCCATCTTCTAATATCATGTCTCTGTAAGACTTTCCTGCTGGGACCATAGGAAGCACATTCTCTTCTCTGTCCACGTGGAAGTCCATTACAACAG
>JAXSOP010000014.1:0-17793 GCA_037926125.1 Aquificaceae bacterium
TAGAAAAGTCTACAGGTAGGAGCCTTTCACTTCTGCTTTTTGGTTCTTATGCAAGAGGAGATTTTCACTCAGGCTCGGATGTGGATGTTTTTGTTATAGTTCCAGAAGATTGGACGGATATTGATAAACAAAAGGCGATGGGAATAATCACCAAATACAACAACCAATATAACACACTCATAAGCCCTATCTTTGTGAAAGAAAACCAGTTAAAGAACCTTACAATAAGACCAATAATACCCATATACGGAGAGGCAAGAATGGAGGAAAAGGAGAGATTTTCAGAGAGTAGTAAGTTAAAGTATGCGGAGATGCATTTATCCGAAGCCAAAAGGCATCTGCAGAGAGCAAAACAGCTTTTTGAAATTGGAATGTACCCCTCCGCAGTTCATGAAGCCTATTATTCAGTCTTCCACTCTTCTAAAGCCTATCTATTTCTTTTGGGAGAAGACCCTCAAACACATAAGGATGTGAGGCAATTGATGAACCTATATCTTTTTAAAGAAAAGAAGTATGTTAGCCTTTCAAAGATATACGACCAAGTGATGTATACGAGGCAATGGGCAGACTACGATGTCATAGGAGACTTCATTGATAGAGAGGAGTGTGAAAAACTTTTAAAAGATGTAGAAATTTATGTGGAGAAGTTAGGGAAAAATTACCCAAAATCTCATAGAAAAGGGTTAACTATTCAAGTTTTTCAATAATAAAGCTTTGGTTAGTGTATATACAAATCTCACCTGCTATCTTGAGAGATTCTCTGACTATATCCTCTGCGGACATGTCTGTGTTTCTGTATAGAGCCAAAGCGGATGCCCTTGCGTAATCTCCACCAGAGCCTATAGCAAGCACTGGCTCATCAGGCTCTATCACATCACCGTTGCCAGAAAGAAGTAGCATGCGTTCTCTATCTGCCACAAGCAAAAGAGCTTCAAGTCTTCTGAGGTTTCTGTCCATTCTCCAGTCCTTTGCAAGCTCCACACAGGCTCTGAGAAGATTTCCTCTAAACTCTTCCAATTTCCCTTCAAGCCTTTCCATAAGGGCAAGGCCATCTGCCGCAGAACCAGCAAAGCCCACCAGAACGCTGTCTTTGTAAAGTTTCCTTATTTTCCTCGCACTATGCTTTATCACAGAAGACCCAAGGGTAACCTGCCCATCACCACCCATAACGGTTATATGATTTTTCCTTACCGCAAGTATAGTGGTTGACCTTATGCCTTTCATTGTTATAATATTTTACAGCCTGTGGTGAGAAAAAATCTAAGCTGTTTGGAGCTCTACAGACAAACGTTAGTGTCAAACATAGGTTGCCTCCTTGAGTACATGCAAAAGTTGTTCTACCTCTACGAAAGAAAGGGAGAAAGTCTTTCTGTGCTTCTTCTGGATGTGGATAATATGAAACAGATAAATAGAAGCTGTGGATACGAGTATGGGAACACAGTTCTTTTGAAGATATCCGAAGTCATATCCAACAGTATAAGGAGGAGCGATATAGCAGGCAAATACAAGGGTAGCTCTTTCCTTATATTACTTCCAAACTCTGACGCAAAAGGGGCTGGAAAGGTTGCAAAAAGGATAAAAAGTGGAATAGAAGTTCTTGATTTTAACTCAAGGGTAAGCATAACCATTGGTATATACAGCTTTTTACCTACAGGTCAAAGTGTAGAGGCTGTGCTTGACCTCATAGAAGCCCATGTTGCAGATGTCAAGAGTAGAGGTGGTGGAGACACGGTACTTATTCAAAAAGAACTGCCCAGAAGTTCCCTTGACCACCAGACTCTCCTTGAAGCTCTTAAGAAAAAACTTGTAGAACCTGCCTTTCAACCCATATACAACCTTGAAAGTGGAAAGATAGAAGGCTATGAGGTGCTTATGAGGCTTGTAATGGAGGATGGAAGAGTCCTGCCTGCTGATTGTTTCATAGAAGACCTTTTAAAAACCTCCTTTATAAGCCCCTTTGAAGAAATGGTGCTTCAAAAGGCTTTTTCAAAGTTCACAGACCTTGGTCTTGAGGGTAAGATGTATATAAATTTTCCTTACAACTTTGTTAATTTTATAGCAAAGGGCAGGCTAAAGCTATCAGACTTCTACAAGGAAGTAACCTCTTACGGAATTGAACCATCCAGAGTGGTGTTAGAGCTTTCTGAAAGTAAGATGACAGGAGGCACTGAAGACCTATTAGAACTTGTAAAGGAAGCTAGAAGCTACCGATTTGGAATTGCGGTGGATGACTTTGGCATAGAATACTCTTCTGTAGAGAGGCTTATTAAAACAAGACCAGACGTGGTAAAGCTTGATGGCTTTTTCCTTAGAGAAGCACGTTCTATGTTAAAATGGGTGGTTGTTGGAATGAAAAAGCTCGGCTTTAAAGTACTTGCGGAACAAGTGGAAAAGGAAGAGGAGTTTGAACTTGTAAAAAGCCTAAAAATAGATATGGCACAAGGTTTTTATTTAGGAAGACCTCAATTGTTATGAAGGACTTTATAATACCAGCCATTGACCTAAAAGAAGGAAGAGTGGTAAGGCTCTTCAAAGGAGACTTTGAAAGGGCAAAGGTCTACTCAAGCTCTCCAGAAGATATGGCAAAGCTCTTTGAAGAGCTTGGTTTTAAAAGACTTCATGTGGTGGACCTTGATGGAAGTCTTGAAGGTATGCCAGTGAATCTCCCTTCTATTAGGCTCATAAGGAAAGCCTTTTCTGGCTCTATTGAGGTTGGCGGTGGTATAAGAAGCGTGGAAACCTGTAGGGTCTTGCACGAGGAAGGAATAGACTCTTTTGTGGTTGGCACTCTGGCAATAAAAGACCCAAAGAACTTTGAGAAAATAGTGGAGCTTTTCCCAAAGAGAGTTATCTTGGCAGTAGATTCAAAGGGTGGAAGGGTGGCAATAGGTGGTTGGAAGGAAGAAAGCTTCATAAGTCCAGAGGAACTGGCTTCAAAATACGAAAGCACACCCATATGGGGCTTTCTATACACCAACATAGACAAGGACGGCACCCTTGATGGTGTGGATACAAGGCCTTATGTGGAGTTCAAAAACTACACAAAAAAGCCCGTGCTTGCCTCTGGTGGCGTGGCAAGTCTTGAAGACATAAGAAAACTCATGGGTGTAGTGGAAGGAGTGGTGGTTGGAAAGGCAATATATGAGGGTAGAATAAACCTAAGAGAGCTGTTATGATTTTCCTATGGTTGGAGTAGTCCTTTTTAACATGGGAGGTCCAGACAGCTTATCTGCTATACAACCCTTTCTTTATAACCTCTTTTCCGACCACGACATAATAAGGCTTCCAAGACCTATTCAAAAACCTCTTGCTTGGCTCATTTCAAGGCTTAGAGCTAAGAAAACAAAACATTATTACGAAATAATGGGTGGAAAATCTCCACAGAGGGAGCAAACCCAGGCTCAAGCAAAAGCCTTGCAAGAAGCCCTTGGAGAAGGCTTCAAGGTAGTGGTTGCCCTCCGCTACTGGCATCCCTTTACAGAAGAAGCCCTGAGGGAGCTTTTCCAGTATCCTATAAAAAGGCTCCTTTTACTGCCTCTGTATGCTCAGTACAGCAGGACCACCACAGGTTCTTCCTTTAACGAGTTTGACAGGGTTTTTAGAAGCCTTGAAGGCTCAGGAAGGCACTTTTCCCTCACCACCATAAAAGGTCAAGAGAATTCATACTTTTATCCCTCTTCCCTACCTATACACAGAATAAACTGCTATCACAACCATCCCACCTACATAAGAGCTATGGTAGAGAACATAAAGGAACATCTACCAAACTGGCAAGAATACTTCTTTCTCTTTACCGCACATAGCCTTCCAGTGAGCATCATAAAAGAAGGAGACCCATACCAGAGGCACACAGAGGAGACGGTAAGGCTTATTATGGAGCAATTCCCCGGCGTAAAGCACGCCCTTGGTTATCAAAGTAAGGTTGGACCCACCAAATGGCTTGAGCCCTTTACAGATAAACTTTTGGAAGAGCTAATTAACTCAGGAGTTAAAAAGATTGCAGTCATTCCCGTCTCCTTTACCTGCGAACACTCAGAAACCCTGTATGAGCTTGACTATCTTTATGGAAACATGGCAAGGGAAAGGGGCGTGGACTTTGTCAGAATCCATACTCTCAAGACACACCCCACGTATATACAAGCCTTAAAAGAGCTTGTGCTTCAGACTATCTCAAGCCGTGAAAAGATAAAGGGTATTTCGTAGTCTGCGGACTCTCTGGAGTCTGAGGCATGCACTGCGTTCTTGCCTTTGTCTGTGCCAAAGAGTGCCCTAATAGAGTTAGGAGCTACCTTTCTTGCCTCGTTACTATCTGTGGGACCTATTATCTCTCTGACCCTTCTTATGGCATCCTCACCCTCTAAGACCATGGCAACCACAGGACCAGAGGTCATAAATTCCACAAGCTCACCAAAGAAGGGTCTTTCTCTGTGAACCGCATAAAAACCCTCCGCTTGCTCTTTGGTGAGCCTAAAAAGCTTAAGAGCCCTTACCTTAAAGCCCTCAGATATAAAGCGGTCAATTATCCTACCTGTCGCACCCTTCTCAAAGGCATCTGGCTTGACTATTACCAAAGTCCTTTCCATCTTTGACCTCCTCTATTCTCCTTCAAAGGATTGTAGCTCTTCCATAAGGGATTTAACTTGGTGCATTATAGCACCTAAAAGGTTTTCCACAGGAGAGTTCCAGTAAGCCTCGTTAAAAACGAGCTCCTTTTGCGGACCTTCCTCATCACCCTCAAGGTATGTGATAACCACCGTAGGATATTCCACTTGGTCTTTGCCTGGCAGTAGCAGTTCCACATCCACCTCTGGCGGTATAGCCATGGACTTTAGTTTTCTTGATAACTCTTCAAATTTTTCCTTTGGATACTCCATATTAGCCTCTCAGAATGCCCTCAAGCCCTCTCCTTACAGAAGCATCAAGCACAAAGCTGGAGGTTTTTAAAAGGAATCCACCTATTAGTTCTGGATCTTCCATCACTTCAAACTCGTATTCTCTTCCCGTGTAGTCTCTTATTACCTTCTTTATCCTTTCAAGCTCTTGCTCCTTTACTTTTCTTGCAAGGACAAGCAATGCTTTACTGAGCCTTAGGAGCTTTTCCACCTCATAGTCGTAGACCCTTTTTACCTCACCCAAGAAAGGTATAGCATTAACATCAAGTATATATCCAAGGACCTCATCCAATTTCTGGTCTATTCCGAACCTCTCTCTTAAACTAATAAGAAAACTGAGCTTTTTCTCTTTTGGAACTGTAGGATTAAGCACAAAACCTCTAAAGTCCTTTTCAGACTTGTAGAGCTTGTATATAAGAGCCAAAAGTTCAGATATTTTTATGAGTTCTTGCTTTTCCTTCTTAGACCTTTCTAAAAGTAGCTTGGCTATCTTTCTTACTATCTCAGGTCTTGCGGTCATTTTTGTGCCTCCAGATTTTTGAGGGACTTTTCTACGTATGCGGTCTGCACCTTTTCATCCTTAAACCTTTCCTTTAGAACCTCCACAGAAAGCTCATAAGCCCTCTCCGCACCGTAGCGAAGGAGCTCCTCTTTTGCCTTCTTTAGCTCTATGTCTATTACTTCCTTTGCCTTTTCCCTTATTCTGCCAGCCACCTCTTGTGCCTTTCTTTGCTCTTCTTCCTTTATAGTCTGTGCGGTCTGCTGAGAAATTTTAAGCTGTTCCTCATACCTTCTCTTAGCATCCTGAAGGCTTTCCTTGGCATTTTTTAATTCTTCTCGGGCTTCTGAAAGTTCCCTTTCAGACTCTATAAGCTTTTCTGTTAGACCATGAAAGTATCTATTAAAGGCTTCGGATATGGGCTTTTTTCCAAAGTAATAGACTATACCAAGAAAAGCCAAAATGTTGAGACCCTTCCATACAAGCTCAAGGGTATGATGTCCTTCGCTCATGCTGCCTCCTCCAAGACTTTGCTGGTTATAAGCTCTGCTATCTCCTTTACCCTTTCATCAAGTTTCCTCTTTTCTTCCTCAAGGCTTTTTCTTATCTCCTCTACCGCCTTGGCTATCTCCTCTTGGGTTTCTTGCTCTACCCTTGAGAGTATCTCCGCCCTTAGCTTTTCCGCCTCTTTTCTTGCCTGCTCAAGTATCTGGCTTGATTCCCTTCTTCCCTTTTCTAAGATGCTTTGAGCTTCTTGGATATACCGCTGAGCTTCTTCCCTAAGTCTTACTGCCTCTTGTGTGTTTTCTTCAACGAGCCTTTCCCTTTCCTCTATTACCTGAGAGTAAGGCTTTACAAGAATGCTCCTTATTATGGCAGTAAACACAAGGAAAAGAATTGCCTGAATAAAGAGGGTTATGTTAGGATACATTGCTTGCTGTATATCCATTTTAGCCTCCTGAAAGTTATTATATCATACCTCAAGCCTTTTGGACTATATTTATGAACTATGAAACTGCCAGTGGTAATAGAAAGGGATGAGGATGGCTTTTATGTGGTAGAGTGTCCACTGCTTAGGGGATGCTATACGCAAGGTAGAACTTTGGAAGAGGCGCTTGAAAGACTTAAGGAGGTCATAAACTTGTGCCTTGAGGAGGCAGAAAATCTTGAGATAGCCAAGGATTACAACCCAGAAGAGTTAATTTTCAGTGTAATGGAAAGTGGGTAGGCTAACTCCGCTCCCTACGTGGAAGGTTATAAAGTGTTTTGAAAAACTTGGCTACGAGGTTGTCAGGCAAAGGGGAAGCCATGTGAGGCTACATCACAAATATATAAACCCATTGACTATCCCTTATCACGATGAAAGAGGGGTAGGGCTACTAAGAAAGTTGATAAGAGACGCCGGCATAACGTAGAACAATTTAGTAAGATTCTTAAAGACCTTTAGAGGCATTTTCTATCTCTCTTATTAGCCCTACTCTCCTTTCGTGTCTTCCACCCTCAAAGTCTGTGGAGAGCCAAGTATCCACTATGGCAATAGCCAAGTCGTCGCCCAGTATTCTGTCTCCAAGGCATAGCACATTAGCGTCGTTGTGTTTTCTACTCATACGAGCCATGTATTCGTTTAGGCACAGAGCAGCCCTTATGCCCTTGAATTTGTTGGCGGTTATGGACATACCTATGCCCGTGCCACATATGAGTATGCCTCTTTGAGCTTCTCCTCTTTGAATTGCAAGGCAAACATCCTTCGCAAAAAGGGGATAGTCTGTGGATTCTGTGGACTGAGTGCCAAAGTCAAGCACATGATAGCCTTTTGAGAGGAGATACTCCTTTATCTTTTCCTTTAGAGGATAACCTGCATGGTCTGAGCCTATGGCTACGGTAAGCATTAATATGTATTATTATAATCTACCTATGGAAAAGGAAAAAAGCCTGATATTTCGCATAATATTGGTTTATATCCTTCTAACCTTATCCGTGTATATGGTCCTTTATGTGGTGGCTGTGCGTTACATGGACGCCTTTGTCAGGGAAACTGCCCGCCAGACCGCAGATGGCATCTCAAAGCAGGTATTCAGTTCCATGTATCAGGTTATGAAAAGGGGTTGGGAGAGAAAGGACCTTCTTGAGTTTATGAAGGCTCTTGAAGTTTCCTATCAAGGGCCACCTGTAAACATAAACGTATACAGGTCTGACCTTGTTAAAGAAATCTACGGCACAGTTCCTGAGCCAGCTAAGGGGAAACTTCATTTTCTTGCTCTCAAGGGTGAGCCTCAGAACAAGTTTGAGGGTGGCGTTTACCTATACATAAAACCTGTGAAGGCTGAAGCGGAGTGTTTAAGGTGTCACTGGAACACTCAGGAAGGCGGTGTTCTTGGGCTTGTGGAAACAAGTATAAACATGCGGAGCTTTGTATCAAATGTAAGGCATACTTTGAAGGTGTTAATAGCAGGACCTTTAATTGCCTTTTCTCTTGTATTGACCTTTATTTTGCTTACCTTAAGAGGTTTGTTACGACAGTTAAGTAGAAAAATAAGTGAAAGCATTGAGAATATAAGGTCAATAGAAGATGTGGAAGGCCTGCATAAAAGCATAGAAGACTCCTACAAGGAACTAAAACCAGTGTATGAGTCTCTTCAACATCTTGGTGAAAGGATAAAGTCAATAGCCATAGACAGGGAGATCCTGGATATGGAAGCGAAGCTCTTAGAAAGGTTCATAATTACGTCAAAAACCATAAAAAACTGGTACGATTATGTAAAGAATCTGATAGGTGAAATGAACCAAATAATTCCCATTGATATAGTCTTTACCCTCTTTCTTGAGCCAGAGGTGCTCAAGGTTGAAATATTCTGGTATAAGAAGGCAGATGAAAGAACAGAGAGATATATTGAAGCCTTTATAAAATCGAAGATAACCCTTGAGCTTCCAGTGTCTTTGTTAATGGGAAGGCAACTGCAAATCATGCATCATACGGTAAACGGGAAGGAAATCTACAGCGAAGAGGATAAGGAGAAAATAAGGCTCAGGACGAAGGCTGTATTCTTTGATAAGCCACAAATTGGGGGGATAGTCGGGCTTGGAGTGGAATCCTGTGTCATGGACGATGTAGCAAAGCAGGCGGTGTTAAACAGTCTACTTTCAACTCTTGTGAACACAATAGGTTCTTCAAAGGCAATAAGTGACTACATTGAGCAGGTGGAGTTCTATGCCATGAGGGACCCGCTCACCACCCTTTATAACCAAAGAACCTTCTAGGAACTGCTAAGCTATGAGATAGAGAGGGCGAAAAGATTTGACAGAAAACTTTCTCTTATAATTCTTGACCTTGACAACTTTAAATTTATTAACGAAACCTACGGTCATCACGTGGGTGATATGCTTCTTAAGGAAGTTGCGAGGGTTATAGGTGAGCGGAAAAGAAAGTCTGACATAGCTGCAAGGTACGGTGGGGATGAGTTTGTGATTATTGCAGTTGGTGCTGACCCCCTCAATGCTTATGCCCTTGCATCCTCTCTGAAGGAGCAAATAGAAAGCATTACTCTGAACCTACCAGATGGGAGTTCCATTTCACCAAGGGTTTCCATGGGTATAGCGGTATATCCAGAGCACGGAGAAACGCCGAAAGACCTTTTCCTTATTGCGGACAGTATGCTTAGGAATGCGAAGGAGGAGGGTAAGGGAAAGATAAGGCTTCCCAGTCAGGAGGAGCTTGTGCAATCATATCGAGAATACAGCAGTAAGGCTATAAGGGTGCTTACAGCCTTTGATAAAGGAGAGATAGTCCCATTCTTCCAGCCCATAGTGGATTTGAGGAATGGTGAAGTTTTCGGTAACGAGGTTCTTATGAGAATAGGAGACAACTTAGCTCCAGCTGGAGAGTTTATAGAGATGGCAGAGAGGCTTGGTATAGTTCTTAAGATGGACATGCAGGTCTATGAAAAAGCCTTTAAGAAGGCATACAATGCGCATTATAGAGGTAAGCTCTTTCTTAATCTTTCTCCAAGAGCGATGCTTGTGGAAAACTTTATTGAAAACATGAAGGACCTCATGCGGAGATATAATATGGAGCCATCGCAAGTGGTTTTTGAACTTACCGAAAGGGAAAGTATAAAAAACATCAGCCTGCTTGAAAGGTTTATAAGGAAGCTCAAAGAAGAAGGCTTTCTGTTTGCGATAGATGACTTTGGCTCTGGTTATTCCTCTTTTCATTACATAAAAAAGTTGCCTGTTGACTTTGTAAAGCTGGAGGGTGAGTTTGTAAAGGATGTGATAGAAGATTGGAGAGACAGGATATTTATAGAATCTGTGGTTACTCTTGCAAGGGGTATGGGAATGAAAACAATAGCGGAACATGTGGAAAACGGAGAAGTGCTGAAGATACTTAAAGACTTAAAGGTTGACTATGCCCAGGGTTATTACATCGGAAAGCCATCAGAAAGGTTGGTTTAAGGTTCTTTACCTAAGCATCTCCTTAAGAATTCTGTTCACCAACTGTGGGTTTGCCTTACCCTTTGCCTTTTTCATAACTTGACCCACAAGAAACCCAAAAACCTTCTCTTCTCCTGCTTTGAACCTTTCCACTTCCTTTGGGTTTTCCTTTAAAACCTCTTCTATCATAGACCTTATCTGCCCCTCGTCGCTTACTTGCCTTAGACCCTTTTCTTCTACTATCTGAGAGGGGCCTTTGCCAGTTGCGGTCATCTCCTTTATAACTTCCTTTGCAAGCTTTGAGGAAAGCACATTTTCCCTTATGAGTTTTACAAGTTCTGCGAGACTTTGGGGGCTAACAGGAGAGCTTTCTATGTCTTTACCAGCCTCTGAAAGGTTTCCAAGAAGGTCGTTAAGTAGCCAGTTGGCAGTTAGCTTTGGGTCTTGTCTGTAGTGCTTTAGAGACTCTTCAAAGAAATCTCCCAGCTCCTTGTTATCAGTTAGCACCTTTGCGGAGTATTCGTCAAGACCAAGACCTTTTATAAACCTTTCAAGCCTCTGCTCAGGTAGTTCTGGCATGTCGGCTTTTATCTCCTCCAGCCACTGCGGAGGAACAACAAGGGGCAGTAGGTCTGGGTCTGGGAAATATCTGTAGTCTTCCGCCTCTTCCTTTGTTCTCATGGTGTGCGTTAGACCTGTGGATGGGTCAAAGGTGCGTGTTTCTTGCACTATTTTTTCTCCAGAAAGGAGGAGTTTTATCTGCCTTTCCATCTCAGATTCTATTGCCTTTTGGACGAACCTAAAGGAGTTTACATTCTTTATCTCTACCCTTGTTCCAAGTTCCTTTGAACCCTTTGGTCTTACAGATAGGTTTATATCACACCGGAGCTGTCCCTTTTCCATGTCCGCACGGGAGACGCCTGTGTATCTCATTATGTTTCTTAGCTTTTCCAAAAACTCCCTTGCCATCTGTGGAGAGTCTATGTCTGGCTCTGTCACTATTTCCATAAGAGGTGTGCCAGCCCTATTTAGGTCTACGTAAGTTTTGGAACCCTCGTGGATGTTTTTACCCGCATCCTCTTCTATGTGTAGTCTTCTTATCCTTACCCTTTTGCCACCCACTTCAAGCCAGCCGTTGACCGCAATAGGTTCTTCATACTGAGATATCTGGTATCCCTTTGGAAGGTCTGGATAAAAGTAGTTTTTCCTCGCAAAGACGGAACGCGTATTTATCTGGCAGTTAAGGGCAAGCCCAGCCCTTATGGCAAACTCCACCGCCCTTTTGTTTATAACAGGAAGGCTTCCCGGAAGCCCAAGACAAACAGGACACACATTGCTGTTAGGCTCTGCACCAAATTCCACAGAGCATGAGCAGAACATCTTGGTTTTCGTATCCATCTGCACGTGTATCTCAAGACCTATAACTGGCTCAAACTCCATGCTTATAATTGTAGCATGGTGAGAAAAATTCTTGTAGCAACCACAAACTTAGGGAAAAGGAGAGAAATTCTTTCTATACTTGCGGGGTACGACGTTGAGATCGTATTTCCAGAGGAAGACCTAAAGTTAGAAGAGGGAGGCTGTAGCTTCTTGGAAAATGCATACTTAAAGGCAAAGGCGTATTATGAGGCTTATAAGATGCCAACTCTTGCAGAGGACTCTGGGCTTGTAGTTACAGCCCTTGAGGGCTATCCGGGTGTGTATTCAAGCAGGTTTTATGACATGGAGTGGGGAGGAAGGGAAGAGCCAAAGGAAAGCAAAGACAAAGCCAACATAAACAAGGTTCTAAGGCTTATGGAAGGCAAGCAGGACAGAAGGGCATACTATGTGGCTTTTGCGGTGCTTTTTGTAGAAGATGGTGGTCTTTGGTCAGAGGGTAGGTGTTACGGCACTATACTCCACCAACCGGTAGGAGAGGGTGGCTTTGGCTACGACCCAATTTTTCAGCCAGAGGGCTATCAAAGGAGCATGGCGGAGCTAAGCTTGGAAGAGAAAAATCTTATATCCCACAGAGGCAAAGCCCTAAGAAGGGTAATCCAAATGCTAAAATAGAAGTTCCATGAAGATAGCCTTTATATCCACCAAAAACGCAGTAAGGAGCATAATGGCGGAAGCGGTTGCAAGGAAGCTCTCAAGGCTTGCCCTTCTATCTTTGGATATATACTCCGCAGGGGTAGAGCCTGCCCAGAGAGTGCCAGAGGAGATTGTAGCTATCCTGAAGGAAAAGGGTTACCCCACAGAAAAGCTATACCCTAAGCCTGTTGAAAGCATACCCTATGACCAAGTGGATGTGCTTATAACCCTATCACCAGAGGCGAGAGACATGTGTCCCTATTCGGAGAAGCATATGAGAAGGGAGCATTGGGTGTTGGAAGAGCCCACAAGCATGAGAATAGAAGAACTGTCAAAGCTTTTAGAACAGCTGGAAAATCTCATAAAAACCCTCTTTAGGATAAGTTAGCCTTATCCTTGCCATAAGAAAGTTTTATATTAAAATTTTAAACTGTAATGATAGACATTAGCAAGCTCAAGACCTTTGTGGCGGTTGCGGACCTTGGAAGTTTTTCAAAAGCTTCTGAGATACTATACATAACCCAGCCTGCGGTCACACAGCAGATAAAAGCCCTTGAGAGGATAATAGGTGCAAAGCTCTTTCAAAGACAGGGTGGCAGAATAGTGCTAACGGACGAGGGGAAAAGAATATACCAAATAGCCAAGAGCCTACTCTCTAACTACGAAAACCTCATGGAAGAGATGGCAAAGATAAAGAAGGACTTCAAGGATACACTCCTTTTGGGTATAAGCACCACCCTAAGTGAATATAAAGTGCCAGAGCTTCTTGTAGAGTTTCACAGACAGCTTCCTAATATATCTATAAGGGTGCTTGTGGATAACTCTCAACATATAGAGGAGGGTCTATCATCGGGTGTGCTTAACATAGGAGTCATAGAGAGAGAGCCATCAGAAAGGTTTAGCTCCATAAAGTGGTTCATGGATGAGATAGTCTTTTTTACCTACCCATCTCATCCCTTTGCCAAAAGAGGAGAGATAGAGCCTGAGGAGCTCTATGGAGTGGACCTCATTTTTAGAGAGGTTAGCTCTGGCACAAGGAAGGTGGTAAAGGAAGAATTGGAAAGGCTCGGTATAATCTTTGAAAGGCTTAACATAAGGATAGAGATAAACTGCGGGAGGTCAATTCTTAGTATGGTAAAAAATGGCTATGGCTGTAGTTTTCTCTCAAGGGGTATAGTTGAAAAAGCAATAGAAGAGGGGAGCGTTGTTCCTGTGAAGGTTAAGGGCTTTAATGCGGTAAGATGGTATTACATAATCTACCCAGAGCATGAAAAACTCACCTTTTTGGCAAGCAGGTTTATGAAATTCTTGCTTTCCAAGGCAAGCTCTGAGTTGGTTGCAGGATGAAGAAGGGTGTCATTTTTGATGTAGACGGGGTTATAGTGGATGTGAGCCAATCCTATCACTACGCCATAAAGCACACTGCGGAGCAATTCCTAAAGAGAGAGGTTCCCATAGAAGAAGTAAGAAGGATAAAGTTCTCCAAAGGCATAAACAACGACTGGCTTGCAACCCTTGAGGTTATAAAAGAATATGGAGGAACTGCGGATTTTGAGGAGCTTGTAAGGGTTTTTAACGAATTCTATAGGACTTTGAGAGATAAGGAGAAGCTAATACTTGAAAAAGAGTTTTTCAAAAGTCTTAAGGAAATGGGATACTCCCTTGGCATAGTCACAGGAAGGCCAAAAGAAGACCTCTTGTATCTTTTTGAAAAGCATGGACTTTCAGACTGCTTTGATTGTGTGGTAGATGAAGACACCATAGAGGATGAGGAGCTCAGGAAACCCCATCCCTATGCCTTACACCTATGCGTAGAAGGTCTTGGGATAGATGCAGGCCTTTATGTGGGCGATAGCCTTGCGGACTGGCAGATGCTAAGGGATTACAGAAGGATTTATGGCAAGCCCCTTGAATACATCCATGTAGGAGATAGTGTTGTATTAGAGGGTGTTAGGCGTATCCCCAAGCATGAACAAACATCCCTTTTACAAGCATTGATTCACACTTTAGGTTTAAGCACCGGCTGAAATTGTAGGGGTAGCCATAAGGCAGAAAAAGCCTCCATCTGCATGAAATCCCTCCCTTATCTCTCGGTTTTTTACCGGCTCTGCGTCCTGTGGCTCTTCAAATAGGGTTGTCATAACCCTTGATACCTTAAAGCCAGCCAAGGTAAGCATCTCCCCCAGTTCACCATAAGAATAAAACTTAGCCAAGGAGTAGAGGGGGTGTCCCTGTCTGGCTTTTTGTCTATAAAAATCAGCCCATGGGCTTTCAGAAAGCACAAGCCCCAACAAGAGCTTACCATCCTTCCTTAACACACGTCTTGCCTCCAAAAGTGCCTCAGCGGGCTTATCAAAAAAGCAAAGAGAGACAACCATAAATAAGCTCTGAAAAACACCATCCTTAAAGGGTAGAGCCTCTGCCCGAGCTTTGACCACCTTTATGCCCCTCTCCTTTGCTTTCCTTAAAAGAGCCAAAGATGTATCAACACCGTATACTACACCCAAGGCCCACGCAAACCTTCCGCTACCTACACCTACTTCAATGGATAGACCAACAGGCTCATATAGTCTTTTTAGACACTCCACCTCAAGGCTGTAGGCAGAGCTTCCAAAAGGCAGTTCATACCAAAGGTCATACCTTTCCGCATAGAGGTCAAAGGTTTGCATATGATAAACTATAAACCATGCTGTGGAAAAAGTCCGTTGCAGAGCTTACATCTCTGATAAGGAAAGGAGAGCTAAAGCCGGTAGAGGTGATCCAGAGCTTTTATGAGAGGTTTTTAAAGACGGAAGAAAAGGTCAAAGCTTACATACTACCACTTTATGAAAGAACTCTTGAAGAAGCAAGAAACCTTAAAACCTCTGAGGACAAGCCCTTACTTGGTATCCCTATAGCTATAAAAGACAACATAAACGTAAAGGACTATCCCACTACCTGTGCATCAAAGATACTCCAAGGTTATATATCTCCCTACGATGCAACTGTTATAGAGAGACTAAAGAGTGCGGGGGCTGTAATTGTTGGAAAGACAAATATGGACGAGTTTGCTATGGGCTCTTCTACAGAGTACTCCGCCTTTTTCCCCACGAGAAATCCTTGGGACTTAGAAAGAGTCCCAGGCGGTTCTTCTGGTGGCTCCGCAGTGGCGGTTGCGGTAGGCTCAGCTCCTCTTTCCCTTGGTTCAGACACAGGAGGTTCTATTCGTCAGCCTGCGAGCTTTTGTGGTGTTATTGGGCTAAAGCCCACCTATGGAAGAGTTTCCAGGTATGGTCTTGTTGCCTTTGCCTCCTCCCTTGACCAGATAGGACCATTTGGTAGACGTACAGAAGATGTTGCCCTCCTTATGGAGGTCATATCTGGACACGACCCAAGGGACTCTACGAGTAGTAAAAGAAATGTTCCTAAGTATACAGAAGAGCTTGGAAAGGATGTAAAGGGTCTAAGGGTTGGTGTAGTTAAAGAGTTTATGCAGGATGGACTGGAAGAGGGTGTAAGAAGAACTTTTGAAAGCTTTCTCAAAGAGATGGAAAAAGAAGGTATGCAAGTAGAAGAGGTTTCACTCCCTCACGTAAAGTATGCCATACCTTGCTATTACATAATAGCACCCTCTGAGGCATCTTCCAATCTTGCGCGTTATGATGGTGTTAGATTTGGATACAGGACAGGGGAATATAGAGACCTTTTTGAAATGTATGCAAAGACGAGGGATGAGGGCTTTGGACCAGAGGTAAAGAGAAGAATTCTCCTCGGCACCTTTGCCCTCTCCGCGGGATATTATGATGCCTACTACCTTAAGGCGATGAAGGTAAGAAGACTTATAGCTCAAGACTTTGAAAAAGTTTTTGAGAAGGTGGATATTATTGCCACACCCACAAGCCCCACAACTGCCTTCAAGTTCGGAGAAAAAACCTCAGACCCCATCTCTATGTATCTTTCAGACATATTCACCGTAAGCGTAAACCTTGCAGGTCTTCCTGGACTATCCATACCAATAGGCATGTCCAATGGTCTTCCTGTAGGTGGACAGCTTATAGGGAAAGCCTTTGACGAGGGAACGCTCCTTAGAGTTTCCTATTGGTGGGAGCATGTATATAAACACTATGAGCTTGAGCCAAAACTTTAGAGTATGTTTTTAGTTTTTATCCTTCTTGCATTTATTAGCCTCTTGCCGAACCTTCATAGGTATCCCTTCAAAAACGAAGAGTCCCTTCGCACTCAAATAGCTTTTGAGATGTGGCACACTGAGAACTACCTTCAACCCACCTTCTTGGGTGAAAAATATTTTAACAAGCCTCCTCTCTTTAACTGGTTTATAGTTCTGTATTCTAAGCTTATCCCTTGGAGTGAGATGACAGCAAGAGCGGTAAGCCTTAGTTTTCTCTTACTTACTACATTACTTGTGGGAATATTTTCTTATTATCTCTTTAAAAACTCTTCCATTGCTATGCTTTCCTCTCTTATTTTTCTAACCTTTGGTAATGTGCTTTTTTTCTACGGCTTTCTTGCGGAGATTGATATCACCTTTACCTTTTTTGTGTTTCTTGGCATTGCCCTTCTCTATCTATGGTGGAACACAAGCTCAAGAACTATTGGGCTTTTTGCAGGTGTAGTTTTTGGTATGTCCTTTTTGCTTAAGGGTTTGCCTGCTTATACCTTTATGGGCGTTTCTATACTAACCCTTGCCACATACGGCAAAAGCCCTGTGAGAATCTTTAAGCCAAATACTTTCCTCGTATACATACCTTCCCTCTTGATACCGCTTTTGTGGATAGCCCAAACGCCAGAGCCAATACAATACTTGGTAAACCTCTGGAGAGAAAGCTTTAGCAGGGTGGGAGGAGAATTTTCAAGGCTAAGGCATATGTTCCTCTTCCCACTTGTAAATTTCAAAGACACGCTCCCTTGGAGTTTTCTTTTCCTCTCTGCTCTGTATGTGTCAAGAAAAGACCTTGACTTCCCGCCACAGCTAAAAGCCATTCTCTTGCTTTTCTTAGCCAACTACATTCCCTATTGGGTTTCTGACTCTGCAGGCAGATACATAATGCCCCTATATCCTCTCTTAGCGGTCCTCTTCTCCTACTACATACATAAAGCTCTAAATGTTGAAGCCTTTAGAAGGCTACTCCTTATAATCATTTTCATTGTTATCCTACTAAAGTTCCTCCATGGTCTTTTCTTCTTTCCCTATACAGAAAGCAGGGAAACTTCAAGGAAAAGGATTGCGGAGGAGATGGTGAAACTAATCAACACAAAAAGCTCAGTAGCCTGCGAATGTCCGCAAGAGAAATCTGTGTGTTTATATATAGGTTTGTTGAGAGGCGAACCTCTGCGGTCGTTAAGGAAAACCAAGGATGCGGAGTATGTAGTTGCCTGTGGAGAGTCAAAGGGTTTTAGTGTTGCGGAGTTTAAACTAAAGGGTAAAACTATTCGTCTTGAGAGATTGGTGAAGTAATATAAATACGCCTTAAATTATTAAACTATGAAACTATGGATATAAGCCCTGAGAAGATATACCAACTTGAGGATAAGGTTCTTGTAGACATAAGAAGTCCATCAGAATACCAAGAGTTTCATATACCCGGTGCTATTAACTTGCCTTTGTTTGAGGACGAAGAAAAAAGACTTATAGGACTCATCTACAGGAGGGATGGGGTGGACAGGGCAAAGGATCTGGGTTATGAAGTAGCGGAATCAAAACTTGAGGGTCTTTTGAAAAGATTCAGAGATCTTAAGGAAAAGCACAAATATGTGATTGTTTACTGCTGGAGAGGGGGTCTGAGAAGTCAGGAGCTATGTAAAGTTCTTCAATCTATGGGGGTTGAGGTTTTAAGAATTGAAGGTGGCTATAGAGCTTACAGAGAGTTTATCCTTAGAGAAATGGAGAGAATCCTTGAA
>JAXSOP010000015.1:0-17743 GCA_037926125.1 Aquificaceae bacterium
CAAAAATGTATCCAAGAAGAAAACCCAAAAGATTGTGAAGCAATACAAGTATAAAAACCTGCATGGAAAGCTCCTTGAGCCTCTCTGAGTTTAGGGCAAGAACAGTGGCGATTATAACCCCTATAAAAAAGACCGCAAGGTATGGTAGTAGGGTCTCAAGATGCGTGATCCTTGGGAAAACCCTTCTTATAAGGATGCCTACCAAAACTGGTAAGAGGACTATTAAGAGAAGGTCTAAGACCATGGAAGCTACCTGTAGGTCAATCCTTTTGCCTATAAGCATATAGGTGAGGAGGGGTGTCATTATAGGGGAAATGAGAGTAGAAAAGGTTGTCATGCTCACAGAATAGGCAAGGTTTCCACCCGAGAGGTAGGTTATTACATTAGAAGCGGTGCCACCGGGAGCAGAACCAACCAAAACAGAACCATACATTATATATTCGTTGACTTTCAATAGAAGAGCGAGACCATAACCCAGCAAGGGCATTATGGTAAACTGTAAAAGCCCAGCGTATATTATTCTAAAGGGCTTTCTAAACACCTCGTAGAACTCCTCACCTCTTAGTGTTAAACCCATGCTTAGCATAATAAGAGGGAAAAGATAGGGAATAGCTGGCTTTAGCTGTAAGAAGAGTTCCTTTGCATAAAGCCCTAATAGGCTAAAGGAAATTAGCACAACCAAAGTTATAACCGCCTGCATACTGCTATAATATACCCATGAAGCTACTGATTCTCATCTTCCTTATACTTAACATCGTCTCAGCTAAAGTGGTAGCACGCATAGATAGGGAGCAAATAACCTCCGCTGAGGTCCAACAAGCCTTTAACGCATATTGGAGGGAAATACTGCATTTACCCATAGCAAGAGCTACACGCAGAGACCTTCAAGAGTTTCTTGTGGAGTATGTAAGAAGCAAAATAATACGGATGGAAGCCAAGAGGATGGGTATATCCGCTAGCCCGCAGGAATTTGAGGAGTATGTGGAAAGGCATATAGGTAGTAAGCGTCTAAGTGATGTGGCGAGAGAGCTTATAACCACGGAGATATTGAGCCAAAAAATAATAAACAGGATAGCAAAAGACCTTGACGTTAAAGATGGACAGATAACCGCCTACTACTACCTTAACCTAAGAGATTTTAAACTTCCCGCACAAGTGCTCTTGGAAAGATATACAACAAGTAGTCTTGATACCGCTAACGAGGTATATTATAGTCTTTCAAGAGGACAGGCTATTAGAAGCACAGAGGTAAGGGTAGGTCAACCCATGTGGTATTCTATCCAGACATTGCCAGAGATAGTAAGACGCCAGCTGTATCCCTACGAAGTAGGCAGGGCAACGAGACCTATAGAGGTAGGTGGAAGTTATGTCATTTTTAGAATAGCGAGCAGAAGAGGAAGTGGTATAATGCCTCTTGAGGAGGCAAAGCCCATAGTAAGAGAAAAACTCCTTAGGGAAAAAAGACAGGAGGTTTTCCAAAGATGGTTTCAAGAAGTTTCAAAAAGATACTCGGTGGAGTTTTACTTTGGACAACTTTGAGCTTTTCTGCGGTTCTTGTAGACAAGGTGGTGGCTTCCGTAAACTCAGAACCTATACTTGAGAGCGACCTTAAGATGGGTATGCTCTACTATGCTACTAACGACTGGAAAAAAGTCCTTGATAAACTCATAGAGGATATGCTCCTATACCAGTTCCTCGTAGGAAGAGGCATGCAGATGCCACCTGAACTAATAGAGCAAGCCTTAGTAAACATAGCAAGGGTAAACAGGATGACCCTTGATGGGATAGCTCAAGAGCTTGCAAAAGAGGGTCTTACCCTTCAGGACCTTAGAAGATTCTTAGAGAGAGAAATTTTGGCTACACAAGGGCTCACTGCCTTTCTTGAAAGGGAAGTTAGAGTCTCCGATGTAGAAATTGAGTTGGAAAGGCTCAAAAGTGGTAATATAAAGGTGGTTCGAAACATAGAACTTCTTGTAATAGATAGAAAGGCTGAAGGAAAATTAAAAACAATATTTAGCCCAGAAAAGGGACTTGATGCTATAGCTAAGGAAATGGGAGTAAGCTTGGAAAAACTAAGGGTTGCGCGGGGGGATTTGGTGGAAGTTTTGGACAAAGAAATTTGGAGAGCAAGCCCAGGTGAAATAGTATTTGCGGAAGATAAGGACCATGTGTATATAGCCAAGGTCCTATCACAGGAGGAAATAACCAAAGGCAAGAGTGCAGAGGAGCTTAGAGAAGAACTTCTCTTGAGAAAAATGGAGGTAAGAAGACAGGAACTTCTCGAAAGGTTAAGAAGAAACAGCTTTATAAAGATAATCCAGTAGCTCTGAGAGGCTATCAAAAACCAAGTCTGGGGTAAAGTTAGCCCTTGATAGCTCTTCTTTTTTGTATTTACCTGTGGTCATAAAAACTGTTTTTATACCAAACTCCTTTGCACCCACAAGGTCTGTATATATATCGTCGCTTACTAAATAAACCTCACTACCTCTCAAACCTTCAAGGGCGTATCTTATAAACTCCTCAGAGGGTTTGCCAAGGTTAGGTAAAGCTTTGTCATATTTACAAGCATGAGCTATCGCAGTAGCTATGGACCCAGCACCCGGAAAGTAAAGCCCATCATCGTCCTTTACGATTCTACTTAAATTTATGGGAATTAGCTTGGCACCTTTTAGAAAAACCGCAGAAGTGGCAATTTTTAGCTTGTTAAAATCAAGGTTTCTATCTTGACCTATCACTACCGCATCCACCATATAGTCCTGCACTACTTCAAAGCCAAGAGTTCTTATGTATTCCTCTACCACAGGCATACCTATAAAGAAGACCCTCTTTATACCTTGAGCTTTAAGGTAGTCTCCAAGTATTGACAAGGGTGAAATAAATTCCTCCTTTTGAATCTCCACACCTTTCTTTCTTAACTCCTCTATCAGTTTATCTGGTGGCCTTGTGGAGTTGTTGGAAACCACCCTGAGGGGTATACCCAAGTTTCTTATACTTTGCAGAAACCTTACAGTATCCTCAAAGGGGTTCAAAGCCTTATCCTTTACCAAAACTCCGTCAAGGTCAAGGAGTAAAACTGGCAACCTCATTGCTTAAAGGGTATGCTAATCCAAAGCTCATCAAAATCTTCTTTGTCTTTTCTTATATCTACTTCTATCCTTTTGACCTCAAACTGCGGATATTTGGAAAACACTCTGATATAAGGTCATCCCTAAGTCTATCAACAAAGCTGGGCGGAATACCTTTTCTTTCGCAACATAAAACAAGAGCAAGTCTTCTTTTTGCCTCATCCTTGCTCTTACCTCTGTTGAAGACAAGGTCCCATATCATACCTATTTCCCTAAGAGCTTCTCAAAGATCCCCTTTTTATCTCCGTAGCGAACCATAGGAACATCCTCACCATCAATCCTCCTTGCCATGTCTATAATAGCCTTTGATGCGTTGTAATCCGTTGAAAGAACTATAGGTTCACCCCTATTGGTAAAGTCTATAAGTTTTGGTTCTTCTGGCACTATGCCTATAGGTTGGACTTTTAGTATATCCACTATGTCTTCCACTGAAAGCATCTCGCCCTTTTTCACACTTTCCCACTTTATCCTGTTTATGACAAGGTAGTATTCTTTTTTACCCATGTTTTCTAACAGTCCAATTACCCTGTCCGCATCCCTTATTGAAGAAACTTCAGGATTTACAACCACGAGTGCTATGTCCGCTGGTAAGGAAGCTATATGAAAGCCTTGTTCTATACCTGCAGGGGAGTCTATGAATATGTAATCGTATTCGCCAGACTCTTTCACCCCGTTTATAAGGTCAATCCACCTGTCTCTGTCTATGGCATCCTTATTTTTTGTCTGGTTTGCGGGAAGTAGCCACATGCTTAGCCCCCTTTTATCCCTCACAAGAGCTTTGTGAAACTCCACCCTGCCCTCAAGCACATCAAGCACATCATAAACTATTCTGTTCTCAAGTCCTAATACCATGTCAAGGTTTCTTAGTCCTATGTCCGCATCCACCGCAAGAACTTTTTTTCCAAAACTTGCCAGAGCAACGCTAAGGTTGGCTACCATGGTGGTTTTACCTACGCCTCCTTTTCCTGAAGTTACTACAAAAACCCTTGTCATCTATACCCTTTCAAGTATTATATTACCATCCTCAACTTTTGCAATCTCTGGATAGCCTGGAGATTTTCTCTCCTCTTCATTCAGTATGGCTACCTTTTTACCTATTCTTATCTGTTGTGGCTCCATTTCCAATGCAACCACCACCGCACTTTCATCACCCAAAGCTCCTGCTACCGCAATACCTCTTAGCTTACCCATAACTATTATGTTTCCCGCTGCCACTACTTGAGCGTCCTTATTTACATCTCCAAGCACCAAAATATCTCCGTTGTGTTCTACCCTTTGACCAGACCTAAGATTTTTCTGAACTACCATTAGCCCCTCCCTTTTTGTGTTTCCCAGACCTGAAAAACTTAG
The DNA here is from genome assembly GCA_037926125.1 of Aquificaceae bacterium. Lineage (GTDB taxonomy): Bacteria > Aquificota > Aquificia > Aquificales > Aquificaceae > Pampinifervens. The sequence continues at coordinate 4,476 of JAXSOP010000015.1, forward strand.
CTTCTTTACGCTTTTTATATTTCTCTCTATGAGGGCTTTTTCTATTTTTTCAATTTCCTCCTCCTTAAGTATACCCTTTCCATCTATTAGCACGTAGCTACTTTCAAAAAGTTTTGAAGAAAGTTTCCGCTCTATCTCTTCTATGAGGGAATCTATATTCCCGCCTTCTTTTATTTCTACCAGCACAACAGGAAGGGTCACTCCTTTTATCTCCACCATGTTTTTATTGGCTCCGGGGGAGGGACTCGAACCCCCAACCTGACGGTTAACAGCCGCCTGCTCTGCCAGTTGAGCTACCCCGGATACTCATTATATATTATACACCTTTTGACACTTTGGTATACTTTTTATCGTGCTAAGAAACTGGGACAGGTGGATACTATTTAGCATCACTGCCTTGTTTTTAATTGGCGAAGCTGTGATAATAAGTGTGAATGTAGTTCCGTACTTGATGGATTCTTATCAGAAGTTAAGTATATACAAAAGGCCACTTATTCAGCTGTTGATCTTCCTCTTTGGATTTGTGCTGGCGAGCATTATCGCCAAGTATGACCACAGAAAATTTATGAATGGAACGCTTCCATATTTATTTATTCTAATGGCGGTATTTAGTCTTTTGGTAGTCTTTATAAAGAAGTTGATGACTGGTAAGGCTGTTGATAGATGGCTTTTCGGTGGTAGTGTCCAGCCTTTTGAATTTACCAAAATTGCCCTTATTATCTTCCTTTCTTACTACATAGTTCGTAAAGGAAACCTAAGACAATGGAAACACTTCCTGTGGGCTATATTTTTTCCTGCTGTTATCTCTTTTCTACTTCTTGCGCAACCTGATAAGGGTGGAGCTATCTTTATACTGCTTATAACAAGCCTTATGGTATATGTGGGTGGTGTTCCCAAAAAGGCTTATCTTCTTATGCTACTTCTGTTTGTTTTTATGGTTTACTACATACTTACCTTAGAGGGCTATGTAGTGGAAAGGCTTTCTGCGTGGAGAGACCCTTTTGTTGACCCAGAGGATAGTGGGTATCAGATAATACAGTCCTTGTATACTCTTGCCAGAGGGGGAATTATGGGTGTGGGTATAGGTCAGGGGCTTCAAAAACTTGGACCTTTGCCAGCCTCTGATACGGACTATGTGATAGCGATTATAGGAGAAGAGATGGGTTTTGTTGGGGTTTTTGCGGTAATAATTCTATATTCCATATTGGTGGGGAGATTGATATGGTACGCTCTTATGTCAAAGGAACAGATGGAAAAACTTTTGCTTTTCGGGGTTGCTATGAATTTTGCTATATCTTTTCTTTGGAACCTTGCCATGGTTTCAAACCTCATACCACCAAAGGGAATAGCCCTGCCCTTTATAAGCTATGGACCCTCTAATCTTTTGGCTTCTCTCTTGTTTCTTGGCATAGCCCAATCTGTAATAAACCATCAAGAAAGAAGTCTTTCAAGCCCCCTAAGAACATCATCCACACCCACCATACTTAAGCATGCTTGAGTCCCTGTCCTGCAAACCTTAGGGTTTGGTGAACAGGGAGAACAATAAAGCTTAGGTTTAACATAATCACCTATTAAAGGATAAAAGCCGTAGTCTGGTGATGTGGCGGTGTATATACTAAGGGCGGGAACTCCGAGGGCGTTGGCTATGTGCACTGGTGCAGAATCGCAGGAAATTACCACTTTTGACAGGCTTATAACTGCCATAAGCTCTCTCAGAGAGGTCTTACCTATGAGGTTTATCCCCTCTACCTTATCAAAAATACTTGCTCTTTGAGTATCCGCTCCTACTATGATAGGCGTTATACTTAGCCTTTTGGAAAGCTCCAACCATCTGTCAATATTCCACTCCTTTAACCTAAAGTTGGAAAAAGGGGAAAGCACTGCAAAGCTCTCAGGAAGTCTAAACTTATCCTTTACCCTCTTTTTCTCTTCTTCTGATACAAAAAGGTATGGCATTCTTTCAAATTCTCTTATTCCCAGAGGCTTTAGGAGTTCAAGGTTTCTGTCTACTTCGTGAATACCCCATCTGTGTTTTACAATGTGTGTGTAGAGCCACTTTAACTCAGACCTGTCAAAGCCAATTCTTGTTGGCACACCAGCCATAAAGAGTATGAGGGCACTCCTTGCGGATATATGTGGGCTTATAGCAATGTGGTATTCTCTTAGTTTTTCAATGACCTCAAAACTCTCCCAAAAACCCTTGTCAAAGGTTATAGGCTCCACATCCAGACCTTTTAAAAGCTCCCTTATAAAGCTCCTGCCTGCAAAGGCAACTTGCGATGATGGGAAATGCCTCTTAAGAGTTTTTATAAGGGGGGTGGTAAGCACCACGTCCCCCAAGTAAGCACTTTGCCATATAAGTATCTTCATCTAATTCCAGATATGCTGGCTATCCTCCATTTCTTTTCATCCTTTATCACTATAAAGGTGAAAATTTTCTCAACACCCTCTTTGTCCATAACCTTTACCAAAACCTCCACATGTTTATCGTCTATCTTGCTTGTATCAAGTACTCTGACCTTCTTTATGTTCTCTCCCATAGAAGATAAAATACAGGCGAGCACCTCTGAAGGCTTCATTTCTGTAAGCTGAAGAGGCAGTTTTACATCTTGCACGAGGGCATCCCTGAAGGATGGATAAAGGAGCTTTACCGCTTCCCTGCCTTCCTCATCCCTTATGTTTTCAATAAAGTCCTTTACCGTGTTCCTTGCGGACTTTTCTGGATTTTCTCCGCAAGACCTTAAGACGAAAAAGGCAAGTAGCACTGCTCCTATTGCAATGGCTACCCTTTTCATAGCTTTACCTCCTCTATGAGATATTTATGGATTGCTTGTGCGGACTTTCTGCCCTCTGAAAGAGCTCTGACCACTGTGTCTCCCCCATTTACCGCATCACCCCCTGCAAAAAGACCTTTTATAGAGGTTCTAAAATTCTCATCCACTTTAATGGTGCCCCATTTTGTAAGTTCGAGACCCGGCATGTCTTCGTAAGCTATTGGATTAGCCTTTTGACCTATGGCAAATATTACAGAATCGCATTCTATTATGTGTTCTGAGCCTTCTACTGGCACAGGCTTGGGTCTTCCACTTTCATCTGGCTCACCCAAGGTCATTTTTATGCACTTGAGACCTACCACATTACCTCTATCATCCCCTATTATCTCTATAGGTTGAGTGAGCCAGTGTATTATGGCACCCTCCTCTGATATGTGGTCCCACTCCTCTTGGCGAGCGGATGAGGTTTCCCTTGTTCTTCTGTAAACCACATGGGTTTCCACACCAAGCCTAAGAGCGGTTATGGCACAGTCCACTGCGGTAAAGCCCCCACCTATTATAGCAGTCCTTTTACCAAGATTTACTAGCGTCCCACTTTGAGGAAACAGGTCAGCTCTATATAACCCTACTCTTGTGAGGACTTCTATGGCAGAATAGACACCCCTTAGGTGGTCTCCTCTTATTCCCAGAGAGCCTCTGCCCGCACCCACACCCAAAAAAACCGCATGGTATTTTTCCAAAAGTTCCGAAAGCTTAATGGTTCTTCCCACCACATAGCCAAAAAAGAACTTTACTCCGAGCTTTTCAAGCCTTTTTATCTCCCAATGGAGAAGGTCTCGTGGGAGCCTTGCATGAGGTATACCATACGCCATTACACCACCAGCCTCTGGTAAGGCTTCAAAGACATGAACCTCATGCCCCCATTTGGCAAGGTCATAAGCACAGGCAAGACCTGCAGGACCTGCCCCTACCACTGCTACCTTACAGCCCGTCGGTTCTGCCCTCTCAACTTCAATCTCAAATCCCGATATTCTTATAAAATCTCCCACAAACTTCTCTAAAGCACCTATGCTTACAGGTAGCCCTTTGTTTTTCCTTCCACGAACAGTATCATAGTAGAGTATGCATGAACCTTCGCACTGCCTTTCCTGTGGGCATATCCTTCCGCATATAGATGGGAAGGGGTCCGCTTCTATTATCTTCTTGTACGCACCTATAAGGTCTCCTTCTGTTATCTTCCTTATAAAACCCGGTATATCCACATTTATAGGACAACCCTTTATACACCTTTGGTCTGCATCCTTGCAAAAGAGACATCTTTGGGCTTCATCAAGAGCAAGGCTCACAGAATAACCAAGGGCGTACTCTCTAAAAGTCCTTACCCTCTCGGAGGGAGGCATAAGGAGCTCTGGGTTTCTGTCTTCGTATCTTATACGTTTAGCCATTAGTGAATAATTATAATCATATTCGTAAAGGAGAAGTTGTAGCTATAACGTGTACTTAAACACCCATAAACGGATACTTATAGAGCCTGTTAAATATCTCTTGACAAATGAAAAAAGTTTGCATATAATATATATAACCAAAAACCTTAAAGGAGGTGTTAACCATGAGCAAGAGCCTGCAAGGCACAAAGACCCTTGAGAACCTAAAGCATGCCTTTGCCGGGGAGTCCCAGGCAAACAGAAGGTATCTCTACTTTGCCAGAAAGGCGGACATAGAAGGCTATCCAGACATAGCCAACATCTTCAGAGAAACCGCTGAAGGTGAAACAGGACACGCCTTTGGACATCTTGAGTTTCTTGAAAAGTACGGTGGTGGAGACCCTGCTACAGGTATGCCTATAGGCACTATGGAACAAAACCTTGAGGCCGCAATAGCGGGTGAAACCTACGAATACACAGAAATGTATCCTGGCTTTGCAAGAGTAGCAAGAGAAGAAGGCTTTGACGACATAGCGGAGTGGTTTGAGACACTCGCAAGGGCGGAAAAATCTCACGCAGGAAGGTTCCAAAAGGCTTTAGAGTCTCTCAAGGGATAATCTAAAAGAAACTTAGGGGGCGTTCGCCCCCATCTAAGTTAAAGAACAAAAGGAGTTTAATATGCAAGAGCTTGCCCTTGGTGGAGTAAAGGATTTTGAGTTTAACATAAAGGACCCCAATTTTCTTAACGAACAGGCTCTATGGGAAGAGGCAAAGAGGGTTTACTCCAAGTGTAAAGATTGTAGGATGTGCGTTACCTATTGTCCTTCCTTCCCTGCACTTTTTGATGCGGTAGACAGGCATGAGGATGACCTACAAAAGCTTTCCAAAGAAGAACTTGCCCTTCCCTTAGAGCTGTGCTTTCACTGCAAGCAGTGCTACTTTAAATGTCCTTATACACCACCCCACGAATGGAGGATAGACTTTCCTCATCTTTCTCTTAGATATAAGGTTTGGAAGTTCAAAAACAAGGGAGCAAAGCTTACCGATAAGCTGATGCTAAATACAGACCTTGTAGGCAAACTCTCTGTGCCTTTTGCTCCCATAGTCAATAAGCTAAACACTATCCCAACCTTTAGAGTTATCATGGAAGGAGTTATGGGTGTGGACAGAAGGGCAAAACTACCACCCATGAACTCCGAGACCTTCACGAGCTGGTTTAGGAAAAACAGAAAGCCAGTCAAAGGTCAAAATGGAAAAGTTGCCTTGTTTTACACCTGCCTTCTTAACTACAACTACCTTGAGAGAGGCAAAGCTCTTCTTAAGGTTTTTGAGAAGAACGACATATATGTGGAGCTTCCAGAACAACAGTGCTGTGGTATACCCTTCTTTGACATAGGGGATATAGATTCCGCTGCGGAGAAGGCAAGGTTTAATGTGCAAAGGCTAAAACACTATGTGGACGCTGGCTTTGACATAGTAGTGCCAGTGCCTACCTGTGCTTTGCAGATAAAGTATGAGTATCCTTTACTTTTGCCCGACGACCCAGATGTAAAGGCGGTTTCAGAAAGGGTCTACGACGTTCATGAATATCTTTTCAAGCTTCATCAAGGAAAGAGATTCAACAAGGACTTTAAGGTTTCTTTAGGAAACATAGCCTATCACATTCCTTGCCATCTTAAATCTCTCAATGTGGGCTATAGGGCTGTGGCACTTATGAGACTAATACCCAACACCAAGGTTCAAATAATAGAAAGGTGTTCGGGGCACGATGGGACCTTTGGGGTGCGTAAGGAAACCTTTGATATGTCCATAAGGGTTGGCTCAAAACTCTTTGAGGATATGAAAAACTCTAACGCAGACCTATATGTGTCTGACTGTCCTCTCTCTGGCAATCACATAGAGCTTATGACTGGCAAAAGGGTCTACCATCCCATTGAAGTTTTAGCAATGGCTTACGGAGAGGATTAAAATTTCTCTGTGGAGGCGGAAAGATATTTTGAGCTAATTGGCAGGACTTCTTTCCGAGATTGAGGAGCTACCAATCTTGAGAGATGTAAACCTTGTAGACCCTTGGCGTGTAGATTCCTACTCCTTTCTGAGTAAAATAGTTGAGGAGGGTCTCTTTTGGAAAAGTTCAGAAGGGCTTATGAGGCTTTTGAGAAGGCATTTAAAAGGTTTGAGGAAGTCAAAAGTCAAAACCTTATGAGCTTTTTCAGAGAAGAGTTCTATACAGAGATAGTGGTAAAACGCTTTGAGTATCTATACGAAGCTCTGTGGAAGACGTTCAAGGAGTTCTTGAGGGTGAGAGGCATTGAGTGTTATTCTCCAAAATCCTGCTTTTCTGAACTCTTGAAGGAAAGTGTGGTCTCATATTCAGAAAAGGAGCTTTTGAGCGAGCTTATATACATAAGAAGCAGGCTTGTGCATGTTTATGAGGAGGAGACCGCAAAAAGGCTAAGAGACAGGATTTTACAAGGGGACATCTATGGGCTCTTTAAGGAGCTTCTTGTAAGACTAAAGCCATAAGATAGTCTCTCAAGATTGTAAGAAGATGGGAAATCTTGGAAGGTTCGCAAGGTATAGGCTTGGCTTATAATCTTTCTGTGTGGGTCCTTGGTCAACATGACGAGCCCTATAGGAAGATAAGAAACTCTATACTTAACCTTGTAGGCAACACGCCTCTTGTAAGGCTTAGAAAAATTATTCCACCAGAGGTCTCTCCAAAGGTGGAAATATACGCCAAGTTAGAGAGTTTCAATCCAGGTGGTTCTGTAAAGGACAGACCAGCACTTAGCATGTTTTTGGATGCCATAGAAAGAGGACTTCTCAAGGAGGGTAAGGTGGTTATAGATGCCACTTCTGGAAACACGGGTATAGCACTTGCCATGGTGGGTGCTTGTCTTGGAGTTCCTGTGGAGCTTGCCATGCCTGCCAATGTGAGCGAAGAGAGGAAAAGGATAATAAGGGCTTACGGTGCAAAGGTATACCTTACAGACCCCCTTGAGGGCACGGACGGTGCCATACTCTTTGTGAGGGACAAAGTGAGCAAAGAGCCAGAAAAATACCTCTACCTCGACCAATATAACAATCCAGCCAACTGGAAGGCACATTTTTATTCTACGGGCATAGAGATATGGAACCAAACGGCTGGCAGGATAACCCATCTTGTTGCAGGTATAGGCACTGGTGGAACTATAATGGGCACAGGAAGAAGGCTAAAGGTCTATAACCCAGACATTCAAATAATTGGCGTCCAGCCTGCCTATCCCTTTCATGGAATAGAGGGTCTAAAGCATATAGAAAGTTCCATAAAGCCTGGTATCTTTGACGAGACCTTTTTGGATAGAACCATATTTGTGGAAACTGAGCCTGCTTACGAAATGACAAAAAGGCTTGCAAAAGAGGAGGGCATACTTGCAGGACAATCCTGCGGTGCTGCACTTTACGCAGCTATTGAGCTCGCAAAGGAGCTTGAAGAAGGAGTTATAGTTGTAATATTCCCCGATGGTGGAGAAAAGTATCTCACTACTGCACCCTATAGAGATATTGGTTAAAATATTTCCATGAAAGTTCCCTTCTCGTGGCTTTCAGAGTTTATACAAGTAGAAGGTCTTGACCCCAATAGAGTTGCAGAAGAGTTAACCCTTAGGAGTGTTGAGACTTCTATAAGCAGGTGGGACTTTGACCTTGATGGTGTTGTTTTTGCCAAGGTTGTAGAGAAAAAACCTCATCCTACGAAAAGGTTATATATTTACAGAGTTCAGGCTGGTGAAAGTTTATACTTTCAGGTGGTGTCCGCAGATGCCAATTTACAGGTAGGAGATGGAGTGCTTCTTGCCCTTCCCAACGCCAAGGTAGGAAGCGTGTGTATAACTCAGAGAGATTTTGATGGAGTAGCTTCTCAAGGTATGCTTTTGTCCGCAAGGGAGCTGGGTCTTGAAGACCAGTCTGAAGGTGTCCTTGTCCTTGAAGAGGACCTAAAGCCAGGCACATCCGCCTATGACCTTCTTGGCTTTGGAGAGTTTATATTGGAAATAGAGCCTACACCAAACAGGGGGGACCTTCTTTCTGTCAAGGGCCTTGCAAGGGAGATATCCGCTTTGCTGGGAGTGAAAAAGAAGCCAAGAGAATATCCAGAGTTTGAGGAATTCGGAAAGTTAGAAATAAGGCTTGAGTCAAAGGACTGCAAAAGATACAGAGGTGCTATTATAGAGGGTGTAAAAGTAAAAGGGTCTCCCTTATGGCTAAGGAAAAGACTTTGGCAGTGTGGTGTAAAGACCATAAACAACATAGTGGACATAACCAACTATGTGATGCTTTTGGAAGGACAGCCACTGCATGCCTTTGACCTAAAGGAGTTAAACCTACCCATAGTTGTAAGAGATTCAAGAGAAGGAGAGACTATTACTACCCTTATGGGAAACCAGAAAAGCCTAAGTGCTGTTAACCTACTTATAGCGGATGTAAGCAAACCTCTTGCCATAGCTGGTATAGTTGGTGGATTGGATAGTTCTGTAAAAGAAAGCACAGAGAGCATACTTCTTGAGTCCGCATACTTTGAGCCCTATAGAATAAGAAGGTCCGCAAAACATCTTGCCCTTCAAACAGATAGTTCTTACAGATTTGAAAGAAGCGTGGATATAGAAGGGGTAAAGACCGCACAAAACCTTGCCATAAGGCTTATCCTTGACCTTGCGGGTGGCACTCTTATGGCACTTAAGGATGTATATCCAGAACCCTATGAGCCAAGGAGGGTTTTTCTAAGCCTTGAGAAGTATAGAAGGTATTCAGGCAAGGACTTTGACAGACAGAAAATTTCACAGACCCTAAGCGCCCTTGAGATACCTCATGAAGTCATGAGGTGTGGTGTGGAAGCTCTTATTCCACCTCACCGTAGCTTTGACATGCAAGGTGATGTGGACCTTATAGAGGAGCTTCTTAGAGTGGAAGGCTATGCACGGGTGAGTTCCTCTACCTTAAAAATTCCAGCCAAGCCATCGCAGATAGAGGGCATTACGGACAAGCTTAGAAGTCTGATGGTTAGTAAGGGCTTTTCTGAAGTTATAACCTTCTCCTTTGAGGATACGGAGCTATACAGACTTTTGTCTTTACCCTTCCCACAGATAGAAGTTATAAACCCTTTGAATAAAAGTCAAAGGTATATGAGGACTTCCCTTTTGCCTTCTCTTTTGAGAGTGTGTCTTGAAAACATAAGAAACTACAACTACAGCATGGCTATCTTTGAAATAGGCAATGTCTTTCTTGAGGAAGAGGAGCTAAGGCTTGGTTTTCTCATGACCGGCTATAGGAAACTCTTTCCAGAAGAGGAGTATTCACCTTATCATGGACTGGCTATCCTTCAGGATATTTTGAGAAACTATGCGGAAGGCTTTAGGTCGGAAGCGTCTAATATACCCTTCCTACATCCAAAGGTGCAAAGAGCTTTCTACTTAGGAGAAGAGGAGATAGGATACTTTGGTATTTTGAACCCTACACTTCAGGATAGGCTCGCTATAAGACATAAGGTTATTGTGGGTGAGTTAAGGCTAAGCCATTTAAGAGAAGGACACAAGAGCTACAAACCTATAACCCAGTATCCACCTGTGATAAGGGACCTTACGCTCCTTATGGACAAAGAGGTGAGTGTGGATAAATTAATATCCCATATCAGGAAAAAAGAGCTGGTGGAAGATATGAAGGTATTTAGTATATATATAAACCCAAAACTTGGGGAAGGCAAGAAGAGTGTTAGCTTTAGGCTGACCTTTAGAAGCAAGGAAGGAACACTTTCTGACCAGCAGGTTAACAAACTTTTGGAAGAGATAGTGGCAGAGCTGGAAGAGAATTTTGGAGCGAAGCTAAGATAGAGCCTGCCCTGTGCGTGGTGAAGGAGTTTATATTGGGGTCCACATGGTGAGGCAATAGGGAGCCCGGTCTCCAGGAGAGCCAGAGAGGCCTTCTGGGAGGGCACCCACCTAATTCTTAGGGGGCCCACCGAAGACTCCTTCCGCCACGGCATGGGCGGGTATTCTTGCCTTCCCCTCCTGAAAAGGAGGCGGAAGATGAAGGTTCTTACGAAGGATGATATAAGAAGGTTAATCATACAAAAGAGAGAAGCCCTCACAGAGGAAGAAAGAGAAAAGCTATCGGAGGGTATAATAAAAAACCTCTTATCCCTCAAGCCCCTGTGGGATGCAAAAAACCTTCTTATGTTCTGCCCTCACAGGGGAGAACCTAACATTACACCACTTTTTTCTTGGACTTTGCAAAGGGGTAAAGCTCTTTTACTCCCAAAGGTAGAGGGGAAGAACCTAAGGCTTATAAGACTTGAGGATACTACAAGCCTTAGCCCCGGTGCCTTTTGTATACTTGAACCCTCTAAAGGTGAGGAGGTAAGACCAGAGGAAGTAGAGCTTTCGCTCATCCCTGGAATAGCCTTTGACAAGGCGGGATACCGTATAGGCTATGGGAAGGGATACTACGATAGGCTCTTTGAAAGGTTGGGAGGGCTAAAGGTGGGAGTGTGCTATGAGTTTCAGGTCTTGGAGGAGGTGCCAAGGGATGACTGGGATATGCCTGTTGACCTTGTGGTCACGGAAGAAAAAATCTATCAAGGAGGTAAGGAAGGATGAGTGCGGAAGTGCTTGTTATTGCTGTCTTTTTGGCTTTAGCTGTTGGAGGAGCTTTGGGTTTTGTGCTTTCAAGGAAGAACTCAGGCAAGTCTTCTGTTTTTGAGACAGCGGTAGACCTTGAAGAGAAGAAAAAGGAAGCGGAGCTAATGGTTCTAAAGGCTAAGGAGGAGGCTCAAGAGATACTAAGAAAGGCTTATGAGGAAGCAAGGGAGACAAAGCTAAATGCGGAAAGAGAGGCGGAGAAGATAGTTAAACTCGCTCAGGAAGAAGCGGACAGACTAAGGGCAACCCTTAAGGAAGAAGCGGAGATGATAAGACAAAACCTTGACAAGAAAAGCAGAGAAATGGAAGAATACCTCGCAGAGAGAAAGCAAGAAATCCAGAGGTTAGAGCAGGCTCTACAGCACCGTGAGGCAAACTTAGAAAGAAGGGTTCAGGCTCTTGAGAGACGTGAGGAAGAGCTATACAGAAGGGAAAGGGAAATAAGAGAAATGGAAAGGCAGATAGACCAAGCTCAAAGAGACCTACAGTTAAGGTTAAAGGAGCTTGAAGAGAGGGAAAAGGAAATAGAAGCACTCAGGCATAGGGAAATTCTTGAGCTCCAAAGGATAGCCAATATGACCCTTGAGGAGGCAAGGTCAGAGCTACTCAGAAGAGTGGAAGAGGAAGCAAAGATAGAAGCCATAAAAGTGGCAAAGCGTATAGAAGAAGAGGCAAGGGAAAGGGCGGAGTTTGAGGCAAAGAAGATAATAACTACCGCAATCCAAAGGCTTTCCTCTGAGATAGCCATAAACTACACCACCACCACAGTAGAGCTTCCCAGCAACGAGTTTAAGGGAAGGATAATAGGAAGAGAAGGAAGAAACATAAGAACCTTTGAGCTCCTCACAGGCGTAGACCTGATAATTGACGATACACCTGATATTGTTACCATATCCTCCTTTGACCCCATGAGGAGAGAGCTCGCAAAAGAAGCCTTAGAAAGGCTTATAGAAGATGGGAGAATACACCCCGCCAGGATAGAGGAGGTGGTAGCAGAGGTTAAAAAGGAAATGGATGAGAAGATAAGGAAGATGGGAGAAGAGACATGCATGGAGCTTGGTCTATACGACATAAACCCTGGGCTTTATTACTACATAGGTAAGCTTTACTACAGGACAAGCTATTCTCAGAACGTGCTTTTACACTCAAAGGAGGTTGCTTACCTTGCAGGTATGATGGCGGAGGAGCTCGGGCTGGATGCTAAAACGGCAAGGAGGGCTGGACTTTTGCACGATATAGGTAAAGCCATATCCCACGAACTGGGAGGTTCTCACACGGACATAGGTATAGAGCTCTGCAAACGCTATGGAGAGCCAGACCCAGTCCTAAATGCCATAAAGGCACACCACTACGAAGAACCAGTAAGATATCCAGAAGTTGCCCTCGTGTGTGCTGCGGATGCTCTCTCCGCAGCAAGACCCGGTGCAAGAAGAGAAACCCTTGAAGCCTATCTCAAGAGACTTGAAAAGTTAGAGGAAATAGTCAAGTCCTTTAAGGGTGTGCAAAACGCCTATGCGGTGCAGGCAGGAAGAGAGGTAAGAGTTATAGTGAGCCCAGAGGAGATAAGCGACGAGGAAGCCTACATGCTTTCCAAAAACATAGCAAGGAAAATAGAAGAAGAGATGCAGTTCCCCGGACAGATAAAGGTGGTGGTAATAAGGGAGACAAGACATGTGGAATACGCCAAGTAATCAAGACCTAACTCCTATGCTTTCTCAATACCACCACTTTAAAAAGCTCTACAAGGATTGCCTGCTCTTTTTCCGCCTTGGAGACTTTTATGAGCTTTTCTACGAGGATGCGGAGATAGGTTCAAGGGAGCTCGGTCTTGTGCTCACTTCAAGACCTGCAGGAAAAGGGAAAGAGAGAATTCCCATGTGTGGAGTTCCCTACCACTCCGCAAACTCCTACATCTCAAAGTTAGTCTCTAAGGGCTATAAGGTAGCCATATGTGAGCAGTTAGAGGATGCAAGTCAATCCAAAGGTCTTGTAAAGAGGGATGTTATAAGGGTCATCACTCCCGGCACATACTTTGAGAAGGAAACCTGCGGGCTTGCCAGCCTCTTGAAAAGGGGAAGCCTTTATCTTTGTGCCTACTTAAACCCAGCGACAGGTGAGTTTTTGGGAGGCTCTTTTGACCCAGTGAGTGCAAAGGAGTTTATCCTTAAGTTCTCTCCAAAAGAGCTTTTGATATCTCAAGGTCTTTCCTTTGACCCAAAGGAGTTTGACCTCTTTGTGAGCACCGTGGGAGAGGAATACTTTCATGAGGGTCTAAAAGTGCTTTTTGAGGATATGAAGCTCTACAGTGCCAGAGGGCTTGGTTTTGAAAAGGAGGAGGAGCTTTTACCCTTTGGTGGCTTATACCTTTACCTCAAAAGCACACAAAAGTCCTTTTT
>JAXSOP010000016.1:0-16681 GCA_037926125.1 Aquificaceae bacterium
CACGCTTTTTTGGAAGTATGGGCTTTAGGGTTTTTATGGAGGAGGTGGGGGGAAAGACTTACTTTTATGGAGAGAAGGGAAGGTATGCCCGTCTTGGAGTTTACGTGGTTCACATAGGGCTTCTTGTTATAATGGCAGGCGCCCTAATAGATGCCCTATGGGGTATAAGGGGAACAGTTATAATTCCTGAGGGTTCAAAAAGCGATACTCTAATCATACCCGCTAAGGAAAAAGCCATAAAGCTACCTTTTCAAATAGAGTTGGAAGAATTTAGAATAGTTAGCTACGAAGAAGAGTTTCAGAGAAAGGGAAAAACTAAAGAAACACCTTTCAAAGATGCTATAGCTAGCTTTGAGAGCGATATAAGGATAATTCAGGATGGAAAGCCAGTTTCAGAGGGTATGACCGCAGTAAACTCTCCCTTTGACTTTGGCACATATAGAATATTTCAAGCAACCTACGGGCTAACAGGAAGCGCAGGCAGGTCAAAGATAGCCATTTTTGACAAAAAGCTCGCACCCCAAGACCCGCAAAAGGCTTTTATTGGAGAAGTAGAATTAAAAGCTGGCAAAGTATCTGAGTTCAAAAACATGCTTTTGTCCATAGACAGGTCTACTCTAAACATAGAAGATGAACAGAAGGGCTTTCAGGGAGAGCTCAAGCCTGCCCTCGTCATAAAGGTTCTTATGGACGGAAAGGCTTACGATGTGCCCGTGGTTTACTCACCTGAGCTTACAGTTTTTGCCCAGTCTCAGATGCCACAGCTTGCGGAGTTTCCCTATGTCTTTTTCCTTGTGGACTTTGAGCCTCAGTTCTTTAGCGGTCTTCAGGTCTCGCGCCAGCCTGGCACACCCATAATATGGCTTGGCTCTATAATGGTGGTGGGTGGCATGATTCTTGCCTTTTATACAGTTCATCGCAAAGTGTGGGCAAGGCTTGAAGGTAATACCCTAAAGGTAGCCTTTTGGTCCCACAAGTTTAAAGAAGAGTTTAAAAAGAGCTTTCTAAAGTCTTTGGAGGAGCTAAAGCATGAAAATCCTTCTCATGGAAAAGAACCTAATACTTCTTAGTAGGATAAGGTCATCCCTTAGCGGTCATGAAGTAAGGGTTGGCACGAACTATGAAGGTGAGGATATGGTTCTCATAAGCCTTGAGCAGTTTCCTGTGGAAAAAGTTGCTGAGCTAAAGTCTTTGGGTGCAAAGGTTATAGCCTATTGTGGGCATAAAAACGTAGAATTAATGAAAAAAGCCAAAGAGTTTGGTGCAGACCTTGTGGTGCCAAACAGTCAAATAGTTCAAGCGGGTAATTTAGTTGATGGACTCTGAAAGCTCAATAATCCTTTCTGCTTGCGGTTCGTTTAATGGCATAACAGAGAGTCTTGGCATTCTTAGGAGAGGAGAGTTTTCAAATAGAGGTTCAGACTTTAAAACCTTGAGACTTACAGGATTTCTTAAAGCACCCGCAGGCTCCAAGTCCACAACCCAGAGGTTTTTATCATCCTTGTAAGGTTCAGAAACCACCTTTGCAAGCCCGACTACTGACTTTACGTTGCCTGTATGGTATATAAAGCATGTGTCTCCTATTTTCATAAGGCTGATGTATTTCTGTGCCAGAGGGTTCTTAACACCATCCCATCGGGTTATTCCATCCCTAAGGAGGTCCTCGTAGGAATATTCAGAAGGTTCTGTTTTGAGAAGGTAATACATCAAGAACACTTCTCCACCAAGGATTTTATCAAAGGTGGCATATAGCCAAAAACTCTACCCACCTCCTGCCCGTTTTTCAAGAATATAACAGTTGGAGAGCCTATAACTCCATGTATTTTTGCAAGTTCCCTATCTTTGGTTATATCGTAAACCTCTACCTTTAGGTTTGGATACTTGCTAAGCTCTCTATAGCTTGCCTTACAGGATGCACAGCCAGGCTGTTCAAAGAGCAAGACCTGGCATAATGCAAGGGCTACTGTAAGCATGGTTTAAATTTAATACGATGCAAGAGTTTGTGCAACTTTGTCTTGAGCTTGCAAAAGAAGGTTTTGAAAGGTCTGAAGTGCCTGTAGGCTGTGTAGTGGTAAAGAACGGAGTAGTCATAGCTAAAGCTCACAACAGAGTGGAAGAGCTAAAAGACCCTACAGCCCATGCGGAGATGCTTGCCCTTAGAGAAGCTACGCAAAAACTCGGTCAAAAATACCTCTATGGTTGTGAAGTTTATGTGAGCCTTGAGCCATGTCCCATGTGTGCCTATGGTATGGTTTTGGCAAGAGTAGAAAGGGTTGTTTTCCTTGCGGTTGATGAAAAGTATGGTGCGGTCATGAGTAGTTTTAACCTCTTTGATGAGCCATGTTTTAACCACAGGGTAAAGTGGGAATATCTACCTATGGAGGAAGCAAGGAATTTATTGAAGGAGTTTTTCAAAAAGAAGAGAACATCAAGGGCTTAGCTCTATCTTCAAAACTCCTAAAATATCCTCAGAGCTTATCAGCTTTTTAATCAAAGCGTGTAAAAACTCCCTATCTTTTATCTCTCTTACTCTTTCCTCCAAACCCTCTGGCACATAACCAAGTTTAGCCTCTATGAAAGTTATAACCATTTTTTGTGCAAACTCCACCTCTCCAATCTGCTTACCCTCTTCAAGCCCAAGCCTATACAGAATATCCTTCTTCAACTTTTTCTTTGGCAGTCTTATGTCCTCAGGTTTAACCACTATAGGCATGTGCCTGACCTACTCTGTGAGCCTTATCCTTAAGTTAGGTCTCAATTCTGTCAGCGTCAAGGCTTTCAAAAGATAGTCCTTCCTCTCTTCCCCATTCATACTTTCCATCGTCTTTATGAGCTTTTCTATCAGATATGCCTCGTCCTCTACCTTACACAAACATGCCAATAGCCTATCCATAGGGTCTGGGCTTTCCAAAAGTACTCTGCATTCTATCTGCCTTATGTCAAGTATTTCATAGCTAAAGGTAAGGTTTGTTAGCCTTAGCCTTGGCTTCATTCTAAGTTTTCTGTTTCCCACATACACAGGGAGCTGTTTTACAGGACTGCTTGGATATCTCTCCCATATGGCAAGGTAATAGCGTAGCATTCTAAAGGGCATGTTAGGGTAGTTGAAGGATTGGAACTCTATATGCAGTATGCTTTCATCTTCAAGCCTTGCCACAAAGTCTACTCTTAGCTCTGTAGAAAGGAAGTTTGTAGTTAGCAGTTCCTTTATATGTGCTGGTGCGAGTATTTTGCTTAGTTTTTGTGGGATTTCCTCAAAGATGTCTCTTATAGTTATGTCTTTTGAAGACACGGAAGGATTATAGCACGCATAGTTTTTAGGCTTACAGATATAATAGAAAATCGTTATGACACTTCTCCTGGAAAAACACAAACCCTTTGTAAAATGGGCAGGTGGGAAAAGGCAGATAGTGGACTTGCTTGTGGCTTGTATGCCATCAAAATATCAAACTTACGTAGAGCCTTTTGTGGATGTTGGTGCTCTGTTTTTTGAAGTTCAGCCAAGAAGAGCTATAATCGGAGATATAAATTGCATAGATATGCGTAGTAGAGAGAAACCCGAATCGGTAATAACCAGCTACGAACCATGTCTGAGAGCAATATAGGAAAGGCTGAAAAGCTTATAAAAGACCTATCGCAGGACGACTATAAGCGACTCAAGAGGAGCTTTGGCATTGGTCTGTATCTTTTTAACCTTTTAAAGGACAGAGTTGAACCTTCATACCTTGAAATGCTAAAGGATTTTGATAAACTTTCCTTTGAGAAACAGAAGGCTATCCTCAAAAGTCTTGAGGAAAGGCTAAAGCACCCTCTACCTACCCTTGAAGTGGACTTTTCTAACGTTGAGAAAAAACCAATAGAAGCCTTCTTCAAACCTGTGGATAAGCTAAAAATACTTGATGAGAAGGAAAAGAAGACCCTTAAAGCCTTTGGAATAAAAGACCTTTATTCCGCCCTTTGGTTTGCTCCTCTGAGGTATGAGGACAGAAGGCTTGTATACACGGTCAAGACAGCAAAGCCCGGACAAAAGGTAGCCCTAAAAGTCAAAGTGGTTACCACAGGCTATGACCCACAAGAAAAGTATCCCGCTTGGGTTTTGTGTGAAGATAGTACAGAAAGCCTCTATTTGAGGTTTCGCTACAAGGACCAAAGACCTCTTTATAGTTTCAAAAAAGGGCAGGAGCTCATAGTTTATGGAAAGCTAAAGGAGTTTGCGGGCGAAAAGTATATGGTTCATCCTGAGTTTTTAAAGGAAACAGAGGTTGGAAGGGTCTTACCCTTTTACTACATAAGAGTGGAAGGAGAGCTAAGGAGTATGTCCGCAGAAAAGAGGCACGAAAAAATAAGAAATATCCTATACAAGCTTTCCGAAACTACAAAGTATATGCTCGAATATCTCCCTCAGTGGGTTATAAAAGAAAAGAACTTACCAACTATTGGAGAAAGCCTATACCTTTTACATAGACCAGTGGGTTTTTCTGAAGAAGACCTAAACAGCTTTTCCACGCCCTTTCAAAGAAGGCTCATATACGAAGACCTTTTCCTCTTTCAGCTCTCTCTTCATCTTATAAAGTCTCAGATAAAGAGTCAACCTGCAGTAGCCCTCAAAGAACCAGAAAAACATATTGAGGAATTTTTAACTTTTTTACCTTTTAAGCTTACTCAAGCTCAGAGAAGGGCGGTAGAGGAAATAGTGGTGGACATAAGGGAAAGTAAGCCCATGAATAGGCTTTTGCAAGGTGATGTGGGAAGTGGGAAAACGATTGTGGCTATGGCTATCGCTTACGCCTTTGCAAAGGAAGGCTATCAAAGTGCCATAATGGTCCCTACGGAGATATTGGCACTTCAGCATTATGAAAACTTTAGGAAGTTTCTTGAGCCTCTTGGGGTTCATGTGGGGCTTTTGACTGGGTCTGTAAAGGGTTCTAAGAGAAAAAGCGTGCTTTTCCACACAGAAAGAGGAAACATAAAGGTGCTTATAGGAACTCACGCCCTAATTCAAGAAAACGTGGAGTTTCATAGGCTTGCCTTTGTGGTGGTGGACGAACAGCATCGCTTTGGCGTTATGCAGAGAAAACTTCTTTTAGAAAAGGGTAAAGGTTCTTATCCTCACAGCCTTGTAATGAGTGCTACGCCCATACCTAGAACTCTCGCCCTTTCTTTATATGGAGACCTTGACCTTTCAGTAATAGACCAGATGCCCTCTGGTAGAAAGCCAGTTATAACCAGGCTTTTGTTTGAATCGGAGTTTGACAAGGTATTGCAGGCGGTAAGAGAGGAGCTTTCAAAGGGAAACAAGGTTTACGTTATCTACCCTCTAATTGAGGAGTCAGAGACCTTAGCCTTAAAGTCTGCTGTTAAGGAACATGAAAGGTGGAGAGGACTTTTTCCAAACAGAGAGGTGCTCTTGCTTCATGGAAAGCTAAAGGATGAAGAAAAGAGGGAAGTTATGGAAAGGTTCAAAAACGCTGGAGATATTCTCGTTTCTACCACAGTGGTGGAAGTAGGTGTTGACGTGCCATCCGCGACCCTTATGATTATAGAGTCCGCACACCGATTTGGGCTTTCTCAGCTTCATCAACTTAGAGGAAGAGTAGGAAGGTCGGACAAGCAAGCCTATTGCTATCTTGTGGTGCCAGATGAACTAAAAAAAGACAAAGATGCCATGAAAAGGTTAAGGGTTGTTGTAAGGTCCAACAACGGCTTTGAGATAGCGGAAGAGGACCTAAAGCTGAGAGGTCCTGGGGAGCTCTTGGGCGTTTCTCAGTCAGGATACTTTGGTTTTATGGTGGCAAACCTGGCAAGGGCTCAGGACAGGGCTATGCTGGAGCTTGCAAGAGAAGACGCCAAAAAAACCCTTGAGGAAAGCCCAAGCCTTGAAAAATACAAAGACTTAAGAGAGGTTCTAATTCACAGGTACGGAGATAAGATTGGTTTTTCTTATATGGCATGAAAGGCGGGTGTGCAAGAAAGAAATCTAAGCCCAAAGTAAAGCCTCCATAGACGAAAACGGTAGGTGTAGACTTTAAGAGCGTATACGCCGCCATCTTGGAGAGTTTCTCTTATAGACCTTTGGTCAAAGACCTTATAAATTGTGCCATCCCTCAAGAGAAATATCAAAACTCTCTTTTCATAAAAGTTCGCACTTAGCACCGCAGGGGTTCTGAATTGATCGCCTGGGAAGAAAAAACCTGCTCGTGAATAGACATATATCTGAGGATTTTTACTTCCCGTAAAGGGTATGAAGGTTGTGGTTTCTTGAAGGTTGCACTGGCTTGCGTAGTAGAGGTTTTTCCTATCTCTTAATATGAAGCCGTAGTTTGGTATATCTAACTTCCATAAAGAGATAACTATTGGCATATCTGATGCTAAAGGCTCGCAGGAGCTTAGACTAATAAGAGAATAGGGGTCTGAAGGCTTTTCAAAGAGGAGTGTCTTAGGTATGTATTCAAAGAGAAGGTATAAAACCCACCCGCTAAACCCAATATCTTGGTAGCCTTTTACCCTCTCTTCTTCCATATGGCAGGCTATTGCATTTATCTTGTCTAACTCTTTTTGAAGTTTCTTAGGGTTTCCCAAGGGGCTATTGTAAACGCTTTTAGGGTTTATAACACATGCACATTGCTTTTGGAAAGGTATAGGCACTGGGGCTGGTATGGAATAGTGTATGTGAGCAACATGGGTTGCTGGTATGCAGTGGTAGAGAAAAAAGCCAGCTAAATAAAGGCTCAACAAAAACCTAATAACTCCCTGGCATCGCTTCCTCCACTTTCTTAAGATTTTTGAGTTTGTATATGTAAAACCTCCTTATTTCCTTACCTCTCCAGAAAACAGGAAACTCCCTTTCATCTATTATACCCTCACTTGCTGAGAGGACTCTCTGGTTTATAGGTGAATAATCCACAAAAATGGCATCGCCCTCGTAGTCCTTTTCCCAAATGTCATATTGGTTCATCCTTCTTCCAAGGTTTATGCAGTAAGTTCGTGGATTTCCTTTCACATAGAAGGCAAGCTCCGCACTAATTTGATAGTGGGGGCTTATGATACTTTCTTGTGCCTTTCTCATTCCTGAAACCACCTTTCCCAGTTCAGACCAGCCTATGCTTGCCTTTGTTGGGTCTTTGTTCGGTGGAAGATATTTTCCAAGTCCAACCTTGTCAAGAAGGGGAGTAAAGTGCAAAAACACAAACAAGAGTCCAGACAAAAGATAGGAAGGCAAAAGTAGCCTGCTTTTTGAGAGGTATAGGCTTACCAGCACGAAAGCGGAGAAGTAAGAAAACCCAGCCCAGTTAGCTTCTACCTTTTTGAAGAGGGAAAGCGATGCAAAAAAGAGAAAGGGCAAAAGGGAGAAAAAGACAAAGAAGGCGGTTTTACCCTCTCTTATATTTTTCAGCCAAAGATAAGGCAGAAGTAAAAAAGGAAAAACTGAAAGCAAAAGAACCTGACCTGCAAGAAACTCAAAGAAAGAGCCAAAGTTTAGAAGGCTTGCTGACTTGCTGGCAAGGGTGGAAACGTGTCTAAAGGAGACAAAGTCGTGCTTATAGTTCCAATACAGAACGGGCAAGGCTAAAAGAAAGGCAGGAATTAGACTAATGTATGGCTTGTAGTCTCTAAGTAGGTTTCTTTTGAAGAACAAGCCATATAGAAGGGCACAAGGGAGGAGAAAAACTGCTGGATACTTACTTAGAAAGGCAAGCCCACCCAAAAATCCTGCCAAAAGCCAAAACCAAAGGAGGTTTTTCTCAAAGGCAAAGAAAAGCACCATAAGGCTCAAAGACCAGAAAAAGATAAAGGGAGCATCGGTAGTCATAAGCAGTGAGTTTATGCCAAAACCTACCGTTATCTGTGGTAGAGTTGAGGCTATAATTGCAGATCTCTCATCAAAAACTCTTTTCACAAAGAGATAGGTAAACAAAGAAAGGAGAAAAGACAAAACTATGGGGGTTATCCTTACCGCAAGCTCTGAAACTCCAAATACTCTCCTCGTGAGGAAGTTTAGATATGCGACCACAGGGGGTTTTGAGTAGTAGCTAAGGTCTAACTTTCTTGACCAGTCCCAGTATTGGGCTTCTTCTGGTGTGAGGTCAATGGGGTAGTATACCACATAGAGCAATCTGAAAAGAAGTAGAATTAGGTTGAAGGAGAGGACTAAGATCACGATTTAAAGCTGTGTTCCTTGCCTTCTAAGAGCCTTACGAGATTGTCTTTATGTTTGTGTAGAATAAGAAGGAACATAAGAAGTGCCATAAGAAATATTTTGAATGGGTAGCCAGAAAGGAGAAGGAGAAAAACCGCAAGGGCGGACGCAGACAAGGAAGAAATAGAAACTATCCCTTTCCACCTAAATACGAGTCCCCAAAAAGCTATGGAGACAACAGCAACCAATGGAGAGACCACAGTAAGCGTTCCGAAGGCAGTAGCCACACCCTTTCCACCTCTGAAGTTATGAAAAACTGGATATAGGTGTCCCAGTAAGCTTGCAAGACCCACAAAAAAGGCAGTCCAACTATCAAGCCCAAAGTATAGCCTTGCAAGAAACATGGAAATTAAACCTTTAGAAAAGTCAAGGAAAAAGACCAAAACAGCGTATTTTTTACCCAATGCTCTTCCCACATTGGTAGCACCTACGTTTCCACTACCCACAAACCTTATATTCACACCCTTTGCCCTTGCTATATGCTCTCCAAAAAGCACTGAACCGTACAGGTAGGCAAAGAGGACAAGAAGCACGCTATCCATGGAAACTATGATAACCTAAATCTATGCATGTGGTAGGTTATCTTATACTTTTGCTCCTTGCTCTCTACTTCCTTTTTGTAAAGTCTTATCTCACCGCAAGGAATATAGAGGTTGATGTGGAGGGACTAAGACTTAGTTTTGAAAGGGGGCTAAGTTTTAGGAGTTTTCTGCTCCATGTGCCTATTAAGGATAAAACTTTTCATGTTTTTATTAGCAACGGGGCTATAAGACCGTGGGATGTTAAGGTTGGTGAGCTCAATTTTTTAGAAGTTTCCAAGGCTCCACCCTCTGATAAACCCTTTGACTATGACTTTGGACCTCTTATAAAATTTGCAAGTAAGTTAAACCTGAGGATAGACAAGCTATACATTTCTACAAGTTATGTCCCTGATGGGGAGAGCCTTACTCTTTTTATACCAAGAACAGAATTAAGAGCAGCAGAGCTCTATTCTTCTGGGTGGACGCAGGCTTACTGGCAACATTATAAGGACACTCATCACTTTGAAGTTCTTCTTGAAAAAGCCCATATAGAGGGAAGTAAGTTTATAGTGGATCAAGCCCAAGTGAAAAGCGACATTTATAAGGTTAGCTTAAAGGGGGTATGGGAGGGCAAGAGGGGAGTCTTTGACGCAAAAGGATACATAGAGCCTATTCAGAGAGAGAGTTTTTATCTTACGAGAACCGACATAAAACTATCGGGAAGCCTAAGCTACACTAAAATAAGTGCAGTCTTTTTAGGGTCTTCGGAGATGCTTGATATAAAAAATAGGATAGAGTTTAGAAATCTAAAGCTGGAAGGAGAATACCTCTGGAAATGGAGGGAAAAAAGCCAGCTCAAAGCAGTCTTAACAGACGGCTTTACCAATGCAGAAGTTGACTATTCTCTAAGCGATGGAATTTTACGTGCGATGTTTAGAGGTTTTTCAGTAGACCAGAGACTTTTGGGCATAAATCAAAGGTTGTCCGCTATAGCCAGCGGGCAGCTTGAGCTTAACTTGAAGGAGAAAGTTTTAAAGCTTCAGGCTTATTCACCTATAGCGAAGTTCAAGGCTCAGGAAGTTATGGGCGTTAGCTTTAGGTTGATGCTCAGCTATGAAGGAGTGCGGAAAGGAAACATTGAGCTTTCTGTATCCCAGCCCTTTTTATTTTCCTTAGGTGGTAGCTTTTATGATAAGGATTTTACTGGAAATATAGACCTTTTTGGATACAGATTAAAACATGAGGACGTGTCAGCCATAGTTTCTTACAGTGGGTCTTTTAGGTTCCAGCGTGGTCAAGCCTTTAGCTACGGTGGAGGGAGGCTTGAAAACCTTCTTGTGAGAGAAATAAGCCTTGGAAGCGCCAGCTATGACCTATCCCTCGAAGGAGATAACTATAGGATAAACCTAGACGGAGGCGTTTATTCGCTTTCAGGTTCAGGCTCTCTAAAGAATAAAGATTTCTTTGGAAGTTTAAAACTTGAAGGTATGAACCTTTCATATGCAGGCGTTGGTTTGGAGTCCTTGAAAGGAAATGTAGATTTAAAGGTAGGAGAAAATAGTGTATGGGGTTCTGGAAGGCTTGAAGGTAGGGCTTTCATGGAGAATTTGTCTTCTTGGACTGGCGTAGCCTTTGAGATGGAGAAAAGAGGCGAGCAGTTAATGGGCAGTTTTAGAGGAGACCTAAGGGATGTAAGTGCCTTTAGGTTTTCCTACCCTAAGGGTAGCTTTGAGGGAAGGGTGGAAGGTCAGAAGGTTTTTTTCTCCTTTGAACTCAAGGAAGGGCTTAGGGGTAAAGGCTATTACGATTATAAGAATGACTCCTATAGCCTTGAGGGTTTTCTAAAACACACTCAGGGCGACCTTTTTGTAGCTTCAGGATACCGTTTGAACGGCAAAGGCAGAGATATACATCTTGAAATTTCAGGAGATGGTAAATACAAAAACTATAGCTTTCCGTTAAATGCCAACTTACACATAAAGGAAGGCAAGCTTGGAGCTTTCATGAGGGGCTTTACCTTGAGGGAAGGCATTATAGTTCTCAAGGTGCCAGATGTAAAGGCATACGGAAGTCTGGAGAGTGGAAGTATAGAGCTTGGAACTCTTACTGTGGGCCTAGGCGAAGAGATGCTGTCAAGAGTAGAGTTTCAAAGGGGAGAATATAAGGGCAAAACCCTTTCAATTAAGGGTAGGATTTATGGCGTTCTTGAAGGCTGGCTTGATTTCTCCTACAATGGAAGTCCAAGGCTTTCTTCTGAAGGTTTGTTTGACCTTGGCAAGCTTTTTTCTATAATAAGAAGCAGAGTGCTTGCGGATGCGGAGGGAAGATTGTCCTACAAGTTTTCCTACACGGACAGCTTGACTTTTAAAGCACTCTCTGACAAGATAACCCTAAGGTCCAGATACCTTGCGGTGCCGTTGTCTGGTGGGCTTGAAGTAAGCTTTAGAGACAACAGGCTTTCTGGCTTTGCGAAGCTAATTGGTAACCAGAAAACCTCTATCCTTGCAAATTTTACAGGTAACGATAAGTTTGCCCAGCTCAGCTTTGAGGTTTCGCAACTGCCTTTCCTATACAGAAACGACGCAGTTAGAATGAGCCTGTTTGTCTCAGGTAAAGGGGGATTGAGCTCCGACTATAGGAACTTGAGCGTAAAGGGCGAGTTTTACACTTCTGGAATTGTTAATCTACAGAGGATCAAGGGAAGGTCTGGAGAAACTCCCGAGGGGTATAAGAGGATAAGCCTTGACTTATCTGTGGCTTCCTCTGAACCTGTGAGGGTCAACCTCCCAGAGGGTTTTGTATATGCGGATATTTCTGCAAAGATAAAGGGCACTCTATATGAGCCTGATTATGTGGTTAAAACCTACCTTAGGGGAGGAACTTTAAGATACTTTGAAAGGGAGTTTTACGTAAGAAGGGGTGATGTTAGTTTCACAAGTAAAGATAACCAGATGGATCTTACCATAATAGCACCCACGCCAGATTACAGCATTATAATTGACCTTAAGGGGAACCCTCAGTACCCAAAGGCTATAATTCGGTCGGAACCCCCGAGAGATACAAGAGAGGTGCTTACCACGTTGGTCATTGGTGGTGCGGAGACAGAGGGACTAATACCAGTAGGTGGTGCTCTCATAAGCCAGATACCCCAGATAAGCGGTCTTTTGAAGGGTGCGAAAGGCATGACAGGTCTTGATGTAAAAGTCCAAGTATCGCCATCTGTATCTCCCACAGGAGAGGTTGGGTTGAGTGCAACAATCTCCAAAGACTTAACTCAGAGAATAACGGTAGAACACAGGCAGAGCACTCTGAAAAATCCAAAGGAAACTTATACAGGTGGGGATGTAAAGCTCACACCTAACACCTCCATAGGTGGAAGATACTATTCGGACAAGTCTCAGGAAGTAAGGGTCAGGTTGAGAAGGAAGTTTGACTTCTGAACCTTTTTAATCCTAAGAGGGCATAGTCTAACCATGAAAGGAATAGCATAAACATGCTAACCCAAAACATAAGCTGAGAAGAAAAACCGGCGAGACACAATAGGATAAAAAGGGATAGCGTAAAGGTAAAAGCCTTGCCTAAAGTCCTTGCGGAAGGAACCTCTCCATATCTCTTGGTGAGAACAGCCCCACCTACAAGGAGAAACAGGTCTCTTGCCAAAACTGCATATAGGAAGGCAGGAGTTATGAGCTGAAGCCTAAAAGTGCATACAAAAAGCCCACACAGGACCATTACCTTATCTGCTATGGGGTCAAGTATCTTGCCAAGCTCTGTTTGAGCCCTTAACTTCCTTGCAAGGAAGCCATCCATAGCATCAGAAAGAGCAAGTGGGAGGAAGATTATGAGGAGGTAGTCCTTTGGCACGAGCAGCAGTGATGGACTAAGTATTAGCCTTAGGAAGGATAAAAGGTTTGGTAAGTTAGTCAATAAGTAAGACCCTCCCATAAACTACACCTCTTTTCATGTAGGGCATTCTATCAAGAACCTTCCCCATAGGGTCTATTATGCCCGTATCTCCTGAGTTGTTGACCCAAAGCACGTATTTACCAGTCTCCAGAGCCCTTACCCTTGCCCAAAGGTAATGTTGGCTTACGCAGTCAGAGTCCTTAAACCAGCCATCGTTGGTTAAAACTGCTATGAGGTTTGCCCCTTTAGAGAGGTCCCTAACAAGACCATAATAGGCTATCTCAAAGCATATGGGTGTGGCTATCCTCATCGTTTTGTATTCTAAGGGCTTTAGACTTTCACCAGAAACGTAATCAATGCCACTTATTGCAGGAAAGATCTCCTTTAAGAAGCCAAAAGGAAAGGGCATGTATTCTCCTATTGGGAATAGTCTTATCTTGTCGTAGCTCTGGATAGCAATGCCTTCCTTTAAAAGGTAGGCGGAGTTGTAGGGCTTTAGACCCTCTCTTATGTCAACAAGACCCACAAGAATAGGTATCTTTTGACTAAGTAGTCTCAGCTCAAAGTTATATTCGTCGCTTTCCTCTGAGTAGAAAAAGTGAAAGGCGGACTCTGGAAGAACCATAAGGTCTACGCCCCTTTTATTGGCTTCTTCTATCAAATTAAGCATTTCCTCTGCATGCTTTCTAAAAGCTTCTCTTCGGAGTTTATCTTCTTGTGGAACTGCGGTCTGTACTAGGGCAACCCTTATAGCTTGTGCCTTTTCTATTGTCCTCTCCTTTTCTTTCATGGCAAAAAAGCTCATTATTAGAAAAATTGTCCAAGTCAATGTAATTAGTTTTACATTCATACGCAGGATAAAGATGGTAGTGTATAGCAGGAAAAGGCTTTGCAGATAAACATTTGCATACAAAAGGCTGTGTTTTACAAGGGGTAAGTATACAGAGAGAGATCCCAAAATAAGCCAAGGAAAGCCTCCGTAAGGAAAGTGTGAACGGATAAGTTCAAAGGATACGTACAGGAGGGGCAGAAACCACACATTAGCCTTGAAAAACTTCTTCCATAGGAAAAAGGGCAAATAAAACTGGTACAAGCTCAAAAAAAGGGCAAAAAGACTAAAAAGCCCATAGGAAAGTGCTGGATTGACGCCCCCATAATCTACACTGGCAATATTGGCACACCTTAAGGAAAGGAAAAAGAAAACAAGACCTGAAAGAAACCAGTAGAGTCCATGCCTTGTATGAAAAAGAAGTATGAGGGCTGGTAGAACAAAGGGCCAAAGCTCATACTTAGAAAAGGACAGGTATAACAAAAAGCCTGTTAAAAAAGCCAGAGCTACCTGCCTGATGACAGACTTATCAACACTATTCCACATACCACCAAGAGTATACCAAAGGCTCTTAGCCAGCTGAAGGGTTCACCAAGAAGGATAAAGGCAATAAGAGAACCCCATAGAGGTGATGTAGAAGCTATGGGAGCTACTACAGACACATCTCCACGCTTGACTGCCTCAAAGAAAAAGAATAGTCCTAAAAAACCCGACATTATACCACCTGTTATTATGAGCATTACTTCCCTAAATGGATAGTTCAACTTCATGCCCATGATAACTGTAATAATTAAGGCGAGCAAGAAGGCAGAAAGGTTATGAAAAACTAAGGCGGTTATTGGATGTACATCCCCTCTCAGACCAAGCTTAAAAAGTACTGGAGCTGTCCCCCACATCAGGCTTGCAAGAATGGCAAAAAACAAACTTTTCATGTTTAAACCCTTAAAAAATCCTCTTGCATCTTGACTTGACTTGGTATATCATTATAACTGCTAAAAACCTTGTAAGGAGGGAACACCATGACAAAAGCTGAGCTTGTTTCAGCCATAGCCAAAGGGGCAGGTATTACCAAAAAGCAAGCTGATGCTGCCCTCAAATCTGCCATTCAGGCAGTCTCTGGAGCTCTTAAGAAGGGTGAAAGAGTAGCTGTGCCTGGGTTCGGTATATTCGCGGTTAGGAAAAGGGCAGAGAGAAAGGGGCGCAATCCAAGGACTGGTGCGGAGATAAAGATACCAGCAAGGAAGGTGGTCACTTTCAGACCTGCGAAGGAGCTCAGAGAGTCCGTAAAGTAACAGTAGGCGGGGCATCCGCCCCGCTCCTCTTATGGAAAGGCTAATATGCACTGGTAAGGAGGGAGATCTTTTAGAAATAAGCGGGCAAGAGCTGAATCACCTTAAAGCCCTAAGACTTAAAAAGGGAGACAGGCTTGAGGTCTTCTGTGAAGGTAGGTTATTCTTAAGCATCCTTTTGTCTGTTGAAAGAAGATACGCCCTCTGCAAACCCTTGGAAGAGATAAACATTCCTTTACCAAAGCCAGAGATAAACCTCTATCAATGCGTGCCGTCAGAGTTAAGACTTATGGAAGAAGTAATAGACAGAGCAAGCCAGACGGGAGCAACCTCACTTATACCTGTAATATGTAAAAGAGGCTTCCAAAAGCTAAACGTTGTTGAAGAAAGGCTGGAAAGGTGGAAAAAACTGAGCCTTGCTTCTTTTAAGCAATGCAAAAGACCAAAACCTATGGAAATAGGCAGACCACTGAGACTATCTGAAATACAAGCCGAAGAAGAAGTAGCTCTTGTGCTTGATAACTTCTCCACAGAGTCTGATATAAAGAGCCTTGACCTGACTAAAGGAAGCTACGGTGTAGTGGTGGGTCCTGAAGGTGGTTTGTCTATTGAGGAAGTGGAGCTTCTAAAAAACAAGGGCTTTAAGTCTCTTTTTCTTAAACCTTACATACTAAGGACTGAAATGGCTGGGGCTGTGGCAACCGCCCTTATAATGAACCTTGCAGGAAAGGGTTGAGGGGATTATAATAAAAAGATTAGGAGAGCGTAGCTCAGTTGGCAGAGCAGTGGACTGTGGATCCACGGGTCGCGGGTTCAACTCCCGTCGCTCTCCCCATGTTATAATCCTTTGAATGGTCTTTGAGTGGTCTGAGTTTATTCAAAAAGTAAGGGATTTTTTCAGGGAAAAGGGCTATCTTGAAGTCCACACACCCGTGCTTCTTGAGTTTCCCAACATTGACCTGAATGTAGAGCCTATAGAGCTTAAGGTAATAGAATGCGGTAAGGAAAAGACCCGATGGCTTCAGACCTCGCCAGAGTTTTCCATGAAAAAAATACTCTCAAAATACAAAAAGGACATATTTCAGATAGCTAAAGTCTTTAGAAATAACGAGTGCGGAAGGCTCAACAAGATAGAGTTTACCATGCTTGAGTGGTATAAGGTGGGTGCGGACTACAGCCATCTCATAAGGGAAATAGCTGACCTGCTTGAATTTCTTGGAATCTCAAAGGAATACAAGACTACAAGGCTTGAGCATGCCTTTGAGGAGTATGCGGGTGTGGTGCTTTCAGAGGATGAGGAAATATTCAAAAACAACCTACTTGCCTACGGCTACGAATTTGACGACAAAGAAGACTGGGAAAGTCTCTTTTTCAGAATATATGTGGATGTGGAAAGAAATCTTGGCAAAGACAAGCCTGAGTTTATAACCCATTTCCCTCAGAGGTTAAGCTCTTATGCAAAGGTGGTAGATGGTTATGCGGAGAGATTTGAGCTTTACATAAAGGGTATAGAGATAGCTAACGGCTGGACGGAGGAAACAGACCCTGAGGAAATAAGAAGAAGGATGGAAGACTTCAGAAGAAGCAGGAACCTGCTGTTGGATGAGGAGCTTATTGATGCTTACAAAGACTTTCCTCCCTGTGCGGGCTGTTCCATAGGACTTGAGAGACTTTTTATGGTTTATATGGGGCTTGACAGCATTGGTGAGATATACTTGTAAACATGGCATACAGATGCATGGTAGTTGCCCTTGAGGGTGACGATAAAGAGATAACCGCAAAGCTCAACGAAGTTTTATCCACGATAGAACAAGAGGGTGGAGAAGTAGTTGATGTGGAGACAAGCTTTGCGAAAGAACATGGTATAGACGGCTTCGTAGTACTATACACCATAAAATACAGGGCTATCAGAGAACTACCCGAAGAATGATACTGAGAG
>JAXSOP010000017.1:0-16526 GCA_037926125.1 Aquificaceae bacterium
AAAAGCCTGGGCTTGCGGGCACGACTATTGCACCTGCTTGTGCAACTTCAAGCATGTTTTTAAGATGAACCAAAGAATAGGGTGCTTCTCTTACCAACAAAACAAGAGGAACTCTTTCCTTTAGGGCAACTTCGCATACTCTGTGGATAAGGTTTTGGTTAGTCCCAGAAGCTACATGAGAAAGGGTGCTCATGGAGCAGGGTGCTACCACCACACCCCTATAAAAGATAAGCCTTGAACCACTGGCTACTGGATTGGCTATGTCCTTCTCTGGAATAAGCCTTACCCTTGGAAAATCTTGAAGTATCTCTGGCTTTGTTAGGTCAAGCTCTTGCTTTAAAACCACCCAGCCAGAGGAGGAAACTATAAGGTCTATCTCAAAGTCCATAGAACTCAGAACCTGTAAAAGCCTATAGCCATATATGGCACCGCTTGCCCCTGTAATGCATACTACTATCTTGTTTGACATGTGAAAATTGTATAGCCTTTGTGTGTAAAATAGTCTTGATGCAGAGCCTTCTTATAGCCAATAGAGGTGAGATAGCAGTTAGAGTCATAAGAACCGCCAAAGAGATGGGTATAAGGACGATAGCCATATACTCAGAAGCGGATGCAAACAGCATGCACGTAAAACTTGCAGACAAAGGCATATGCATAGGACCTCCAGAGCCCTCAAAGAGCTATTTAGACACGCCCAGAATAATGTCCGCCCTTGAGGTCTCAGGTGCGGATGCGGTCCACCCGGGCTACGGCTTTTTGGCAGAAAACCACAAGTTTGCAGAGATAGTTAGGGCAAGTGGCAAGGTCTTTGTGGGACCTTCTGCAGAAACCCTTGAACTAATTGGTGATAAAGTAAAGGCAAAAGAAGTGGCAAAAAGAGTTGGACTTCCCCTCGTGCCGGGAAGTGATGGACCTGTGGACTTTCAGAAGGCTCTTGAGGTGGCAAGCAAAGTAGGTTATCCAGTGGTAATAAAGGCTGCCGCAGGCGGAGGAGGAAGAGGCATCAGGGTGATAAACAACGACAAAGAAATGAGAGAGAAGCTACCTTTAGCCATGCAGGAGGCGGAAGTAGCCTTTGGAGACGGGAGAGTTTACATAGAGAAATATCTCATAAACCCCAAACATATAGAAATTCAAGTCCTCGCAGACAAATTTGGAAACGTGCTTACTCTTGGAGAAAGAGAATGCTCCGTTCAAAGAAGACACCAAAAACTCATAGAAGAGGCTCCTAGTTCTTGTCTTACAGAGGAGAAGAGAAGAGAAATGGAAGAGCTTGTGGCTGAATTTTGCAGAGAGATAGGCTATGAGGGTGCAGGCACGGTGGAGTTTCTTATGGACCAAGAGGGCAACTTTTACTTTATGGAGATGAACGGACGCATACAGGTAGAGCATCCAGTCACGGAGATGGTCTATGGCATAGACTTGGTAGAGTGGCAGATAAGGATAGCGAGGGGTGAAAAATTGGACATACAAAAACCAGCAAGAAGAGGCTACGCCATAGAGTGTAGGATAAATGCGGAAGACCCAAATACCTTTTTACCCTCTCCCGGCACCGTGGAAGAGTTATATCTCCCAGGAGGCTATGGTGTTAGGGTAGACACACACCTATACTGTGGCTATTCTGTGCCACCCTATTATGACTCTCTCCTTGCTAAGCTCATATGCTGGGGACCAACAAGAGAAGAGGCTATAAAGAGGTCTATAAGAGCCCTTGAGGAGTTTAGAATATCTGGCAATGGTCTAAAGACGAACATAGAATTTCACAAAAGGGTTCTCTCCAGTAGAGAATTCCAACAGGGAAAACATCACATAAGGTTTGTAGAAGAGCTTATGATATGAGGGAAAGGTTCAGACAATTCTTAAGTAGACTCTTTTACCAAAGACGTGTGCCGGCCTCACTTCTACTGTATGGAAAGGAAGGCATAGGAAAAAGGGATATAGCCTTTGAATTTGCAAGTTCTCTTTTGTGTCTACAAGAAAAATACCCACCCTGCGGGGAGTGTCAGTCGTGCCTCCATATGAAGGACTTTAAAAAGAAAAAGGAAGAGGAATTAGCTTTCTATGGAGAGGACAAGAGAGGTAAGAAGGTTTATCTCTACCTCCAAGGAGACCACCCAGACTTTATATACCTTAAACCAGAAAAAGCTGAGATAAGAATAGACCAAATAAGAGGAGTTAAAGACTTCGTCTATCTTAAACCTGCCCTATCTAAAAGGAAGGTGGTTCTGATAGAGCCTGCGGATGCTACAAATACGCAGGCACAGAATGCCCTTTTGAAGGTTCTTGAAGAGCCTCCTGAGGATACCCACTTTCTCTTGGTAGCCAACAAGCTACAAAAAATACTGCCCACCATAAAATCCCGTAGCTTTCTCCTTGAAGTCCCACCATTGAGTGAAGAAGAATTGAAAGAGAAGACAGGAATAGATGACCCCCTAATCCTTGAACTCTCTGAAGGAAGCCTTGAGATGGCTATTAAGTTAAAGGAGGACAAAGAGCTAATAAGCACCGCAAAGGCTTTACTAGAAGAGGATATACTTACACTATACAAAAAAGCCCTTGAGGTGGAAAAGTGGGAATACGAGAGACAAGCCCTGCTTCTAAAAGTTATCATAAGCCTGCTTCATAAAAAATATTTGGAAACAAGGCAAGAGGTCTACCAGCAATCTCTTGACAAAGCGTCTATGGCGTTAGAATATTTAAGCAAGGGTATAAAGTTAAGCCTTTTACTTTTTCAGCTTAGAGGAGGTGTGAATAATGTCTTACATAAAGGCAAAGTTTCAGGACACCAACAAGGTGCTTCAGGTTGAAGGTGTATGGGAAAAGGATGTCTCTCGGGGTGAGCTTCTTGTAGTTCAATCGGAAAAGGGAGAGGAGGTGGTAAAGGTGCTTGGCACTTCAAAGGAGCCATCCTCTTACAAGGCTATATTCCTCAGGAAAGCAAAAAAGGAAGATATCCAGAGGATGAAGGAGAACGAAGAGAAAGCCAAAGAGGCTATGGACCTATGCAAGAAAAAGATAGTGGAGCACGGGTTAGACATGAAGCTTATAAAGACCTACATACCCTTGGACAAGGGTAGGATATTCTTTTACTACACTTCCGACCATAGGGTGGACTTTAGAAACCTCGTAAAGGACCTTGCAAAGGTCTTCAAAAAGAGGATAGAGATGAGGCAGGTAGGAGTAAGGGACGCAGTGCAGATGCTCGGGTGGGTAGGTGCATGCGGAGACATGCCTTGCTGTATAAGATTTCAGGAAGAGTTCCAGTCTGTGTCCTTGCGTGATATAGAAGAGCAAAACCTCCCTCTATCACCCCAGAAGTTTACAGGTCCTTGCGGAAGGCTTATGTGCTGTCTAGTTTTTGAGAGGGAAAACTACCTTATAAAGTCCATACTTCCCGAGGCAGGGAGCGAGCTATGTTATCAAGGCAAGGTATATAAGGTCTTGCAGGTTGACCCCCTAAGGTGGAAGATAAGCCTCGCCTCAGAAGACTCAAAAAGGGAGGTAGACCTTCAAAACATTTTACCAGAGGGCTACGACAGAGCTTTAAAGCATTGTCAAGCCTGTGGTGGTTGCTGTAGGAAAGCTTTTGCGGAAAATGAGGCTCTTGCAGGAATTGAGCAGTAGCTTTAACAGGCTATTTCTCTTTGAACTTCATGATGAAAAGAGGGTTGAAGCGGTTTACTACAGGGGAGATACCCTTTGTGTATCCTCTCAGGCGGGCTGTGCTATAGGTTGTCCCTTCTGTCTTTCTGGCAAGAGTGGTCTTCTTAGAAATCTCTCTGCGGAAGAGATAATAGTGCAGTATGAACTTTTGAGAGATAGGCTTGAGATAAAGGGTATAGCCCTTGCGGGCATAGGTGAACCTCTCATGAACTGGGAAGCGGTAGAGTATGCTTTTTGGCACTTTAAAAACTTAGGTTTAAGAGTGAGCTTTTACACTACAGGATACCCAGTTAAAAAACTCAGAGAACTTCTAAGACTACCTCACAACGGAGTAAGCATCTCCCTGCACTCTCTGAAAAAGGAGGTGAGGGAAAGATTGCTCCCTTATGCTGGTAGCTTAGAAAGTCTCATACAAACCTTAAGAGAAGAGCTTTCCACTATGCCCTTGAGGAAAAGAAAAAAGATAAGTCTTGCCTATTTACTACTTAAGGGAGTAAACGACACTGAAGAGGAATTGAAAAACTTTGCCATGCTCGTAAAATCCTTGGGAGTGAGTGCAACGCTTTTACGATACAACCAGACGGTAGGAGACTTTAGAGACGTGGAGGACTGGGAGTATGAAAGAGCCTTTCTACTTTTGAGGTCTTATGGTATAAGGGTTACGCTCTCTAATAGATTTAGAAAAGACCCTCTTGGAGGATGCGGGACGCTTGTAGCAAACAGAAATCTCACAGGGTGTTTAGAAGGTCTCTAATAACCTCTTCATGAAACTCTTTGCTAAGCTCATTATCCTCTGCTGCACAGTAGAGGGGCATTACTTGAACCTTCGCCACACCCTGTTTTAGAATGCCCAGCTTTTCAGCTGCGGACTTTGAAAGGTCTATTATTCTGCTCTTTTTGGCTGGTCCTCTGTCTGTGACTACCACAACTACCTCTTCTCCGTTACTGAGGTTCCTAACCAGTAGATAGGTTCCAAAGGGGTAATCTCTTGACGCTGCGGTAAACTTATGCTTATTGAAAATCTCTCCTGAGCTCGTTTTTCTGCCATGAAACTTTCCACCATACCAGCTTGCGTAGCCCTCTTGAACCTTACAGTCTTGAGCGAGGGCAAAAGAAAAAAATAGCAAAGCTGTGAGTATTGTTATTTTCATTAGGAACACCTCCTGTGGGTCGTAGCAACTTAATGATACCACATATCGTTTTAATTTTTCAACTCAGTTTTTCTGATGTAAAATTCTATGGATGACAGCTCTGAAAATATACGTAAGTGGTATAGTGCAGGGTGTAGGTTACAGGGCTTTTACAAAAAGACTTGCTCAAAGCTATGGTATCTCTGGCTGGGTTAAAAACTTACCCGATGGAAGGGTTGAGGTTTTTGTCCAAGGAGACAAAGATGTGATCTGGGATTTTTTGAAACAACTTTGGGAGGGTCCCCCTGCGGGAAGGGTTGATCGCATGGAGATCCTCAAGGAGGTGCCAAGCCATGAAGAAAGGGATTTTACTGTTAGGTATTAGCCTTAGCCTTTCCTTTGCTCTGGAGTGTAAAAACTATAAGATAAAGGAAGGGGACACTTTGGAAAAGATAGCCAAGAAAGAAGGAATAGATATAAACAGTCTAAAGTCTGCCAACAGAGGTATTGATGAGAGAAAGCTCAGAGCTGGTAAAACCATATGTATACCAATAAAAAACACGCAAAAAACAGGTATAGAAAAGTATGCCATATATGAAGTAAAGAGAGGGGATAACATACAGAAGATAGCGGATAGCTTTGGTATTGATGTGAAAACTCTTAGAGAGTTTAATAACTTAAAGGATGATAGACTTGTAGAGGGTCAGAAGATAAAAATACCTGCAAAAGCAAGCACGACCAAAAAGAAGGAAGAAACCGCAAGGGAAGATTATGAGATCTATACAGTAAAAAGAGGTGGAAGGCTTGAGCATGTTTCAAAGATTACTGGCGTTCCTCTTGAGGATTTGAGAAGGTTAAACCCTGAACTGAAGAATGCATGGCTAAAACCAGGAACACAGGTAAAGGTGCCAAAGGGTAGTTTGAAGGCAAAGGCGGAAGAAAGGGAAAAACCAAAAGAAAAATATGAGCTTTATATCGTTAAGAAAGGTGCAAGGCTTGAGCATGTGGCGAAAGCAACTGGTATTCCGCTTAATGATGTAGAAAGACTCAACCCAGGGCTTAAGGGCAAATGGCTTCCAGCTGGGACAAAGGTAAAAGTGCCTGTTAGAGATACACAAAGAGCGGAAGAAAAGAAGAGAATAGAAGAATCCTATGAAGTCTACAAAATCAAAAGGGGTGGAAGGTTGAGCGACGTTGCCAAGGCCACGGGTGTTTCACTTAAAGAGTTGGAAAAGCTAAATCCAGAGCTGAAGGGTAAATTCCTGAAGGCTGGGACAGAGGTAAAGATTCCTAAGAGAGAAACACTAACTGCGGAGAGATCAGCACAAGACAGAAGACAGCAGGTTAGCAGGAGAGAAGAGAGGGCTGTTTTAGCAGAGCCAGAGAAAGAGACACCTACCACTTCCTCACCAAAGGGTCTAAATATACAGATGCCCGTTGAAGGTAAAGTTATTAAAGTGCCAAAAGGTATAGAGATATCCGCACCTTGCTCATCACCAGTAAAAGCTGTTGAAGATGGTAGGGTCATATACAGCGGAGGTGACCTACAGGTTTATGGAAATATGGTCATAGTGGAACATGAAAACTTTATATCCCTTTATGCTTACAACGAGACAAATCTTGTCAAGAGGGGAGAAAAAGTAAGCAAAGGGCAAGTTATAGCAAGGGTTGGTAAAAAGAACAACTCTGAAGAGTGTGCACTTAGGTTTGAGCTGAGAAATAAGGAAGGTGTCCCTCTTGACCCGACAGAATACATCAGGGACATTCAGTGAAAAGCCTATCACCTATATCTCCAACTCCCGGGATTATGTAGCCTGCTGGGTTTAGTCCCTCATCTATGTTAAGGATAAAAAGGTCAACGTCTGGATGTTCTGAGATTATCCTCTCAACTCCTTCGGGTGAGGCAACAAGGTTTAGAGATATGAGCCTTTTAGGCTTCAGAGGTTTTAATTCACTTAGGGCAAGGCTAAGAGTGCCTCCCGTTGCTAACATGGGGTCAAGCAAGACCACATATTTGTCTTCCAAGGATGGTAGCCTTTTGTAAAAAAGCTCTGCTTTTAGGTTTTGCTCGTTTCTTCTAATAGCAAAGAATCCTGCCTTAGCACCTGGGAATGCCCGTAGAGCACCGTTTAACAGTGGAAGACCTGCTCTGAGTATGCAAACAAATACAAAACCCTCTTCCTCTACAAACTCAAAATTCCCAAAGCCTGTAGGTGTCTCAACCCTTTCCACTCTTATGGGAACATCTTCAAATATGAAGGGCATGCTCATAAAGGCTATTTCTTCAAGAAGAGTTCTGAGCCTTTCTGGCGGGGTATGCCTTTTTCTCACAAGGTTAAGTTTATTCTTTAGCAATGGATGGTTAAGGATCTTCAACGCCATATTTAAAATCTCCAAGTTTTACTATTGTTTCCTGCTGACCTTTTACAACCCTCTTTATGGTTCTTACCTCGTATATCTGACTGTCATTTTTTATCACACCTCCCCTTTCTAAAATATCCCACAGGCTTTTTAGCATATTGTCTATGTCCCTTCTCCTATGGTTAGGAAGGATAAGTTCCACATAAACGGACAGTTTACCTTCTAATGGTTCTCCTGTGTATTGCTCTCTTATCTCCCACAAAGCCTTTACTTCCCAGTTTTTTACTCTCGGAGGTTTAAAGACTCTGCCACCCCTTCTCCTTATATATCTATTGCTCTTAGGTACTGGAAGCATGGAAAGCCTCAGTTCTATCATCTTCTCATAATGAGAATACAAAGAACAAGCGTAAGTGAAAGACTCAGTAGGTTCATACCCATGGATATACCATGCCACTTAATGAAGGCTTGATAGTCTATCGCCTTTAGGGCATGAGCGGTAGGAAGCACATAAAAAATATGAAGTGCATGGGTCAAAGCGTTTACAAGAGCTAAGCCAAAAATTAGCTTGCTGTATTTAAAGCCAAGTATTAATGTGATAAGAGAGACCACAAGCCCAACGCTAAAGTATGCGGGGAAAACTCTCTCCACTACCGTACCTGCCTGTTCCTTCTGAAGCACTCTAAAGAGAGTTGGAGCTACAAAGAAGCTAAAAAAAGAACCAAGTCCAAGATATAGAGAGTTTATAAAAAGCAAAAACTTAAGCATCTCTAACCACAGGAAGCTTATAGTTTTTAAGAGTTTGTATAAGTTTCCTTTCGTTTTCTATCTTCATGGGACAAAGGGGTAATCTAAGCTCCTTTTCACACATTCCAAGAGCCCAGCAGGCGGTCTTTACGGGAATAGGGTTTGTTTCTACAAACAACACCTTAAATAGGTCAAAAAGATAATAGTGCATCTCCCTTGCCCTTTGGAAATCACCCTTTAGAGCATAATCAACCAAAGCCTTAACCTCTCTCGGCATTATATTGTTGGCAACAGATATGACACCCTTTGCACCCAGAGCCATCATGGGAAGGGTAAGAGAATCGTCTCCAGATAGTATGGTAAAGTTTTCTCCCAAGAGCCTTTTTAGTTCGGAGACCCTGTCCATGTTTGGCGTAGATTCCTTTGAGCCTATTATATTGGGGCAGTCTTTTACGAGCCTGTATATAGTCTCTGGAGCTATCTCCACTCCAGTCCTTGAGGGTATGTTATAGAGGATTATTGGGATGTCTACTTCATCCGCCACAGTTTTGAAGTGTTGGTATAGTCCTTCTTGTGTGGGTTTGTTGTAATAGGGAACAACAAGAAGACAAGCGTCCGCACCCACCCTTTTTGCATGGGATGTAAGCTCTATAGCCTCATGAGTTGCATTCGCACCTGTGCCTGCAATGACCTTGATCCTCCCATTGGCGTATTTGACTGCATGCTCTACTACCCTTTCATGCTCTTCAAAGGTAAGGGTAGGAGATTCTCCGGTCGTTCCGCATATTAGTACTGCGTCTGTGTGATTGTTTACATGAAAGTCTATAAGGTTTTCAAGGGCTTGGAAGTCTACCTCACCATCCTTAAAGGGCGTTATGAGAGCAACGATTGAACCATGAAACATAAAAGAGATTATAACATATGACTTTTTATAAGGGTGGCGGAGCCGACGGGACTTGAACCCGCGCCCTCCGGCTTGACAGGCCGGCGTTCTGACCGGGCTGAACTACGGCTCCTTTAGAGAGGTATATTATATCACCTTTTGAGCAAAAGGGAAGAGATTTTTTCTATCTCCTTAGCAAGGTTAAAGTCCCTATCTGTTATGCCTTTTGCTTCGTGAGTGGTAAGCTTAACCCTTAATTGTTTAAAGCCAGCTTCCACGTCAGGATGGTGCCAGTGGGCTTCTGCGAGACTTGCAATTGCATTAAATAGGAATACGGTTTCCTTCCAGTTTTTGGTTTCAAAATCTCTTAATATGTATCCCCTTTCATAACGCCAGAGGGGAAGCTCTCTAAGTTTTTCTTCAACCTCTTGTCCTGAGTAAACTTTCAGTTTTCCCTCGCCTGACATTTAGGGCAAACTCCGTATATATGAAGGGAATACTTGTGAACTCTATAGCCTTCCATATATGCAGGTGGCGTCCAATCTATGCAAAATTCCACATCCCTTATGGCTCCACACTGAGTACATATGAGATGATGATGGTCGCTTATGTTAGCATCATACCTAACAGAACCACCCCAGTAGGCAACTTTTTTAACAAAACCAAGCTCCTCCAAGGTTTCCACAGTCCTGTACACGGTGGCAAGAGATACAAAGGGATACTTCTTCTTTATCTCGTTATATATCTCTTCAACTGTAGGGTGGTCATCTCTGCTTAGTAATACTTCATAAACTGCCACCCTCTGGGGCGTTATCTTTAATCCCATGTTCTTACAAGCCTCTATAAACTCTTGAAGTCTATCTTCCTTAAGCATGGTTATATAATATAAACCACATGCTAATAATTTTCAATATCATCCTGCTCCTTGTGGTTTCCTTCTCTCAGGCACAGGCACGTGAGTGCAGGCTTCTTATCGCAGACACACCAGAAAAGCACCAAAGGGGTCTAATGCATATAAGGTCTCTTGTAGGTTACGACGGAATGGTTTTTCTTTACAAAGACAGATCCACAAGGCATTTCTGGAACAGGAACACACACCTTGAGCTTTATGTTTATTGGTTTGATGGAAGTAGACTGGTGGGTAAATCTTACCTACCACCTGAAGAAAAGGCAGGAACGGTTATAGTGTCTTCTCCACAGCCTGTGGATACGGTGGTTGAACTCCTAAAGGGTAAAAAATGCACTTATAAGAATATTCTACTATTACCTTAGCTTCAGAGTGGCAATGGCAAGAATGCCCAAGAGTAGCGATACTATCCACATCCTTACCACTATTTTGGGCTCTGGGACACCAGAGAGTTCAAGATGGTGATGAAAGGGAGCCATCTTAAAAAGCCTTTTGCCCTTTGTGAGCTTAAAGTAGGCGACCTGAAGTATAACAGATAAAGTCTCAAAGACAAAAATGCCTCCCGCTATGGGAAGCAAAAGCTCAGACTTGGATACCAGGGCTATTGTGCCCAGTCCTGCCCCCAAAGCTAAGGCTCCCACATCTCCCATGAAGAGTTGAGCAGGAAAGGCATTGAACCACAGAAAGCCAAGCCCCGCACCCAATATGGCAAAGCACAAAACAGTGAGGTCTCCCGCATAGGGAACATAAGGAATATTCAGATAGTTAGCAATGCCCGTATGACCTACCGCATAGGCTATTATACCCATACTTGCAGCAGTGGTCATTACAGGACCTATAGCAAGACCATCAAGCCCATCCGTAAGGTTAACTGCGTTAGAAGTAGCAACTATAACCAGTATACCAAATGGAACGTATAAAAGTCCAAGGTCTATCTGAAGATTTTTAAAAAGAGGAAAGTAGAGCTTTGTATCAATACCGCTGTATATGTATATAAAGGTTGACGTTAGTCCTGCAATAAGCATCTGTGCCAAAAACTTTTGCTTGGCGGATATGCCCTTTTTGTTTTTTAACTTAACAAAATCATCCCAAAAACCTATAAGAGCAAAACCCAGTATACAAAAGGCAATAATCCAAAAGTATACAAGGTCAAGCCTCATAAGAAGCAAGGAAGTCAAAAGAACAGAAAGGACTATTATGACACCTCCCATTGTGGGAACATACTTCTTAACAAGGTGTCCCTCTGGGGTGTATTCCCTTGTGTATCCCTTAAAGTGCCTTTGAATAACTTTCATTTTTTTCATGAAAATGGGCGTCAGTACTAGGGTTATAGAAAAGGCGATTATTACTGCTAAGAAGGAGCGAAAGGTTATGTATTTAAAAACATTGAAGGCAAAGATGTAATCTCTTAGATATAAGGCTATATGATAAAGCATCTTAGCACCTGTTTCTACTTAAAAGTCTGTCAAGGATTATAGCTACTGCGTTTCTTACAGAAAGATGGTTCCAATCTCCTGCACCGTAGATAGGTTCGAGGATGTAGTCAAAAGTGTTCATGAGCGATGGTGGAATGCCATAACCTGTGCCAAAAACAAGGAGAAAGTCCCTTTCCCTTTTGTGAATCTCTTCTGATAGCCAGCTATAAGAAACAGTGTTTGGGTAAGTTCTTGCATCTGTGCCTACAATTACAGGTCTTCTACCTCTCTGTGTCTGCAGGTCTTGGAGGACTTCGTCAAAGGTATAGCAGAGCTTTACAAGTTTTACGATTTCATTCCTCGTTGGATTAGTCTTTAACCCCTCTTGGGAGAGCCAATATTCAATCTGCTTTTTTATTATGTATCTTTGCCCGTCCACCGGCTGAACTATATAGTAGGTGTTTATCTCATATGCCCTTGCAGGGCGGGCTATGTCATGAAGGTCCATTGTAGTGAAGGAAGTAATAATAGTCCTGCCTTCTCTATCCATAGCAGGGTAGTGAAGAAGAGTAATAAACACATTGTGGTTTATCATAAATTCCTTATTATAGCATGTGGCTTTTGTATCGGCGTGGTGGTCTTGGAGACACCCTTTTAACCTTCCCTATACTTGAAATTCTGAAAAAGTCTGGCAAAAGGATATGGGCAGTAGGAAACACGGACTACTTTGCCATTGCCAAAGAGGTAGGCTGGGCGGATATGTTAAGCTCAGAAATGCCAGAGGGTCAGTTTAAAGGAAAAGTTGTTATATCCTACGACGGAGATTTAAAGCCCTTTCCAGAGAAGAGAGTATGGATAGTAGACCACTATCTTCAGAATTTATCACTAAGAGGAGAATTCTCAAGGATTTTGCCCCTTGAGCCTGCAGAAAAAAGCTACATCAGAGGCTGTGCGGTGCTTCATCCCTCCAGCGGTTCTTGGAAGAAAAACCCGCCCCTTGAGCTTTTTCTCAGAATTGAGTATTTCTTAAAAAAGGAAGGCTACAAAACCCTTTATCTAATAGGCGAAGCGGACGGTTGGCTAAAAGACCATGTTAAAGACCACTTTGAGAGCTACTCACCCCTTGAGATAGCAAGGGCTTTGAGGACAGCCAAGCTATTTGTAGGACTTGATAGCGGGCTTTCACACCTTGCCAGCTACTGTGGAATCCCTACCTTTGTCTTTTATGGTCCTACAGACCCTGTTGTCTGGAAACCTATAGGAGAAAGAGTTTTTCAAATAAGCCTTGAACTTCCATGTAGCCCTTGTTTTCCAGAAGTTTGCGAAGAAAGAAGGTGTTTCCATGTAAAAGCACTTTTTGATAGGTTTCTGAGAGCCTTTAATGCTTCAAGTTGACCTCCTCTAAACTTAGCTATATGATTTATCTATTACCCTTGAGCTTTGAAATAATAACTGTAGTCGGTGCGGTAGTGGGGGGTGGGTGTTTTCCTTACTATGCAAATAGACAAGAGGCTTGATGATTTCGCGTCAAAACTTTTAGTGGTCAAGGAGGATGTAAGGCTTTTAAGACAAGAGCTAAATGACCACAAGATAGATACTGCAAAAAGGTTTGAAGATATAAGGGAAGAGTTAAGGGATTTGAGGCAGGCAACAAGGTCGCTTAGAAATTAGTTTTCCTTTAAGATTGAAGAGCAAAGGCAAGAAGTAAGAGAGCTCAAGGCTGACCTTAGGGAAGTAAGGCAAGTTCTCTTTAGAGTCCTTGAGGTTTTTTGCAAGAACTAACAAATATCTTAAGATGCTTGCAAATATCTTAAGATGCTTGAGGAGGTGAAAAAACATGTTTGAACTTGTGGTGGTACTTGTAATCAGCTTTATAGTTATTGCTGGATTTGTTTATATGATATGCTTTATGAGGAGTCTAAGCCTACGCCTTATGAAAAAGGCAGGAAATAGCTTAATGAATGCTTTAAGTTCCGCTGGTGGGTGGTTAACTAACCAAAAGGCAAAGAGGCAAATTATTAGGAAAGCTTTGGTGAAAAAGGATTTTCTAGGAGAAAGTTAAAACTCACTTCCCGTATCGCTTGCATCTGTCAGGGTTTGGGTTCATGCTTTTACAAGCATCGCACTCGCATGGAATACCATCTCCGTCAGCATCTAACCGTGTCATTCCGCACTGTTTGTAGCAAAACATTACTTCAGAGCAAGTTGTTAGGGTTGAGCAGGTAGCCCTATAACACTTCTCGCAATTATCCTGCTTGCTTTGTGCATTAGCAAATATGCTTGTCAAAAAAGCCAATCCTACTAAGGCTAAAAACTTTCTCATGCTTTACCTCCTTTACTCATTTTGTTTTGAAGTAAGAAAAAAGCAATAGGCAACAGAAC
Source organism: Aquificaceae bacterium (assembly GCA_037926125.1). GTDB lineage: Bacteria > Aquificota > Aquificia > Aquificales > Aquificaceae > Pampinifervens. The sequence continues at coordinate 13,486 of JAXSOP010000017.1, forward strand.
TATTAACAACATAACTATTATGTGCGTCTGTAGGCTTGCAGACCTCAAAGACGTATAAACTCCATAAAGAAAATTTGGTAAATCTTCTACCAAATCACTTATAAACTCCGCCAAGGCATGCCCACCACCTATCCGCCTCCTCTTAACTTCAAAATCCAAAAAATGTAAAAAATCAAAAGGCATTTCTTCCCTCCTTCGCTATCTCTAATATTTTATCCACAAAGGCTGGTTAATGCCCCATTAATCAAGAAACCACCGTTATAACACACTTTCAATCAGTCTATAAACCAGAGGTATGGATGAATGGCTATAAGATGGATATTTGTCCATGCTAAGGGATACTCCCTTACACTGGAGGTAAAGAGGAAGGGTATCAATAAAGCTCTACACCTTTTATATGCTCAATTTCTCTATCCCTTACCACTATCACGTCAAGTCTGTATTCTTCCGCTGGATATTTGCAAAGGTAATGTTCTATGCATCTAAGCAATCTTTCTATCTTTTTTCTATCCACCCTCTCTGCTGGGTCTCCAAAATATGTAGTTTTGCCCCCTTTTACCTCTACAAAGACTACCGTATTACCATCAAGGGCAATAATGTCTATTTCACCAACCCTGCAATGGTAGTTTTTGTGAATGACTTTATAGCCTATTCCTTCAAGGTATTTTACAGCAAGCTCTTCAAACTTTACACCCTTCCTCAAGGCTTTGGAATATCTCCTCTGGCTTTACCACCGCAGTGCCAAGTTTCCCTACCACTATACCAGCACAAAGATTGGCAAGCTCGCAAGCTGTATCCCAGTCCACACCTGCGAGGGCACAGGCTGTAAGTACAGAAACCACCGTATCACCTGCACCAGAAACGTCGTAAACCTGCTTAGCCTTTGCAGGAAAAACCTTAAACTCTCTATCAAAGAGAGCCATACCCCTCGCACCAAGAGTTATCACAAGGGTCTCAAGCTTTAGCTCCCTCTTTAGCCCCCAGCCAAGTCTTTGGAAGCTATCCTCGGCAAACATGCTCCTTGCTTCCTTTTCGTTTGGTGTCATTAAATTTGTTCCTATGTATAGTCTCTTGTTTTGAGGTCTTGGGTCAACAGAGAAGAATACTCCTTTCTCTTTAACTCTATCCATGACTTCCCTGCAAACCACCCCCTTAGCGTAGTCAGATACCACTATGCCGTCCACAGGTAAGTCTATTGCTTTAAGAACTTCCTCAAGAGGTCTGCCTTCAAGAATTTTTCTGCTTTCGCTGTCTACCCTTAGAAGTTGTTGAGAAAGGGCTACTATGCGTGTTTTCTCTGTTGTAGGTCTTTGTGGGTCTTCCACAAGGAGGTCTTCTATACCTGCTTCTTTCAGCAGTCCTTTTATAAGATGTCTTCCGTAGTCTTGTCCTACTAAACCGAGCAGGTAAGTTTTTACACCAAGGTTTGCCAAGTTGTTGGCTACGTTTCCCGCACCCCCAAGCCTAAACTCTTCTCTTTGGACTTCCACTACTGGTACTGGAGCTTCTGGAGATATTCTTTCCACCTTTCCAAACACATACCTATCAAGTATTACATCCCCCACAACGAGTATTTTCAAACTCTTAAACCTATCAAGGATTTCTCTTAGTCTTTCAGGATTCATTGACTACCTTTACTTCTTCACCCTCTTCTATAAATGCTTGATGTAGCTCCCTTACCGCCAACTCTCCGTATTTGTCTTCTATGAGACAGGATATCTTTATCTCAGAGGTAGAAATAGCCATTATGTTTATACCGTTTTTGTAAAGAACCTCGAACATCTTTGCAGCGGTGCCGTAAGAACTTCTCATTCCTATACCTACCACAGAAACCTTTGCTATTCTGTCGTCTCTAACCACTTCTTTTGCCCCTATGCTCTGAGCGACCCTCTTGACTATCTCCTCCGCCTTCGGTGCATCTGACTTGTTTACCGTAAAGGACATATCCGTATAACCTTCATGGGAAACATTCTGCACTATCATATCCACCACTATATGGGCATCGCCAAGGGCTTTAAAGATGTTGTAGGCTATGCCGGGTCTGTCTGGCACTCGCACCACTGTTATTCTTGATTCGTTTCTTTCAAGGGTTATAGCCCTAACTACGCTTTTCTCCATAACTTCCTCCTCTGGGACTATCCATGTCCCATCGCTCTCAGTAAAAGAGCTTCTTACATGTATTCTTACACCGTGCTTCATGGCAAATTCAATGCTTCTTGCCTGCATCACTTTTGCACCCAAAGATGCCATCTCAAGCATCTCTTCGTAGGATATGACAGGTATTTTCTTTGCGTTTGGCACAATTCTTGGGTCTGCGGTAAAGACTCCTTCCACATCGGTGTATATCTCACAGTCTGCACCAAGGGCATAAGCAAGGGCAACCGCAGATAGGTCTGAACCACCTCTACCAAGGGTAGTTATCTCCCAATCCTCTGAAACACCCTGAAAACCTGCTACCACGGGCGTGTAGCCCTCTTGAAGTAGGTTTTTGAGCCTCTGGACGCCTATTTTTTGTATCCTTGCCTTTGTATGAACCTTGTCTGTAATTATCGGCACTTGCCACCCACATAGACTTACAGCAGGAACGCCTAATTTCTGCAAGGTCATGGCAAAGAGGGCTATAGCCTGCTGTTCACCTGTGGATATTAGCATATCAAGTTCACGCTCAAGGGGCAGTGATTCTACTTGCTTTGCAAGGTTTATAAGCCTGTCTGTCTCTCCAGCCATGGCAGAGGAGACAACCACCACCTTGTAGCCTTCTTTTAACTTTTTAACCACCCTTTTTGCTGAGTTGTTTATCCTTTCAAGGTTTCCTACAGAGGTTCCACCAAACTTGACTACCAAGATTTTCATCTATACTATTTTACACTACCCCTTGACAAAGAGAAAAATTTTAGTATAATAATATCTACATAGATAAAAAGAGTTAGGGGAAGTTAGAAACTCCCTCCCCCTCCCTCCCCTAATTGTTTTGCCCCACCGCCCGGTGGGGCCTTTCTAAAAATGAGGTTCCCAGAGCTTAAAAAGGCAAAGTTTATACA
>JAXSOP010000018.1:0-16345 GCA_037926125.1 Aquificaceae bacterium
AATAGTAAGAGCCCTTGAGGTTTTCATAAACTCTGGAAGACCCTTCTCCTCCTTTCATAATTGGAACAGCCCAAGGTTTGAGTTTGTGGGTTTTTACCTAAGCTGGAGCTGGGAGGAACTCTCCAAAAGGATAGAGGAGAGGGCAAGAAGGATGCTCCAGAGGGGTCTTCTTGAGGAGCTGGAAAAACTTATGCAAATGGGTTTTGAAAACTTCCTTACCTCCTCTCAGGCGATAGGCTACAAGGAGTTTGTTCCATGTGTAAAGGGGCAAAAGCATGTGGAAGAGTGCCTTACTGAAATGGTAAAAAACACAAAGGAATATGCCAAAAGGCAGATAAGGTGGTTTAGAAAACAGGGCTGGCATGAGATAGACATGGAAAAGCTGGGTGTAGAGGGAGCAGTAGAGGAAATAAGGATGAAACTTTTAAATCTCCGTTCCACCCAAAACCATTGACCTTATCCTCAGAGTTGGTTGTGCGTCTGTTACAGGCACACCTTGTCCGTCTTTTCCACAAGTTCCTATGCTCCATCCAAGGTCATAGCCAACCACATCCACATCCATAAGAGCCTTAGGACCGTTGCCTATCAAAGTTGCGGACCTTATGGGATAGGTTATCTTACCGTTTTCTATCATGTAGCCTTCCATAACTTCAAAGACGAAGTCTCCTGTAACTGTGTTTACCTCGCCTCCACCCATCTTTACTACTAAGACACCCTTTTTAGTGTCCGCTATTATATCCTCTGGGTTGTCCTTGCCCGGTGCTATGTATGTATTTGTCATTCTTACTATTGGAATATGTGCGTAGCTTTGTCTTCTACCGTTTCCAGTGGATTTCTTGCCTTCTTTCATAGCGGTTAGCCTGTCATACATATAGCCCACAAGGTGGCCATCTTGTATAAGCACTGTCTTTTGTGCAGGCACGCCTTCGTCATCTACAGCAAAAGACCCGTTATAGTCCTCAAGGGTTGCGTCGTCTATCACCGTTATAAGCTCACTTGCCACCCTCTGACCTATCTTATCCTTATAGACAGAAAGACCCTTTTGAACCAAGTCCGCCTCAAAGCCATGCCCCACAGCTTCGTGTATCATAGTTCCGCCCGCCTGACCTGAAAGCACAACGGTAAAGGAACCTGCAGGTGCAGGTTTTGCCCTAAGCATAAGCAATGCCCTCTCTGCTGCCTTTCTTGCTATCTCCTCTGGGCTTACCTTCTCAAAAAGCTCAAAGCCACCTTTTATGCCAGCGGATTCATAGCCTCTTTGCATAAGCCCGTTTTCTTGAGTGACTACATCCACGAAAAAGACCACCCTCTTTTGTGTGTCTTCAGCGGTTTCTCCAAGACTGTTTATAACCATTATTTCCCTTGAACGGTCCAAGAGGACTGTCATTACTTGCTTTATTTTGTTGCCGTAGCTTCTTGCCTTTTCGTTTGCCCTATAGAGAAAGCCTGCCCTGTAGTTTATATCCACATCGTCTGGGTCTATACGTAGCTCCGTCCAGCCCTTCATGTATTTCTGCCCTACTTTGACCGCCCCATGCCCTGAGCCTCTTGCTAGGGTCTTTACTATCTCCATTAGGTTTTCAAATGTAGGCTCTGTGGTGTATCCATAATAGGTTTTGCCCTCTTTTATAAGCCTTATGCCTACGCCTTCATCAACACCCCATTGAACTTTGTCTATCTTGTTATCCTCAAGTTGAAGCCTGCAGAGTCTTACCCTTTCGTAAAAGATTTCTCCGTATTCTCCACCTTGAGAGAGTAGATTAGAAAGCAGATAGCCTGATTTCTCCTTAAGCATTTCCTTGACCATTTTGAACCTCCAAAGGTTTAAAAATATATGCTAAAATCATATACCATGGGAGTCAAGATAGACATAAACAGCGTCCAAAGGGATATGTTTATTGAACACAACGGCATGCCTCACAGGGTGCTTGACTACGAGCACGTAAAACCCGGTAAAGGTCAAGCCTTTGTAAGGGTCAAGGCTAAAAATATGCAGACGGGTAATGTTATTGAAATTACCTACAAGTCCTCTGATGCCATTGAGTTGGCGGACTTTGAGCAGGTCTTTGCGGAGTATTCCTACTCTGATGGGGACTACTACTACTTTGTAAGCCAAACTACCTACGAGATGGTCCCTGTCTCAGCGGACAGCATAAAGGAGGAGACCAAGTTTCTCAAAGAGGGTATGACGGTGGTGGTCTTTTTCTACAAGGGACAGCCCATAGGCATTGAGCTTCCAAAACAGGTGGAGCTTGCGGTAGTAGAGACAGAGCCAGCCTTTAAGGGAGATACAGCAGCTGGTGGCTCGAAGCCTGCCAAATTAGAAACGGGTGCAGTGGTACAAGTACCCTTTTTTGTAAAGGAAGGAGATATAGTAAAGGTAGACACTCGCACCGGTGCCTATATAGAAGTGGTGAAGAGAGCCTGATGGATAAGGATTTTGTAAGAGAGATAATAAACCTCATAAAGGGTAGCGACATAAAACAGATTACCATAGAGACAGAGGGCTTCAAACTATTTATAGAAACCCACCAAAGGGAAGTTTCCCAGAGAATAGAAACTGTCCCCAGAGAGGTCCGCTACCAAGAAATAATACCGCCCTCAGAAGAGGTACCTCAGGAAAACCTACACGTGATAAAAAGTCCACTTGTAGGGACCTTTTATAGGTCTCCGTCGCCCGGTGCACCTCCCTTTGTAGAGGTGGGTGATATGGTGTCTCCAGGACAGGTGCTCTGTATAATAGAAGCCCTGAAGGTCATGAACGAAATAGAAAGCGACGCAAGAGGTAAAGTGGTAAAGATACTGGTAGAAAACGGAGAAACGGTAGAATACGGTCAGCCCCTTTTCATCATAGACACAGGCGTTTAATATGGAAGAGAAAAGAGTCAGCTTAAGGCTTTCTGACCTTGAGCATACGTACATAGGAAAGACTTCTTACGGCGAGCTTTTGGTGGGAGAACATGGCTACAGACCTATGGAACTTCTCCTTGTTGCCCTTGCGGGTTGTAGTGGTGTGGATGTGTCGCACATACTCAAAAAGAAAAGACAAGAGGTAAAAGACATACAGGTTGATGTAGTGGGCATAAGGAGGGAGGAGTATCCAAGGATATATGAAAAGATAAATGTCAAATATAAGGTTTATGGTAAAGGCATAAAAGAAAAGGCGGTGGAAGAAGCTATAAGGCTCTCAGTAGAGAAATACTGTAGCGTGTATGCCATGTTAAAGGAGTCTACGAACATAGAAGTTTCCTTTGAGGTGTTTAATGAGGCTTGAAAACTTTTGGAAGGAAAACAAAAAGGCTCTGGTTTCTTATATGATGGTGGGCTATCCTGACTATGAGACCTCTATGGAAGCCTTTAGAACCCTTCTGAGAGAGGGAACGGACATATTGGAGATAGGTTTTCCCTTTTCTGACCCTGTGGCGGACGGACCTACCATACAAACTGCCCATGAGGTGGCATTAAGGAATGGCATAAGGTCTAAGCATGTCTTTGATCTCTCTCAAAAGCTAAGGGAAGATTTTCCGGAAAAACCTTTTCTACTTATGACCTATTACAACCCTATATTTCGCATGGGTTTGGAAAAATTCTGCAAAAGGGCAAAGGGCAGTGGAATAGATGGCTTTATAGTCCCTGACCTTCCCCCAGAAGAAGGTGGAGAGTTAAAAAAGGCTTGCGAAGATCTTGGGCTTTCTGTGGTCTTTCTTGCTTCACCCACAAGTACAGAGAAGAGGCTCAGGCTTATATGCGAGAGCTCAGACCATATGGTTTACTTTGTATCTCTGACCGGCACAACAGGTGCAAGGGAAGAACTCCCCATACAGAGACTTAGGGAGAGCCTAAAGCTTTACAGGTCGGTTTGTAAAAAGCCAGTAGTAGTAGGCTTTGGTATTTCAAAGCCAGAGCAGGCAAGGGAAATTGCGGGTTCTTCAGATGGTATCGTGGTGGGTAGTCATTTTGTAAAGCTCATAGGAGACAAAGACCTTGATGGACTTTCAAAAAGCGTAAAAGCAATAAAACAGGCTATAGAAGGCTTGGGATAATAGGTTAAAATATTAAACCTATGTTCTTTTGGAGGAAGTCTGAGGAGGAAAAGCTCGCAGAAAAGGGAGACAAGAACGCCATACTGGCTCTTATAGAAAAGGGTAAGAAGGACAAAGCTATTGAGATATTAGAAAGGTTTAAGGAAAACCCAGAGCTCAGAGGTCTGCTATTTAGGTTATACATAGAAGAGGAGAAATACTATTATGCTTACCAGCTCATAGAACATTACGACACTGAGCTTGCTACCGCAAAGGAAAAAGCCATTATATACGAAAGGGTAGGAGAGTTAGAAAAGTCTGCGGTAGAGTATTCAAAGCTGGGAGATTGGGAAAGCCTAAAAAAGGCAGGTCTCTTGCTCTATGAGGCAAAAAAGCCAGAAAAGGCTCTTGAACTTTTAAACCGTTCTCTAAAACTTGCACCAGCCCTCAAAAGGCAAGAGGTAGAGGAGGTCATAAGAAAAATACAAGAGGAGCTCGGTCTAATACAAAAGGAAAGCTTCCTTGAAAAGCTCAAAAAGGGCCTAAAAAAGACAAAGGAGGCGGTAGAGTTTGGCATACTCTTTGCAGGTAGGAAAATAGACGAAGAGCTCTTTGAAGAGCTTGAGGAAAAACTTGTTAAAGCGGACGTGGGGGCTAAGATATCTCTGCAGATAGTGGAAGAGCTAAGAAAGGAGGCTATAAGGAAAAATTTCAAAACCTCAGACCAGCTTTCTGAGCTTTTGAATGAGCTTCTTCTCTCACAAATAAGCAAGTGCGAGGCAAGTCTCAAAGAGCCCCATGAAGGAACAACTTTATATCTCTTTCTTGGTGTAAACGGCTCAGGTAAAACAACTACCATAGGGAAGCTCGCCTACAGGTTTGTAAGAGAGGGTAAAAAGGTCCTTCTTGTTGCAGGAGACACATTTAGGTCTGCGGCCATTGAACAGCTTGAAGTTTGGGCTCAAAAGAGTGGTACGGATATATTCAAAAAGCACGAAGGTGCAGACCCTGCCTCTGTAGTTTATGAAGCCCTACAAAAGGCTATTTCAGAAGGTTATCAGGTTGTGCTTGTAGACACTGCTGGCAGGCTTCACACAAAAGAGCCTCTCATAAGAGAGCTGAGAAAGATAAGGGATGTTATAAAGAGGTTTTTACCACAAGAGCCTACAGAAACCTTGCTTGTGTTGGACGCAACCATAGGTCAAAACTCCATTCAGCAGGCAAAGGTTTTCAAAGAGGCAGTTGAGGTAAGCGGGCTCATTCTTACAAAGCTTGATGGATCTGCAAAGGGTGGTGCGGTTGTGCCCATATGTAAAGAGCTAGGCATTCCAGTAAAGCTCATAGGTGTGGGTGAAGGAATAGAAGACCTTCAGCCATTCGTGGCGGATGTTTTTATAAAGGAGTTAATCTCTTAGGAGGTCGGCATGTTTCCAGAGGATTTGGTAAAGATCCCTGATGTTCCTTCAGATGCCTTTGAAATTCCTGTAATGCCACTAAGGGACCTTGTGGTCTTTCCTACCATGGTAATACCTCTCTTTGTAGGTAGGAGTTTCTCCATGAGAGCTATAGAAGAAGCTCTAAAAAAGGAAAGGCTCATATTTTTGGTCCTGCAGAAAGATAAGAATACAGAGTCTCCTAATATGGAAGACCTCTACACCATTGGCACAATAGCCCATGTAGTTCGCTCCGCACCCATAGAGGAAAACAGGCTAAAGATACTTGTACAGGGCATAAAGAGGGCGAAGCTTATAGAGTATATAAAGGCTGGAGACTACTACAAGGCAAAAATCCAGCCCATAGAAGAGGTTGAACCAGAACCTGAAGCCCTCTCGAGCGAAGTCAAGGCATACATAAGGTCTGTAAAGGAACAGCTTGATATGGCGGTATCCTTAGGCAAGCAGATAATACCAGATCTGCTTATGCTTATAAGAGAGATTGAAGAGCCTGGAAGGCTCGCGGACTTGACCGCTTCAATATTAGATATAAAGGCAATAGAAGCTCAAAAGGTTCTGGAGACCTTTGACCCTATAGAGAGGTTAAAGCTTGTCTATCAATATCTTCAAAGCGAGATAGGGCTTTTGGAAGTTCAAAGCAAAATAAGGGGCGTTGCCAGAGAGAGGATAGAAAAGGAGCAAAGGGAATACTTTTTGAGGCAACAGCTCAAGGCAATCTTGGAAGAGCTTGGCGAAGGTGATGAACGTAGAGCGGAGATAGAAGAATATAGGAAAAAGCTAAGCAAGCTAAAGTTGCCAAAGGAATCAAAGGAGGAAATAGAAAAGCAAATAAGAAGACTTGAAAAGCTACATCCTGAGTCCGCAGAGGCTGGAGTTCTCAGAACTTGGCTTGAGTGGGTGCTTGACCTGCCTTGGGACAAAAGCACGAAAGACCGCTACGATTTTGATAAGGCAAGGAAGATTCTTGATAGAGACCACTACAATCTTGAGAAGGTAAAGGACAGGATAATAGAATATCTTGCGGTAAAAAAGCTCACAAAGGGTAAAAGCCATGCGGTGCAAATACTTTGCTTCGTTGGACCGCCTGGTGTTGGGAAAACCTCCTTGGGAAGGTCTATAGCAGAGTCTCTTGGCAGAAAGTTTGTCAGAATAGCCTTGGGCGGTATAAGGGATGAGGCAGAGATAAGAGGGCATAGGAGAACCTATGTGGGTGCAATGCCTGGCAGGATAATACAAGCGGTAAAGCAGGGAGGCACAAGAAACCCTCTCATAGTTCTTGATGAGGTGGATAAGCTCTCCCTTTCTTTCCAGGGTGACCCTGCGTCCGCACTTCTTGAAGTGCTCGACCCAGAGCAAAACAAAAACTTTGTAGACCTATATATAGGGCTTCCCTTTGATCTCTCTGAGGTCTTTTTTATATGCACCGCAAACCGTGTGGATACCATACCAAGACCCCTTTTAGACAGGATGGAGGTTATACACCTCTCGGGCTACTCAGAAGAGGAAAAGGTCTTTATAGCCAAGAACCACCTATTGCCGAAGCTACTTCCAGAGCATGGTTTTAAGGAAACAGAGGTGCGGTTTAACGATGACGCCCTGCTTGAGGTTATAAGGGGGTACACAAGGGAGTCTGGGGTGAGAAACCTTCAAAGACAGCTTAGCTCCATACTCAGAAAATTAGCCCTCAGAAAGCTAAAGGGTGAGAAACTGCCCTTTGAGGTAAAAGCTCAGGATATTAAGGGATTTCTTGGCGTGTCAAAAAGACATACCGTATCGGAAGAGAAACCCATGGTGGGCATAGCGGTTGGGCTTGCTTGGACAGAGGTAGGAGGTGAGATAATGATTATTGAAGCAACTAAATTTAAAGGCAAGGGAGGTCTCATACTCACGGGCTCTCTAGGAGATATAATGAAAGAATCCGCACAGGCTGCTCTTTCTTATATAAAGTCAAAAGCGGAAGATTATCAAATAGACCCAGAGATCTTTTCAAGCTACGACGTGCACGTTCATGTTCCAGAAGGAGCAGTGCCAAAGGATGGTCCTTCTGCGGGTGTCACTCTTGCGGTAGCTCTACTTTCCCTCTTTACAGGAAAACAAGTAAGAACAGACATAGCTATGACCGGAGAGGTCACCCTAAGGGGAAGAGTCTTGCCTGTAGGAGGTCTTAAGGAGAAAATATTAGCGGCAAAGAGGGCTGGTATATATGAGGTTATACTTCCCTCAAAGAACAAGGATGAGGTGATGGAAGACTTGCCAGAGTATGTGAGAGATAAGATGAACTTGCACTTTGTGGACAGCCTTGACGAGGTTTTTGGTATAATATTTGACAAAACTTAAGGAGGTGAAAAGGTTTGGCTATAGTGCAAATTGCAGACAACGAACCTTTTGAGAAGGCATTCAAAAGGTTCAAAAGGATCGTAGAAAAGGAAGGAATACTTACAGAGGTAAAGAGGAGACAGTTTTACGAAAAACCCAGCGAGAAAAAGAAGAGAAAGGAAAGGCAGGCAAGGAAGAGAATAATCAAGGCTCTGAAGAAGAGGAGCCTTCTTTAGGTTCGCCCATTTTGTAGGCCCTTAGTAGCTCTCTCTGTTCTTCTATTATGAACTTTCTTATATAGTCCTCGTCCGCCTTGTTAAGATTTTCAAACTTTACGCCCATGCATGTCTTGTTTGGCGAACTCCTTACATTCCTTACAGTTCCGAAAACCCTTATAGGGTATGACTTGATCTCAAAGTATATGAAAACCCTTTCTTCAACCCTTGCCTCTGTAAAACTTGAGAAACATACCTTTATGCCCTGAACACTCAAATCCTCTATAGTGCCTTCTATAAATTCTTCTGGCTCTTCAAGTGAAAGTGCGGTGCCATATCTGTATATATGTATTTTTGCGGGTATTTTCACCTTCCATCGAAGGCTCTCTCTTAGCTGAATTTTTGACAGTTGGTCTGTGTGGGGTAATACTACAACTAGCTTTGTACCATCTCTGTAGGTCCTTAGCACATTGCCTTGAAAATAATACCTGCCATCACCCTCTCTTAGAAAGGAAAACTTAACCTTTTCCCCAGGCTGTACAGGTCTAAGAGGTGTATCGAGCATGGCGATGTGCAGTTCAAGCTCGTTCTTTTCCCATACTGCTGAACCATAAGCGTTGTTTTCGTAAGTTATGAATCCTGTCTGATAAAGGTCTATGTCCTTTGTGCTACTTAGAGGTAAAAACCAAGGAAGGCTGTCAAACCTGAGCTTTTTTCTTAGCTGAGATACCATTTCTATCTTTGATGCATCTTCCTTTACAAGTTTTGAGATGCACCTTTCGAACACTGCTTTTGTCTGCAATATTTTGATGGGTTCTTTTGTAACATTTGCACATTTCCAAAGAAGGTTAATCTCTTCCTTTTCAAGCCCTAAAGACCTCCCCGTATTAAAAAAGTCTTTCTTGAGGTCTATCTTAGCCCTGTACCTTGACCAAATATAGGGAAGTACTATGAGAAACCCTACTGCAAGAGAAAAAAGCAATACCACAAAAAGTACATCAGAAAGGCTTGGAGACCTAAACATATACCTAGTCGCTTCCCTAAAGGTTTCAAACCCTCCCTGATAGTTCATGCTTACACCTTGTCCTTTAAAAATTGTCCTCTATGTATCTTTCTGCCTCTATAGCGGATATACAACCTTCTCCAACTGCTACCGCTACCTGCCCTGTTGCTCCGCTTCTGCAGTCGCCCGCGGCAAAAACTCCTTCCATAGAGGTTCTCATCCTTTCATCTGTTATTATATAATTTTTATCGTCAAGCTCGAGACTTCCTTTAAGGAAACCTGTGTTGGGCTCAAGACCTATGAAGATAAACACGCCCTCTGCCGGCAGTTCAGAAAGGCTGTTGTCCTTTGTGTCTCTTAGGAGGAGTTTTTCCACAAAATCACCACCCTTTATTTCTTCTACCACCTTATTTGGCACAAAGGTTATCTTTGGATTGGAAAAGACCTTTTCCTGAAGGTGCTTTTGAGCCCTGAGCTGGTCTCTTCTATGAACGAGGTAAACTCTGCTGGCAAACCTTGTTAGAAAAAGGCTTTCCTGTGTGGCTGAGTCTCCACCCCCGACTACTGCTATTGGAACTCCTTCAAAGAGAGCACCATCACAGGTCGCACAATAAGAAACTCCTCTGTTTAAAAACTCCTCTTCCCCTGGGACTCCAAGCCTTCTTGGGTTTGACCCTACTGTAAGTATGACGGTCTTACTCCTGACGAACTCTCCAGTCCTCAGATGGATAAATATCTCTTTGCCAACCCTTTCTATCTTTGATACTTCTTTTCTGATTATCTGAAGACCAAACCTTTCTGCCTGCTCTTTGAACTTCTTTGTAAGCTCCTTGCCACTTATACCCTCTGGAAAGCCAGGGTAATTTTCAACTAAGTCTGTGATGGCTATCTGCCCACCAAGTGTTCCCTTTTCGAAAAGAAGAGTGTTGAGCTTTGCTCTTGCACAGTAGAGCCCTGCGGTCAAACCCGCAGGACCACCGCCAACTATTATACAGTCGTAGAGTATGTCCTCAGAAAGCTCCACCATTACAAGTGGCTGTTTATCATTTGCCTGAGAGCTTCTTTTGGCTGGACTCCGATGCGTGTGTCGACCACTTCACCACTCTTAAAGAGCATTATGGTTGGTATCGCCCTTATGCCGTATCTCATGGCTATGTTTGGGTTTTCGTCCGTGTTTAGCTTTCCAAACTTTACCTTATCCCCCATTTCCATTGCTAACTCTTCTACTATGGGAGCTATTATCCTGCAAGGTCCACACCAAGGGGCCCAAAAATCTACAATGACGGGCTTATCAGAGTTTATAACCTCAGCCTGCCAGTTACTCTCTGTGAGGACTATTACCGCCATATTACACCTCCTTGCTCAGTATTTCGTAGATTTTTACTACCCTTTCGTCCTTGATGTAGTAACACACTATAGACCCATCCCTTTTACACCCCACTATGCCTCTGCTCCTGAGTATACTCAAATGCTGAGACACGTTAGGCTGTGAGGTGTGCAAAAGGTCGCTCAAGTTCTTCACGCACTGCTTGCCTTCAATAAGCACTGCCAATATTCTTAGCCTGATGGGATGAGCCAAAGCCTTTAAAAACTCCGCCCACTCTTCCAACTTTTCTTCGCTCAGCATCTCTACTTGCATATTCTCACCTCATATGCTTATATTCTATCATAGGAATATGGAAAAGGTATACATTTACAGGGCAAGGTCAAGACACTTACACTATGCCTTTATAGCCTCCTTAGTTATACTATACATTGCCTGTATCCCTCTCTACTTCTACTTTATGCTCCCTCTTCACAAGAGCCTTGTTAATTTCTTTACCTTCTTTGTGGTAGTGACTGGAATAATTTCCGTCCTTCCTGCAATTGTGATAAGAAAGAAGGTATTTCCTGTAGATACTACAAAGGATCCGTACTGGAGCTACACCGCCACAAGGAGATACTTCTGGCTTTATGTGCTGTGCCTTGTTCCCTTTGCCTTTGCTCTACTAACCTTCATAGCCTTTGCGTCTTTTCAGGTTTTGTCTGTTGGCTTTTTGGTCAGCCTTTGTGGTTTAATATTAATAAGACCAAGAGAGGAGGACATAAAATGACCAGAGAGGAGGCAATTCAAAAACTTCTCCAAGAAGACAAAGAATTTAGGTATCACTACGAAAGACACCATGAGCTTGATGCTCAAGTAGACAAGTTGGAAAAGCATCATCCCATGACCCACGAGCTTGAAATGGAAATAGAAAGACTAAAGAGAGAAAGGCTCTACCACAGGGATATGATGGAAAAGATAATAAGCGATTACCTCAATAAAAACTTATGAAAAGCCACACTGTATATCTGACATTTAACACAAATAAAAGAAGGGAGCTTATAAGGATAACAGAGCAAGTGAAAAAGATAGTGGAAGAGTCTGGTATAGTGGAGGGTCTTTGTCTTGTATCCTCTATGCACCTTACCGCTTCTGTGATAATTCAAGATGACGAGGAAGGGCTTCACGAGGATATATGGAAGTGGTTAGAAAACCTTGCCCCCTATAAAGAGGACTACAAGCATCACAGGACAGGTGAGGACAACGCTGACGCCCATCTTAAAAACCTTCTAGCCCACCTCCAGGTAGTTCTGCCCGTCACCAACGGAAAACTTGACCTTGGACCTTGGCAAGAGATATTTTACGCAGAGTTTGACGGACAGAGAAACAAGAGGCTGATAGTCAAGGTGATAGGTGTTTGAAGGCTTCCTGCCTTTCTTTGCACTTTTCACACACTCCGCATTGAAGTATCTCGCCCATAACCTTCTTCGGTCTTATGCAGGAAAGGGTTTTATGAAGAGGCACACCTTCTGAAAATTTTCCTATCACTTCGTGCTTTTCCATTTCCATAAAGGGTGTTAGAAGTTCTATGTTTATAATAGATTGCAGACGTTTCATATAGTCTGCGTTGTTGTCGGGAAAAGGGTAAATACCTAAACTGCCTATTGCTACCTGTTTTATTCCTTTTAGCAGGGCGTAGTCTCCTGCCATAGCTACGAGGTTTATGTTTCTGAGAGGTATAAAAAGGTTCTTGTCATGTTTTCTGTCCTTTACCCTTTCTGGGTTTAGAGTGGTTAAAACTCTGAGTGGCATCAGGTTTTTGTGTTTTCTCTTAGTGTAGAGCCAGAGGCTTTTTGCCTTTTCAAGCTCAAGGGTTTCCCACGGGTAACCTGCCTTTACATATACAGGATAAACAAGCCAGCTCTTTCTTAGATAGAAATAGAGCATGCATGTGCTCTCCACTCCTCCGCTAAACAGCACCACTACCTTATGAACACTCACCTGATATGTGCCTCCCGCTGTCTAACATAATAATCTCTCCTGTCATGCTTTCCACTTCAAGAAGTAATTCTGTAAGTTTAACCACATCTTTTATGGATACAGTCCTCTTGAGAGGAGTTTTGCTCACATACGCTTGCCACTTCTCTT
Source organism: Aquificaceae bacterium (assembly GCA_037926125.1). Taxonomy (GTDB): domain Bacteria; phylum Aquificota; class Aquificia; order Aquificales; family Aquificaceae; genus Pampinifervens. The sequence continues at coordinate 12,462 of JAXSOP010000018.1, forward strand.
CGGAAAAGTCTGGTGGCTTTATGGTAGGACCAAGGGCTATGGCATTAACAAGCACATAAGGAGCAAACTCCTTGGCAAGAACCTTTACTGCGGTATGCAAAGCACCCTTTGCCAAAAAGTAAGCCAAGTAGTCTCTGTATGGCGTTGTGTTAGTAGCCCAATCGCCAAAGGCAACTATCCTACCCTTTATAGTATCTGAGTTTTTAAGCATATAAGGATAAACCTCTTTACACATCACCACAAAGGCTTGGGCTATGGGTTTAAAGTGATAGTCCAAGTCTTCTTCCTTTAGATTCCCAAGAGGCGTAGGTTCATAGGGGCTTGAGAGATGCAAAAGGGCGTCAACGCCACCGAGCAACTGCACAAGCTCTCTTGCTGACCTTTCCGCTTCTTGCCAAAGGCTTAAGTCCGCCTTGACCCCGTAAACTCTATCTCCAAAGGTTTCTCTTAACTCCTTGTAGACATGCTCAGAGCTTTTATAGACAAGACCTACACTCCAACCCTTTTCAAGAAGACTTTTAGCTATTTCATAACCTATCCTTCTCACACCCGTTATTATGGCTCTCTTCATGGCTATAATTATATGCGTGAGAAGCGTTCTTATAACTGCCACAGACACAGGCGTTGGCAAAACTTTTATAAGCTATAACCTCGTTTACGCCCTCAAAGAGAGAGGCATAAGGGTCGGCTATCTAAAGCCCGTTGAAACATATGTCAAAGAAATTCCCGCAGATGGTAGCCTTTTGGCTTCTCTCACAGGTCAAAGTCTTGAAGAAGCAGTCCCAGTAAGATACGAACTTCCCCTTGCTCCTTACGCTGGCATACTGGAAGAAGGGAAGGACTTTTCCCTTGACGCCTTGAGAGAGCATTACGAAAAACTCTTAGAAAAGTATGAATTCCTTGTGGTAGAGGGTGCAGGTGGCATTGCAGTTCCTATAAAAGGAGACTACGATTATGCAAAACTCGCAAAGGATTGGGGTCTGAAGACTCTACTTATAGCAAGGGCAGGTCTCGGAACTATAAATCACAGCTTTCTAAGTTGGTATTACATGAGGTCTATGGATGTGGAGCCTATGGCAATAGTTATGAATGGTTTTGAAAGAAAAGATGTTTCTGAGAGGACAAACCCTAAAATAGTAGAAGAGTTGACAGGTGTAAAGGTAATAAAAATTCCAAAAATACAAGGGCTTTTATTGTCTGAGGAATACAGGTCTTTACTTACTGAGCTTGTCGGGTTCTAAGCGATAGTAAAAGGCTACCCTCTCCACAAGCTCTTTAAAATAGGGTGCGGCAACTGTACCTCCGTAAGGGTCAGGTCCTCTGGGTCTGTCTACCATTATGCCTGCTATATACTGTGGATTACTGGCAGGAAAGTATCCTACAAAATATGTGACCAAGTCTTCTCTTGAATATTTCCCTGTTTTAAAATCAAATTTTTGAGAAGTGCCAGTTTTACCTGCAATGCTGAAGTAGTCTGATTTGGCTCTTTGAGCTGTTCCTTCCTCAACCACTTTTGTGAGGTTTGTCTGTAACCATTGAAAAACCTGTGGTGAGAATACGTTTTCTCTTAAAACTTCAGGCTTGTCCTCAAGCAGTATTCTAGGCTTTACTATTCTGTTTGTAGCCAATGCATTAAAGCTTACGCACAAATTCAGAAGATTTGAAGCTACTCCCTGCCCTATGCTGGCATACAGAATGTTGGCAGGATAGTTGAAGTTTGGAAGTTTAGGCTTTACTTCTCCTGGAAGAAGATTATACCTATCTGTCATATGTATTTTTTCCATAAGCTCTTCCACATCTTTCTTTGAGAGGAAACGGGCAACCTTTATGGTTCCCACATTAGAGGACTTTATTAACACTTGCTCAAGGGTAAGTTTTCCCGAGGGTTTTACGTCTTTTACAGACCTACCAAAAACTTCCGTTCTACCCCCCTCTGTATCTATCCACATGCCGGGCTTTATGTAGCCCTTTTGAAGTGCATAACCGATAAAAAAGGGTTTCATCACAGACCCTGGTTCAAAAAGGTCTGTAGCTACAAAGTTTCTCCTTTGCAAAGGTGAGAATTTCTGATATTGGTTTGGGTCAAAAGTAGGATAGTTTGCCATGCCCAATATGTCGCCCGTTTGTGCATCTATAAGTAGTATGCCTACCCTGTCAGGGCTCCACTGCTTTACTATCTTGTCCCTTACATCTTCCAAGATGGTTTGCACTCCAAGGTCTATTGTAAGCTGAACGTCCTTAGATGTAAGGTCGTCCGATAGGGGGCTTACCGCCAATCTCCCTAAGTAAAAAACTCCTTTTATCTCCTTGCCCTTCAAATCCTTGTTAAGCGCATATTCAATTCCTTCAAGCCCCTCTCCATCTATACCTACGAAGCCTATGAGGTTACTAGCAAGACTGCTATGAGGATAGAATCTTTTATATTCTTCCTGCAGACCGACCGCTTTATCATTGCCTGTATCCTTTATGACCGCCCTTAAGTAGGGCATATAAACCCTTTCTATGTGTCTTATAAGCCACACAAACTTTCTATCTGAGTCAAGCTTTTCTTTGAGTTCTTTTTCTCTGATCTCTGGCAAGGCAGAAAGCCTTCTAATGAGTTCTTCCTTGTTCTGCACAAGGTGAGGAGAGGCAAAAAGAGAAACAGTAGGAACACTTATGGCAAGGTCGTTCCCTCTTCGGTCTTTTATAGAACCTCTGGAAGTAGACAGTCTTACCACAGAAGCCTTTGGAAACTTTTCTACCACCTTATCTACATAACTTTCCTTTCCTATTAGTTGTATATAGGCTATCCTTGCAGTTATTATGGAAAATCCTAAAAATAAGAGGAATGATATAAAAAGGATTTTTGCATTACTACCTTTGAAATTGTGCATAACTTATTGTAAGGTTAATGAATTCTTTGAATATGCCTTTGGAGTCGTGAGGTCCTGGCGATGCCTCGGGATGATACTGGACACAGAAGATGGGTAGGTGTTTGTGCCTAAAGCCCTCAAGGGTTTCGTCAAGAAGGTTTATATGAGTTATTTCCACATCACTTAGAGTATCTGGGTCTACTGCAAAGTTATGGTTTTGCGCGGTTATCTCTATATGCCCATCTCTTAAGTCCTTTACCGGATGGTTCCCACCGTGATGTCCAAACTTTAGCTTGTAGGTTTTTCCGCCAAGGGCAAGTCCTATTATTTGATGTCCCAAACATATGCCCATTATAGGAAGTTTTTCCATGTATTTCCTCACAAGCCTTATCCCTTCTACTACCCTTTGTGGGTCTCCAGGTCCATTGGAGAGAAAAAGGGCATCTGGGTTTATTTCCTCAATTTTCTTCTCCACATCATAAGGTGGGACTACTACAACCCTTGCACCCTCTTGGGTCAACCTGCGTAGTATGTTTCTCTTTACTCCGTAGTCCACGACCATTATTAAGGGTTTGTGGTTTTCCCTATGGATGTATCCCTTTTTAAGGTCCCAGTCTCCCTCTTTCCAGTAGTAGACTTCCTTGGTTGCCACTTCCTCTACCAAGTTTAGCTCTGATATATCAGGAAGCTCCCTTGACTTTTGCACAAGTCTTTTCGGGTCTTGGTCTGTGGTAGATATGACTCCTCTAAGGGCACCTCTCTCTCTTATCCTTTTTACCAAAGCCCTCGTATCTATCCCCCATATACCCACTACTCGGTTTTCTGCTAAGTATTCGTGCAGGCTTTTTACCGCCCTCCAGTTGCTATATATAGGAGATAGCTCCTTTATAACAAGCCCGTTCGCTTGAATTTTAGAGGACTCCACGTCCTCATCGTTTATACCGTAGTTTCCCATCTGCGTGTAGGTCATAACTACAATTTGCCCCTTATAGGATGGGTCTGTGAGTATTTCTTGATAGCCTGTCATGG
>JAXSOP010000019.1:0-15783 GCA_037926125.1 Aquificaceae bacterium
CCCTTAAGAGAAAGGTTCATGAATTTGAAGAGGGAGATTTTATAATTACCGTACCACCAGGTGCCTACAGATGTCCACCTGCTCCCTATGAAAGAGCTTGCATGATAGCAGAAGTATTCAAGAGAAACAAGGTTAAGGGTAGGGTTATAATCCTTGACCCTAAGGGTGATATAGCTCCGAAGGGTCCCGGCTTTAGAGCTGCTTATGAGCAGGTATACTTGGGAATTGTGGAATATGTGCCTAACGCGGGGATAAAAGAGGTGGACCCAGTTAAGAAGGTCATAAAGACCAACGCAGGAGACTTTAAGTTTGCGGATGCTAACCTTGTACCTCCACACCAGGCAGGAGAGCTCGTATGGATGGCGGACCTTATAGCAAAGGACAAAGAAGGAAAACCAACAGGCTGGGCAGACCAAGACCCGCTTACCTTCCAAGCAAAGGCAGACCCTCACGTATTCTTAGTAGGTGACGTTATAGGAGGAGTTCCTTATCCAAAGAGCGGGCATATGGGCAACTCCCAAGGTAAGATAGTGGCAAAGGTCATAGCTTCCAGAATAGCTGGCAAAGAGTACAAACCAACACTTCCCGACAATACATGCTATTCCATGGTCAACGGCTCACCTCAGGAAGCCATAGTTATAAACGTTACCTACGAATACAACGAAAAGGAGAAGAAGATAACACCTAAGCCCAAGACCATAAACGAAAGGTCAGAGGCGCTTGCAAAGGCAACATACGAATGGGCAAGGGCAATATATAGGGATATGTTCGCATGAATAGAGCGGGGCACTTCGCCCCGTTGCAACACATGTTGCAGAAGAGAACAATTTTTATATCTGGAGTTGGGTTTTTAAGCCCTTTTCCTTATGGCACTGAATTTGCATAATTACTAAGCGATAAGTTTATAATAACATCCAAAGAGGTGTGATGTATGGATAGAAGGGATTTTATAAAGACTTGTGGTACTGTAGCGGTAGCTTCTATGATAGACGCTGGCTTTTTCTCTCAAGCACTCGCCCAGCAAAAGGATGGCATGTTTCAAGCATACAAAAAGGCATTTTTGGTAAAACAAGATGGCTCTCCTCTTAAGGAAGAAGACATAAAGCCTCATGTAAACTACATATTTTTCTACCCCTATGCTTCCACCCCCTGTTATCTACTTAATCTTGGAGAAGCGGTTTCACCTTTAGAGATAAAGCTCAAAGACGGTAAAAACTATCAGTGGGGCGGTGGTGTTGGGTCAAAGAAAAGCATAGTTGCCTACTCTGCCATATGTGCTCACCAGTGGAGTTATCCAACTCCTCAGTATTCCTTTATAAACTACTATCCACCAGACACACCCTCAGAAACCACTAAAAAAGCTGGAATAATCCAGTGCTGTGCTCATCTTGCCCTGTATGACCCTAAGGCAGGGGGTAGCGTAATAGACGGGCCTGCGGAGTTTCCTCTTGCCTCCATAGTGCTTCAGGAGGAGGAAGGAAACTTTTATGCGGTTGGCGTCTTGGGCAAAGACCAGTTTCAACAGTTTTTTGACAACTACAGAACAGAACTAAGACAACAGTATGGCTCCACCGCAAAAGCCAGAGAACTTGTAGATAAATGCATTGTTATGGAGGTAGATAAATATGTCCAAGCAGTGGTCAGGTGTTAATAGAAGGGAGTTGATAGGAGGAGCTGTAGCTTTTGGCTTGACCGCACCACTGATGGTTTATGCAAGAACACAAAAAAGACAAAAGGCTCAGGTAGTTATAGTGGGAGGAGGATATGGAGGCGTTACAACCGCCAAGTATCTAAAAAAGGAAAACCCAAACCTTGATGTGGTGCTGATAGAAGAAAGACCCTTTTTCATGTCCTGTCCCATGTCAAACCATTTTTTGGCTGGTCTTATGGAACTTACACCACTTTGCTTTTCCTACAACGTGTTAGAGGTAAAGTATGGAGTAAGAGTTCTGAACGACAAAGTTCTTGGTCTGGAGCTTGACAAAAAAGTTGTGAGAACTTCCTCTGGCTATATAGCCTACGATTATCTTGTTCTCTCTCCCGGCATAGACTATGACGTGGAAGATAAACCCTTTTATAAGGAGTCCCTGGTCTACAACCCTCCAGCCTTCAAGCCAGGTTCAGAGCATATATACCTAAAAAGGCTTATAGAGGATTTTGAAGGTGGCGATATAGTCATCAGTGTACCACCACCACCCTACAGATGCCCACCAGCACCCTACGAGCGCGCAGCTTTGATAGCCAATATGATAAAGAAAAACAATCTAAAGGCTCATATATACTTCATTGACGCCAACGAAAGACCAATAATAAACTCTGAGGGCTTTCTATCCGCTTACTATGACCTCTATAAGGACATAGCTACCTACATAACCTCCGCACATGTAAGGGATATAGATGTCCAGAAAAGGGTGGTAAAAACTTCCCATGGAGACTTCAAGTACGACCTTGCAAACATAATCCCACCCATGAAAGCAAACAGACTTCTTGAAGAGGCTGGGCTTTTGAGGAAGGGTCAGAAATGGGTAGAGGTCAATCCTTTAACCTTTGAATCTTCTGTGAAGAACGTGTTTGTCATAGGTGATGCCTGTCAAAGCTACCTGCCAAAGAGTGGATATGCTGCGCATTCAGAAGGTAAGATGGTGGCAAAGATTATAAATGCAAGGATAAAAGGCAAAGATGTAAAAGAAGAATATCTGCAGATGATCTGCTACGCAATGGTAAGCGACAAAGAAGCAATCATGACAGAGACAGCCTTTAGATACGACGCGGTTTCAAAAAGGTTTGTTCCAACTCACAGGGAGGATAATCAAAGAAAAGAAAGCACCGCAAAAAGGTATGAGGAGTGGGCAAGAGGTCTATGGAGAGACCTCTTCGGTTAAAACTCCTTTAGCATACCCTTTACCTTGTCTTCCCAGCTTGGGTGGGCAAGGGTTGCTTTTCTTAGCCTTCTTTTCCTGTCCTTTGCTTTGTGAGTGTTATAGTGTGAACCACCCGCTCTTTGTCTTTTTATCTTTCCAGTTGCTGTAACCTTAAACCTTTTCTTTGCGGACCTATTTGTTTTCATCTTAACCTTTGCCATATCAAACCTCCAGAAGGACAATTATACCACAATCAGCATCCAAGAAGCTCTTTGAGATCTTTTTCTAACTCTTTGTAAACTCCAAGCCTTATACGGTATACTTTACCATCTTTATCAAGTAGATATGAGGTGGGAAAACCCATAAGCTTGAGTTCTTTTTCAAGGTCTCCAGATGGTCTTACTATGGTAAAGGAATATCTGTTTTCTTTTAGAAACTTCTCTAAACTAAACTCTGAGCTGTCCATGTTTACCGCAAGCACTTCAAAGCCTTTGTCTTTACATCTTTTGTATTCCCTTTCAAAGATAGGCATCTCTTCTTTGCAAGGTGGACACCATGTTGCCCAGAAGTTGACAAGCACCACCTTTCCACGAAGCTCAGATATCCTAAGATCTCTTCCATCAATGGTCTTAAAAGTAAAGTCTGGTAGGCTCTGTTCTATAGGGGGTTGTTTGTAGGAGCTTAGCAAAACATCCTCTTCTTTGTGCCTGAGACCAAAAAAGATAACCATAAACAGGAGTATACCTGCAAGTATATAGGGAACATATTTCGTCATGGCTATTAATTTACCATGCCGCCCATAATTTTCAAGTGGTGTATTCTGCATTTATCCTTACATAATCGTAGGTAAGGTCTGAGCTGTAGTAGGTCCAGCTCTCCTTGCCTTCCATAAGGTCAAGGGTTATTTCCACCTCCTGAGATTCTTCAAGGTATCTTTTTGCAGATTCCACCGCTTTTGGGTGAACCTTGCCGTCGTACAAAAGATGCCCACCCATGTAAACCTTTAGCTTAAATTGGTCTATGGGAAAGGGTGTAGAACCTGCGGAAGCTACTATTCTTCCCCAGTTTGGATCTTTACCAAATATGGCGGTCTTTACAAGGTTGGAGACCGCAATCGCCTGAGCTATAAGCCTTGCCTTGAGCTGTATAGATGCGTTTTTCACATGGACTTTTATAAGTCTTGTTGCACCCTCTCCATCTTGAACTATCTTTTTGGCAAGGTTCGAGGAAACATCTTCCACCGCTTCGCTAACAACCTGCAAATCTTCCTTTAAAAGCCCAAGGCTTATAAGCCCAAAGCTGTCGTTAGTGCTCATACAGCCATCCACACTTATAGAGTTAAAAGTCCTCTCGTTTATATCTCTGTGAAGTTTTTCTATTACATCCTCCTTGAGGTCCGCGTTGGTAAACACAAAGGCAAGCATTGTACCCATATTGGGATGTATCATGCCCGCACCCTTTGCAAAACCAAAGGCTTCTAGCTTGCCTTTCTTGACAAAATCATACTTGGGAAAGCTGTCAGTGGTTGAGATTACTTCACTTGCCCTTTTTAGGTCAAGAGGCTCAAGAAGTCCGCAGGCGGAATCTATGGCATTCAAAACATCCGCTATAGGCATTGGCTTTCCTATAACGCCTGTGGAAAAGACCAGCACTTCATCCTCTTCAAGGTCAAGCTTCTCTGCTACCCTCTTTGCCATAAGCTCCGCATGAGTTAGTCCATCTTTTCCTACTCCACAGTTAGCGTTTCCGCTGTTTATCACCAATGCCCTAACCTTTCCTTTGAAAACCCTCTGCGAGTAGAGAACGCTTGCAGATTTGAAGTGGTTTTTGGTAAATAGGAAAGAAGCTGTGCAAGTTTGAGGAAGCAATACTACAAGAAGGTCAGGCTTCCCCCCTGTCTTTAACCCTGCCCGTCCAACACCCATAAGAATATCCATAGGAAAATTCTATCACATCCCACCAAGTCTTCTTAGCCTTTCTCTGGCATCTTGTGCCCACTCCGCCTTCCCTTGAGATAGTTCAAGGGCGGTTTTGTAGTGTTCTATGGCTCTTGACCTTTGCCCTAATGCTTCGTAGTCTCTACCCAAATAGTAATGTGTACTTGCATGGTCTGGAATTAGATTATTTGCCCTTTGGAGAAATCTTAGAGATTCCTGATAATCTCCCTCTAGGAACTTCACATAGCCATACACATAGTTTGTAAGAAAAACATCTGACATTGTATCCAAAGCCCTCTTTGAGTGCCTTTCCGATTCATCAAGCCTTTGACCTTTGGCAAGCACATAAGCCATATATGCCCTTGCGACGTAGTTTTCTGGGTATAACTCTACCGCCCTTTGGAAATGTTCAAGGGCAAGTCTAAGGTTATTGTTAGCAAAGGCTTTTTTGCCCCTTTCAAACTCTTCAAAGGAAGGCTGAGTTCTTGCGAGCTTTTCTTTTAACCTGCGAAAGTCTTCCGTGTCTTGCACAAAGGCTCCCTGAGGTCTCAGTCTTTGTATTTGGGCTTTGGCTTCAGCTATTCTAGTTTCTGGAAGAGGATGCGTAGAAAGCCACTCTGGAGGTCTGCCTCTCTTTTCCATAGACTTAAACATCTCAAAAACGCCTATGATACCATTTGGGTCGTAGCCTGCTCTGTAAGTGTAGAGTATGCCAAGCTGGTCTGCCTCCCTTTCTTGGTCTCTGCTGAATTTTAGGCTTAAGAGCCCTGCACCCACCTGACCAAACTGAAGCAGAGCCTGTCCGTATGGCTTATCGCCTACAAGCAAAGCACCTATATTAAGGAGCAAGCTTAAGCCAAACTGCTTTTCAAGGAACCTTGCATGGTGCCTTGCGTTTATATGCCCCAGCTCGTGTCCCAAGACGCTTGCAAGCTCGCTTTCAGAGTTTAGCTTCATCAACAGTCCCCTCGTTATCATCACAGGACCGCCAGGAAGGGCAAAAGCATTTATCTGGGAGGAGTTAACCACATAAAACTCATAAGGTAGTTTTCTCTCTGTGTGTTTCACCAATGCTTTTCCAACACTTCTTATATATTCTTGCATTTCTCTGTCTGGATACAGACCGTCAAACTCCTCAATGGCGTATGGAACATAAGCTTTACCTATTTCTATCTCTCTGCCTTCTGGAAGAAGGTTTAAAATAGGTCTCCTTGCGGACACATCCGCACAGCTAAGGAGCGTTGAAAGAAGCAAAATAATAATAAGCCTCATGCCTTTAATAATATAGCCTCTCTGAGTTTCCATAAAACTTCGTTGATGAGAAGCATACCCTTTCTGTTTAGCCTAAGCCTTTGACCTTCTTCTACGAAAAACTCCTCAAGACATTCAATAAGTTCAGATAGAAGCTCTTTTCCCACACCTCTTGTGGTTCTTAGTGCAGTGAAGATGTAGTCATAAAGCAGATCATTGCCCTCAAGTTTTTCTTCATACTCTATAGGCTTTTCATTTCTGCCAACCTTTTCCGCATACAACCTCAGGTTTTTAGTGTTGCCAAACCTTACTTTTCCCACAAAACTCCATGCGGACACTCCAAGACCCAGAAACTCTTCATGGCTCCAGTAGACCATGTTATGCTTGCATTCATACCCAGGGATAGCAAAGTTAGAGACCTCATACTGCATAAAGCCCATACTCTCAAGACTTTCACATATAAGTTCATACATGTCCGCTATGGTGTTATCATCTGGCAGGTTAAGTAGCCCCTTTTGATACAGCAAGCCCAACTGGGTATCTTCGTAAGGTGTTAAAAGATAAAAGGATACATGACTTATAGGCAGACCCTTTAGAATTTTCATCTCCTCTTTAAGGTCTTTTAGGCTCTGTTCTTGATAGCCATATATGATGTCTATGTTTATGTTTTCAAAGCCAGCCCTGTGGGCAAGCTCAATTGCCCTTATAGAGTCTTCTACGGAATGAAGCCTGCCGAGGGCTTTTAGACCCCCTTCTCTAAGACTCTGCACACCAATGCTTACTCTGTTAAAACCTATTTCCTTTAGTTTTCTAAAGTCCTCAAGGTGGTAGTTCTCTGGATTGCATTCAATGGTAAGCTCTTCCAGAAATGAGGTGTCCAAAAGCCCGCTGAGTTTTTCAAAAAACACCTCATAAACCTCTGGCTTTATAAGGGACGGCGTCCCACCCCCAAAGTAGAGAGTTTTAGGCTTTATACTCAAGCCTTGGTATAGCTCAAGTTCCTTCAGAAGAAGACACACATACTCCTTTGGCTCTACCACAGGCTCCACCACAGAGACAAAATCGCAGTAAGGACACTTATAAGAGCAAAAGGGAACGTGAAAGTATAAAGCCTTAACCATTTTCAAACCTGATGGGTCTGTTTCTTTGCTCTCTAATAATAGAAAAAGCCACACCCATAAGCAAGGAAAAGGTAAGTATACTACTGCCTCCATAGCTTACAAAGGGTAGAGGCACGCCCACCACAGGAGCCCATCCCATGGTCATAAGAAGGTTTACCACGGTCTGAAAAAGCCAAAGCCCAGCAAAGGAACCAAGGTATAGCCTTTCTGTGAGATGGGGTGTATCCATAGCGTAATAGACTATCCTGTAAAAGATAAGGAAGATGGAAGCCAAAAGCACTAAACCAATTACAAATCCCCACTCTTCCGCTATCACAGAAAAGATAAAGTCCGTATGCTTTTCTGGAAGAAAGAGAAGGTGAGCCTGTGTGCCTTGTAGGAAGCCCTTTCCCAGAAAACCACCAGACCCCACCGCTATAACAGACTGAATAAGTTGATAGCCACTGCCATGGTAGTCCTCATATGGGTCAAGAACTGCAAGTATACGCGCCTTCTGATAGTCCTTTAGAAGGTGCCAGACAAGTGGAGACATAAGAAGTAGAGCAAAGCCGGCAATTACAAAATATCTAAGACCAAGCCCTTTTAGAAAAAGGAGAAGAACCACCATCACACCATATATCACTGAGGTGCCAAGGTCTGGCTGTTTCAGGGTCAAAACCGCAGGCATGGAAAAAGCCATAAGAAGTATGAAACCCTCTTTGCTTATGAGCTTTTTAGTATAACCAAGAGTGTAAAGGGCAAAGAGCAGGAGGGAGAACTTCATAAATTCCGAAGGCTGTATACTAACAGGACCAAGGTCAATCCACCTCTTTGCACCATAGACCGTTTTCCCCACAATGGGTACAAGTAAAAGGAGAAATAGATTAAGAAAGTATAACGCAGGTGCCATATCGTAAATAACCCTAAAGTTTATCCTTGAGAGCAAAAAAATCACCAGCAAACCAGATACAAGATAAAGAGCTTGCTTTATAAAAAGAGGAGAAGGGTTGCCCTTGTATGTGGCACTGTATATGCCTATAAGCCCCAATAGGCAAAAAATTAAAAGGGCTACAATAACGTACAGGTCGTAGTCTCTTACCACGCTTCTAAACTTCTCCTTCATAATAGACCAGCCTTCCACAGCTTGGGCAAAAAACCACCTCCCCCTTTATGAGCTTTGAATAAAGAGCGGAGGGCAGTTTTGTGCCACAGTTGGTGCAAGCTCCAAAGGAATCAATGGGAAGTATAATAGGCAAGCCATGTTTTTTCTTTAGGGCTTCATATTCTTGGACTATATCCAGCTCTATGTTTTCCCTTAGTTTTTGAAATTCTTTTGTTAATTCGTCTAACTTGCTAGTGAGCCTTGATTGGGAATATCTCAGGTCTGAAAGCTCTTCTTCTAATTCCTGTAGCTCCCTTAGGAGTTTTTTATCTTCCTTTTCTTCCTGGAGTTTTTTTAGCTTTTCTTCAAGCTCTTTCAAACTGTTGGTAAGCTTTATAACACAGTCTTCGTGTCTCGCCTTTTCCCTAAGAAGTGCTTTGTATTCCTCTGCCTTCTTAACTAAGTTTAGTCTCTCCTCCGCTCTTTTTACACCCTCTCTACACTCCTGAATGGCTTCTTTATGCCTTTTTATTTCCTTTTTGAGATCCTCTATGCTTTTTTCCATGTTCTCCCTTTGCCCCATGAGCTTTTCTATCTTTTCGCTCACCTCTGATATCTGAGATAGAACCTTTCTGAGGGCTGTTTGTACTCTCAATATCCCAAGCTCAACCTGCTGAAGCTGAAGCATTTTTTGAAGTCTGTGAGGTTTCACAAAGAATATAATATAAGCCATGTTTGACCTTTTGATTAAGTCCGCTCTCTTGGGAGAAAAGAACCAGCCTGCAGATGTAGCTATAAGAGACGGCAAAATAGTAGAAATCTCACAAAACATCCAAGCCCCCACAAAACATGTTATACACGCAAAAGGTAAAGTCCTCTTTCCCTCTTTTGCCAATATGCACACCCATATATCCATGAGCTTGCTAAGAGGTCTGGGTGCGGACCTTCCCCTTATGGATTGGCTTCAAAGGGTTATATGGGTTTTGGAAGGTGAATTTGTATCTCCTGAGTTTGTAAGAGATGGAGCCCTTATAGGCATTGCGGAAGCCATAAGCTCCGGCACAACCCTCTTTATGGACATGTATTTCTTTGAGGAGAGCGTGGCGGAAGTTGCCCAAAGGGCTGGTATAAGAGCAGGGCTTGGTTTTGGCGTTCTTGACTTTCCCACAAAAGTGGCAAAAACCCAAGAGGAATACCTAAGAAGGGCAAGGGAATTTATAAGAGAGTTCAAAGGGCAGGAGATAATATTCCCAACCATTTGCCCCCATGCGGTCTACACCTGCTCTCCAGATACTCTAAAAAAGTCACTCCAGCTTGCCCTTGAAGAAGATGTATACATCCACATCCACGTGGCGGAGACTCAACAAGAAATAGACGCATCTTTAGAAAAGTTTGGCAAAAGACCTGTGGAACACCTATACAGTCTTGGTCTACTTACAGACAAAACTTTGATGGCTCATGTAGTATGGACTACAGAGGAAGAAAGGGAAATGATAAAGGAAAAGGGTGCAAAGGTTCTGCACTGTCCTGAGAGCAACCTAAAACTCGCCTCTGGTATAGCACCCATAAGCGACTATATAAGAAGAGGCATTCATGTATGCCTCGGCACCGATGGACCAGCTTCCAATGACAACCTTGATATGCTTGAAGAACTAAGCCTTATGGCAAAACTGCAAAAGGGTGCAAACCTTGACGCAAAGGCAATGGATGCAAGAACCGCCCTTAGAATAGCAAGTGAAGAAGGCTTTAAGGCTGTTGGTATAAAAGCAGGAAGGGTTGAGGTAGGATACGACGCAGACCTTATACTTCTTGACCCTAACAAACCTCATCTACAACCCCTTTACGACCCCATTGCCCAGCTTGTATACTCCGCAAAGTCCTCAGACATAGACACGGTCATATGCAAAGGAAAAGTCTTGATGGAAAAGGGAGAGCTAAAAACCATAGACCAAGAAGAGATTCTTTTCGTTGCCAACAAGTGGAAGGAAAAAATACAAGGTTTTTTAAGGAATAAAATTCTATCCTAACGGGGTGTGGCTCAGGTGGCAGAGCGCCTGCTTCGGGAGCAGGAGGTCAGGGGTTCAAGTCCCCTCACCCCGATTTAAAGATATGCTGATATGCTTAAATAAGCGTTCGTAATCTTTACCACAATCAACTCTTATAACCTCACAGCACCTACACAGTTAAAATTTTCCTTTCAAAAGCACAGGAGGACAACTATGAAAAGGCTTATAGTCCTTGGTGTAGTCAGCATTTCCTTGGCACAGCCAGTGATTGACCCGCCCTTTGTGGACAGGCTCTTTCCCTATGTAACCTATGGAGAGGTTTGGACAGGCACGCCTGCGGTAATTAAGGATGCGGTTATCCCAAACACCCTTGTGGTCTATGGCTCAAAGGAAGACTCTGACATAGTTGCCCTTGCGGGCAGGGTGGCTTATTACCTTGGACAATGGACTGAGGACATAGGCTTTACCGCAGAAGATGTTCGTCAATCTAAAATGCCAGAGCTTCTTGTAAGCGACCAAAGGCTAAAGGGACTTAGCTACCAGAATCTCATAGTGGTGGGAGTAAACAATGACATAGTAAAAGAGTTGGGCTTGAGTTTTGAAAAGCCTACTATAAAGGTAGTGCAAAAAGATGGCAAAAATATACTAATCGTAGGTGGTGCCAACAAGGAACAGATAATGCAGGCAGGTAGGTATCTTGCAGATGTAAGGCTCAACTTCAAAGCGGGTGCATACAGAACCTTTTTCTCCTTTGTAGCTCTTAGAGGCTATATAGAAAAGGGTGAGTTTGATGCAGGGCTAAGGCTCATAAAGAGCCCAATGGGGCTGTCCGCCTGTGGAAAGAACATGGCTTTGGCGGGTCCAATGGTAGCCCAGTGGGGAGATGACCTCAAGGCAGTTGTCAGACACAGAAACAACATCCTCTACAATGAGCTTCCAAAAGCTCTTGAAGCAAAAGACAAAGAAAAAGCGGTTAACCTCTGGAAAGAAGCCATGCTTACTTGCTACCAGTGCCATCAAGGCATAAACGTGCCACAGGTAAGAAGGTTCAAACCCACAGAGAGCATACATGCCAAACACCAGCAAATAGCAGAGAGCTTTGGTCTTGTGAGGGTAATAGGCACAGAAAAATCTTGCATAGCCTGTCACGCGGGACCTACAACAATAAAAGGCTACAAGTAAGTTATACTTAACATATGGCGAGTAAGAAGTGGGCTGTGAGCCTTTTGCTCATAGTCCTTTTCCCTATTCTCCTTACACTGTTTGTAGTTCGCCTTGCCTTCACAGACATTTTTGTGGAGTTCCTCTATAAAAGAGTAGACCTGCCACCAGATCCAATGCCTTACGAGCTAAGACTAAGCATAGCCAAACTTGGGCTTAGGTCTGTTCTTTCAGACAGTGGCATGGAAGAGTTCAAAAGCTCTGGAATTTTTAACGAAAGAGAGATAAAACATATGGAGGATGTAAAAAGGCTCTTGAGTTTTTTCTTTGGCTTTTTGTATATTACTCTTCCTATTTGGCTTTTGGGCTTCTTTAGCCTAAAGAGTATAAAAGATATGGGAAAGGTTTTATTCTTTGGTGGGCTGTTGCTTGAAGTTTTTGTCCTTTTTGTGTTAATTGTTTCTGCGGTCAACTATGACTGGCTTTTTACTGCCTTTCATAACCTTTTCTTTGACCCTTATTCGTGGCGTTTTAGAGACGAAGACATGCTTCTGAGGGTCTATCCCATGGACTTTTGGTTTAAGGCAACTCTGTATACTGCGGTAGGGGTCTTTTTTACAAATGTTTTGCTTCAAACCCTTGGTTTTATCCTTTGGAGAAGAAGTTCCTGAGCTTCTCTTCCGCAGGTCCAGGCTTTCCTATGTAATAACCCTGTGCGTAGTCTATGCCTAAGTCAAGGAGTATATCAATGGTCTCCACATCTTCCACATACTCCGCTACCGTTTTTATGCCAAGACCCTTTGCCACATCCACCATGCCTTTAACAAAAGTTCTGTCCACATAGGATTTCTTCATGTTCTTTATAAATTCACCTTCTATTTTAAGAAAATCCACAGGAAGATACTTAAGGTAAAGAAAAGAGGCATAACCAGAGCCAAAATCATCTATAGCAAACCTAAAACCTGCCTCTTTTAAGCCTTTTAGAAAACTACTCATCCTACCTATATCTTGTATCGCCTCTCTTTCTGTTATCTCAAAGACTATACGGTCAGGTTCAACGCCATAAGCCTTTGCCCTTTGCACCACATCCTTTATAAAGTCATCCGTAAGATCCTGAGGTGAAAGGTTAATAAATAGTAAAATATCACTGTTATCCTTAATATAAGCTATCTTCTGAAACAATCCCTCTATCATGGCAATGTCCAGCTTTTGAACAAGCCCCATATCTTCTGCTATGTTTATAAACCTGCTTGCAGGAAGAAGCTCATCATCTACTTTTAGCCTCATCAGTGCTTCAAAGCCCTCAACCTTTTCGGTGCTTAGATTAACTATGTCTTGCAAGAATACATCTATAGATGCCTTTTCAAGGCTCTCCAGAACCTTTCTCTCAATCCTTCTAAAGGATGTATAAATTTCTTTTACAGATTCCTCTACGGTTTTTACCCTCCCTTTACCTTCCCTTTTTATGGCATGCATAAGGGCTTCACCGAGCGATAGTATCTCTTCCTTATTCTTCGCATCCAGTGGATAACATACTATACCCACGCTTAAACTTGCATGGATTTCCGTATCACCAAAAGCCAGTGGCATATTTAGGATTTCCTGCCTCAACCTCTCTGCTATATATTCCACCACACCCTTATTAGCCTTTGGCAGTATTACGCCAAACTCATCTCCACCCAGCCTGCCAGCGGTATCAAGCCTTCTTATCTTCTTTTTGAGCACCTCCGCAACATGCTTAAGGACCATATCTCCCACGTGGTATCCATAAGTGTCGTTTATAACCTTGAAGTTATCCACATCAATAAAAAGCAAACATAAAGGCTCTCCAGACCTATCAGACCTTTCTATTTCATTTTCAAGAAGCTTTTCAAAGCTTTTTCTGTTATATAGCATGGTTAATGGGTCGTATTCGGTCAAGAATCTTATACTTGCCTGTGCTTTCTCAAGGTCTTCTATCACCTTCATAAGCTTTACCACATGGAAAAGCTGATTGCTTACCGTTTTCAAAAAGAGAAACTCCTCTTTGTCAAAGCCTTTGTCTTTCCTAAGTCCTAACAACCCCGACTGGTAAGAATTGCTTTCAAATTTACAGTAAATGTATTTATCACCCGCTCCATACATATCTGGACTTTCCATTACCCTTTCCAAAAGTTGGTGAAGTTTAAAATCTGGAAAGTTCTGCAAGAAACCGCTTGAAAAAACCACTCTTTCTGGAAGCTCCGCATTCTTATTCCACATGTAGAAGACACTTCCATCCATCTTAAGGGTATAGTCAAGCCTTTCAAGCACCTGTTTAGAAAAGGTATCTATGTTGTTATATGCCTGAGTGGCATATTCAGAGGTTTCTAAGAGAAGGTAAAGTCTTTCAAGCTCCTTAGTTTTCTCCTCTATGATTCTATCAAAGTTCATGGCGTTTAGAAGATAGCCAAGTATTATCCTTTCAACATTTATTACATGGAGCTTGTCAAGCGGACTTTCCGGATACGCACTTAATCTACTAACAATAAGATAGTCCTCATAGAGGTTGTAATGATATTCTCTGTCAAAGTATTGACCTCCAAGGTCCTTCAAAAGCCTTTTTATACTGTTCAAATCAATACCATCAAGCTTATAGCCCTTTGGACCATGAGCCACAGCCACAAGCCTGTTTTCCTTAAGACTGTATAAAAACATAAACTCAACGATGTAGGAAAAACCCTTATCCAGCCTTAAGAAAAAGATATGCTCCTCCTTTGTGGGTTTTGACCTTATTATTCCAGTGAGCAGTATACGGGCTGATTCCATAATTTGTAAAGCTCTCTGCCTAAGGTTAATATAAAGGACTGCATAAAGTATGATTAGGTATGCCAAGAACCTATAAAAAGATGCAAGAACTATAAGAAAGTCATAAAAGTGTTTGTATAAGAAAAGGCTCAATGAGGAAAGAGAGATTAAATTAAGAGCTGTAAAAATATACCAAGAACATACACTTTCAAAGACCTTGTTTCTTACAACATAAAGGGCAAGGGAAGAGTAAAGAATTATAGAGAAGACGTCAAAAGCATCTCTGTGCCAAGTCTGTCCTATACCCTCAAGATACAGGGGCGGTAGGTATGGATGAAACATAACTATCCCGAGGGAGGCTACAAGAGAAAAAGCTGTCAAAAATCTATAGGATTTAAGAGGAATGTAAGCTTTAACTTTTGGATAAAAGACGGAAATATAAAAGGCAAGCAAAACTAAACTTCTGGAGAGGAGAAAGAGATAAGCTACTTTGTTTCTTGTGTTCTTAGTTATAAAATCTGGGAAAAATACGAAGGAGAGTATATGAAACAGGTCTGGAATAAGGGAGGGTATTAGGAAAACTCCGAGGGCATAAAGCCTTTCGCTTATAAACCTTCTTCCCAAGGCGATGAGGGTTACTACAAGAAAAAGGAGAAAGGCAAAGGAGCTTATTCTCAAAGTTGCTATCCAAAATGCAAAATTAGTCCTATCAAGGACAAGCTGGTCTCTATAGATGTAAGCCAAAAGCGTAACAAAAACTCCCCCCAAGAGAAGCATAAAACTTATATATCTGTGCATCAAATATTATTATAATCGTAAGAACCACTTGGAACTTTAGAGCTTATTAGCCTTAGGATAAAGTCCGCTACTTTTTCTGGAGGCTTTAGTGTCATTGGGTTTTCATGTGGATACGCCTTTGCTCTCATCTGTGTTCTTGTAGCACCGGGATTAAAGGCGTAAACCCTTATGTCTTTGTCTTTTAGCTCCTCTGCCAAGAGTAGGCTAAAACCTTCTACACCGAACTTAGATACCGCATAAGCTCCCCAGTAGGGTGCAGGTCTTTTGCCAGCACCAGAAGACATATTAACTATAACCGAGCCAGAGTTCATGTGAGGAATTGCATATTTCGTCATGTAGAAAACTCCATTTATATTAACCCTTATAACCTCTTCCCACACATCTTCGGGATAGTTCTCAATAGAAACTCTCTCACCCAGAAGGCTTGCGTTGTTTACCAAAAGGTCAATGCGTCCCATACTCTGAACGCAAAAGCGGACAAACTCCATAACAGAAACCCTATCCCCCACATCACAGGCTCTTATATATAGACTTTGAGGGTTTCCCAGCTCTTCTTTTAATCTTCTTAGGTCTTCTTCTTTCCTTGAACAGGTGCAAACCTGCCAACCTTCTTTTATAAGTCTTTCCACTACCGCCCTTCCTATACCCCTGCTTCCACCAGTTATGATGGCTCTTTTACCTTTCATGGCTTATATTTTAAGGATATAATAAAGACCTAAAGGAGGTAAAAGATGCTTCTTAACCTTGAGGTGAGAACCCAGCTTAAAGACATATTCTCAAAGGAGCTAAAGGAACAGGTAA
>JAXSOP010000020.1:0-15183 GCA_037926125.1 Aquificaceae bacterium
CAATCCAAAAGTTTATCAAGGCAGTCTCATTCTAATAGCACAGGTGAGGAAAGGCATAGACCAAAAGGCGGTAGCTAAGTTTCAAAGAGAAAGCAGAGAAATGCCAAGACAGGAAGTAAGCGATACGGATAGACTACTTGCTTTACAGACCGCAAGGCTAAAAGCACCGAGCATAGTTCAAGTGGGTTCTGTGGTTTATGAGACTTCCTACAATGGAGAAAGTCAAGGATGTTCTCTTGTATCAGTAAGTCAGAAGATAGGTGGTAGGGTTCAGGCTATAAATAACTACCGGGTATGTGGAGAAAATGTGGAATACATAGGAGAAAGTGGAATTCCTGCACTGCCAAAGGGAATAGAAAGCGTAAAGAGGGATATTGCAAGGCTTTGCCAGAGGTTTGGGCAAGCCCAATTAAACTATGAAGGGACAGTTATACAATGCAGGGCTTTAAGGGATAAAGACCAATGCCTTGTGGAGCTTACATACCTGCAAGGAAATAAACTTGTGGGTAAAGAAGAGGTCAACGGTTGTAATTGACAAGGAAGGTATTTGATACAACCTTTGTGAGTTTGCCTTTCTCTATAAGGCTTTCAAGTAAGGTTTTCAATTTGTCTTTGCTTACTCTCCTTTTGGGTATAGCCCGCATATGTATGCTATTGTCTGGTAGCTTATTGAGGAACATATCTACATACAAGGCATATTCTTCTATAGAAAGAGTTCCATCGGGTTTAGGAACATCGTTTAGGTTAAAAGGGAGTTTTCTTGTGAGTTTCAGCCTGAAAAGCCTAAAGGCTGGGTGTTTAGTTTTTTTGAGGATGCCAAGTCTTTCATACTTTTTTGTGTTAACAAAGAATTTCTTGAGATAAATTTTTAAATCCACATTCCAGTAAGCGGAAAAGGCTTTATATACACCTTTTGCGTGATAAAGGTATTGTCCCTTCTTTATGTGCTTTGGGTAGTGGGAAAAGAGAAAGTATAGGAAGCTAAGTTGGCTATATATTAGCTTAGTTTTCCAAAAACCAGTACATGCTTATGTCCTGTATCAACTGAGTAGAATAAATCATGCCTTCGTGCCTGGCAAGATAGCCTTTTTTACAAGATCAGATGTGTAATTGAGATTTACGCCACAAACTTTCTTCAGGCATTACCCCGTTGTGTATATATTCAACTATACACAGTGTATTAGCAACCTGACAACCTCAAGTAAGCTACCCGCTAATCTTTATAATACTTTTTTACCACTTCATCATACCACTTCTGTGAGAAATAAACCAAACCAATAAGCACTAATACAGGAAAAATTAGTATAGGGAGTGGAGGCTTAAAGAATATAACAAAAGAGAGCAACCAAATAATAGCAAATATGGGAGCAAACCTCTTTGTCCACCTTGCATTCGTTATCACACCCCTGTCTATCGGTCTTAATCTTTCCTCTTTCATTTTCATTCTCAACTCTTCTACTCTTTTCCTAATCCTTTCCCTTTTCTCCATATCCTCTATAGTTTGCAAAACCCTTTCTCTGCCTTCTTTGTCTGGCAGGCTTGCTATCCTCTTTATAAGTTCCTCTTCTTCAAGAACTTCCCTCAAGTTGCCCATTTTATTCACCTTCTATAAGGATTATTATAAGTTCCTTGTCTTGAAAAGTTAGAGCTTTAACTTTACACGCTGGATTAGCAACTTATAATAATATCACGCCATGGAAAGTGTCAATAACAAAATTCTCTTTTCTTCTCCACAGGTGGATGGGCTTCTGCTTAAGTTTCTTCTTAGGCTCTTTGGTTTGTTTCTCAAAAGGGAAAGGGTTTGCCATGTTGCTCTTGCAGGTGGAAAAACTCCCATAGAGCTTTACAGGATGCTCTCCTCTCAAAGGCTACCTTGGGATAGGCTTAGGTTTTATCTTAGTGATGAGAGGTATGTGCCTCTGTCTTCTGAGCTTAGCAACTACAAGGTGGTGAAGGAAGCGATAGGTGATAGAGGTAGGCTTGCCTTTTTTAAGACGGAGATGCCACCAGAGGAATGTGCTATGGATTATAGCTTTCAACTTCCAAGCAGGTTACACATAGCACTTCTTGGTGTGGGTGCGGACGGGCATACTGCCTCTTTGTTTCCGGGTGTGGAGTGTCAAGACGTCAGTCCAAAGGTTTGTATAAGCAGGTCTCCCGATGGACTTCTTAGGCTATCTCTCAAAGATGAGTATCTCAATGAATCCTGTATCCTTATCTTCTTCCTAAAAGGTGAGGAAAAAAGGCAAGCATTTGAAGCTATTATCAAAGGAAAAGATATTCCTGCCAGCAGGCTCGCAGGTAAATTAAAAAGCTACATATTTACCGACATAGCTTATTACTTAAAGTGAAAATCCATGCCTACCAGCTTCCAATCTGTCAAGCCTCTTCTTTCTAAAATAAGGTCTATGCCCTCTTTGGAGCTTTTATCCCTTATGCGATATACAAAGGTATTTATGTCTTTGTAACTTGCACTTGTTTCAACCTCTTCCTTTGTATCTGCATCTCTGTACTCTGTGGCTATTCCCATACCCTTTGGCTTTTCTTCCTTAGCTTCTAAGTTTTGCATTACTACTTCTTCTGTGGGCATGCGACCCTTTTCCATTATGTATGCAAGCCCCTCTTGTGAGACTGCCATTTCCACAAAAAGGTCTATCAACAGGCTTCCAAGGGCTAAGGCAAAAAAACCAACCTCCTCTGTATCTGCTTCCTTAGCCACCTCTTTGGCCAAAATTGTCTTTAGGTCTCTTTTAAGGTCTTCCCTAAGGGCTTGGTAATCTACATATTTGGATACCTCATTGGCATCCCCCCTTTCCAGAGCAGAGCCAAACCTTTTAAGGGTTATATATGGACTTGCAAAGAACCACGCACCCAAGAGTAGTATGGTTATTGAGACTATTAGTATGATAGCTTTTTTCATATTTTTCCTTCCTTTGCTGTTAAATTATAACCTATGCAAGCCAACATATTAGTGGTAGATGATGAAAAGGCTATAAGAGAGACCTTAAGGAGTATTCTTGAGGAAGAGGGCTACAGTGTGGCTACCGCAGATAGTATAAAGTCCATGAAGGAAAGGGTAGAGCGTTCTTACTTTCACTGTGTGCTTTTGGACCTTTGGCTTCCTGACGGTAATGGGCTTGAATACATTTCTTACCTGAAGGAAAGACTCCCAGGCTCTGCCATTATAGTCATAACAGGTCATGGCAAGACGGAGCATGCTGTCAGGTCAATAAAAGAAGGTGCATACGACTTTCTTGAGAAACCCTTTTCTATGGATAGGCTCTTGACAACGGTAGAAAAGGCCCTAAGGGAGACCATAAGGTCAAAGAAGGAAGAAGACCAAGACCCAATAATTGGCAAAAGCAGGCAGATACTACAGGTAAAGGAACTCATCCACAAGGTGGCAAAGACCAACGCCAACGTCCTTATAGTGGGAGAAAGTGGCACAGGAAAGGAACTTGTAGCAAGGAGAATACATACCCTTTCGGAGAGGTCAGATGGGCCCTTTATAGACATAAACTGTGCTGGACTTCCTGACGACCTTGTGGAAGCAGAGCTTTTTGGCTATGAGAAGGGTGCTTTTACCTCCGCCAGTCAAAGAAAGCTCGGTAAAATTGAGCTGGCTCACGGTGGCACGCTCTTTCTTGACGAAGTTTCTGAACTTAGCCCAAAGGCACAGGCAAAGCTCCTCAGAGTCCTTGAAACAAAGGAGTTTACAAGGCTTGGGGGAACACAGATAATTAGGTCTGACTTTAGGCTAATATGTGCCACTAACAAAGACCTGCGGGAAGAGGTAAAAAAGGGAAATTTCAGAGAAGACCTGTATCACAGGATATCCACCTTTGTGATAAGTCTCCCAGCCCTTAGGGAAAGGGATGAGGATATAATTCTCCTTGCGGAGCATTTTCTGTCAAGTTTTCTAAGAGAATATAACAAAAAAGCTAAGTATTTGAGCGAAGATGCAAAGAAACTTTTTGAAACCTACCAATGGAAAGGAAACGTGAGAGAGCTGAAAAACCTTATGGAAAGGCTCGCCATACTACACGAAGGCACACAGATAACAGAAAAAGACCTGCGAAATCTCCTTGGCTTTGACCACGAGCCAGAGGACATAAGGTCTCTTCTTATGGAAAAGGACCTAAGAAAGGCAAGGCAGGCATTTGAAAAGCTCTTTATTGAAAGAAAGCTAAAAGAGAACTCTTACGACCTTAGAAAAACCGCAGAAGCTATAGGTATAGACCTTTCTAACCTATACAGAAAGATAAAGCAGTATGAGATAGAGATTGGAATATAATTAATACATGGAAGTCTTTGACGCTTATACCTTTGATGACTTACTTTTGGTTCCACAATATTCTGAGGTTCTGCCCCACGAGGTGGATGTTTCCACTTGGCTTACAAAGAAGATAAGGCTTAACATACCCATCGTATCCGCTGCAATGGATACGGTAACAGAGTCTCGCCTTGCTATAGCCCTTGCCAGAGAGGGTGGCATTGGCATAATACACAGAAACCTCTCAATAGAAGAGCAAGCCCAAGAAGTGGAAAAGGTCAAAAAATCCGAAAGCGGTATGATACTCCAGCCTGTAACTGTAAAACCAGATACTACCGTCAAGCAAGCTCTTGAGATAATGGAAAGGTACAGGATATCTGGTGTGCCCGTTGTAAGCGACGGAGACAAGCTCGTGGGCATACTTACTAACAGAGACCTCAGGTTTATAAAGCCCACCGACTATGACAAGCCTGTTTCCCTCTTTATGACCTCTGAAAACCTCGTAGTGGCTCAAGAAAGGGTCACACTTGAGGAAGCAACTGAGATACTTCAAAGGCACAAGGTGGAAAAACTTCCCATAGTGGACAAAGAGGGTAGGCTTGTGGGTCTTATAACCATAAAGGATATAACAAAAAGAAGAAAGTATCCCAACGCATGTAAGGATGAGCTTGGAAGGCTCAGAGTTGGTGCGGCGGTTGGTACTGGTCCAGATACTATGGAAAGGGTTTCCTCTCTTGTTTCTGCTGGAGTGGATGTGGTGGCGGTGGATACTGCACATGGGTATTCAAAGAGGGTCATAGAAACTGTAGAAACTATAAAGTCCCACCATCCCGACTTGCAGGTTATCGCAGGTAATGTAGCAACAAGGGAAGCGACCCTTGACCTTATAAAGGCGGGTGCGGATGCGGTAAAGGTGGGTGTTGGTCCCGGTTCTATATGCACTACGCGCATAGTGGCGGGAGTAGGTGTACCTCAGCTTACTGCGGTAAGGTGGGCTTATGAAGCTGCAAAAGACTACGGTGTTCCCATAATAGCGGATGGTGGCATAAAGTATTCGGGCGACATAGTCAAAGCCTTAGCCATGGGTGCAAGCTCTGTAATGCTCGGAAACCTTTTGGCAGGCACAGAGGAGTCTCCTGGAGAAACAGTCTACTATCAAGGTAGGGCTTATAAGGTATACAGAGGCATGGGTTCTTTGGGTGCTATGATGAGCAGAAGAAGTGCGGACAGATACGGCCAAGAAAAACTTGAGAAGTTTGTGCCCGAAGGTATAGAGGGTAGAGTGCCATACAGAGGAAGACTCAGCGATGTTATATACCAGCTTGTGGGAGGTCTTAGGTCTGGAATGGGTTATGTGGGTGCAAGAGACCTTGAGGAGCTTCGTCAGAAAGCGAAGTTTGTCCGCATAACGTGGGCTGGCTATAGAGAGTCTCACGTGCACGATGTGCAGATAACGAAGGAAGCTCCTAACTATTGGGTGGAGTAGTTAGAGTATCAGCATCCCATCTCCATAGCTGTAAAACCTATACCCTTCTCTTACCGCTTCTTTGTAGGCCTGAAGGATAAACTCTCTCCCTCCAAAGGCACACACGAGAAAAAGGAGCGAAGACTTGGGAAGGTGGAAGTTTGTAATTAGTGCATCCACCACCTTAAAATGATAGCCAGGGTATATGTAGAGGTCTGTCCAGCCTTCAAAGGCTTCAAAGCCTGCAGTTTCCAAAGCTCTCACCACAGTGGTGCCAACTGCTACAACATTGTTTCCCCTCTCTTTAGTTTCCCTTATAAGCCTGATAGTCTCTTCTGAAACCTTAACATACTCAGGCTCAACCTTGTGTAGCTCAACCTCAAGAGCTTTTACTGGCTTAAAAGTTCCATAGGATACATGGAGGGTTATAAAGGTTTTCCTAATGCCAAACTCCTCTAACTTCTGCAATAACTCTTCCGAAAAGTGCAGGCTTGCGGTAGGTGATGCAACGGAGCCTTCTACTTGAGCGAACACTGTCTGGTAGTATATCCTGTCTATGGGTTCTTCTTCTCTTTTGAGATAGGGCGGTATAGGGATTTTTCCGTGCCTGTCGAGGGCTCTTATAGGGTCTTGCGATAGAAGTTTTACCTTGAACTTTCCTCCTTCTATATGCTCTACTACTTCTACCTGCAAGTCATCTGCTATCTGGACTATTAGACCTTCTTTTATACCTTTACCCCCTATTAGGGCATGCCACTCTTCTCTGTTTAAAAAATCCGTTAGCAAAACTTCCACTTTGCCACCAGTGGGTTTTCTACCATAGAGCCTTGCGGGCAGAACCTTTGAGTTGTTAAAGACCAAAAGGTCTCCCCTCTTGAGGTATAAGGGTAAGTTCCAAAAAATATCGTGCTTTATGTTCTTTCCCTCCCTGTTTAAAACCATAAGCCTTGCCTCGTGTCTTGGCTGGACAGGATACTTGGCAATAAGCTCCTCAGGAAGCTCATAGTCAAAGTCTTCTGTTTTCATTCCTTTGCGAGATATTTGAGAACAATGGGAGCAAGAAGTGTTGTAATAGCCACTACAAAGATAACCACTGCGTAAAGCATATCGTCATAAAGACCGCTTTGTCTTCCAAACTCCGCAAATATCAACCCAACCTCACCCCTTGGGAGCATGGAAAAGCCTATTAGTAGTCTTTCTCTCAAAGAACCCATCACAAAAAAGCCAGATATAACCTTTCCAAAGACTGCCACCGCTAACACCAAAAGAGAAAGAACCCAGAATTTAGCGGAGCTAAAGTCTATGGCTTTTAGGTTTAGCTGAAGCCCAACGTATACGAAGAATATGGGTGTGAGAACCCATACCAGTGGCATTATGGTGTGCTCTACCTTGTGGGCGAGCCTTTCGTCTGTTCTAAGAAACATGGCAAAGGGTAACGCAAAGCGTCTTGAGAGGGCAAGCCCTGCGGTAAAAGCCCCGAGTATCTCGGGAGACCCAACCTCATGGGCAAGAAAGGCAAAGAGGAATATGGTGGCAACTACCGTAGGTGGTATAAAATCTTCAGTTCTTAGCCTCCTAGAGAGTATGGTTATTATCCTTGCCAGTATCTGGGCAAGTATGGGTGAGAAAATAAAGAAGGTAGCAATATACAAAACAAGCATAGTTAAGGCGTCAAAGTGAACCACACCTTCCTTTGAAAACTCGTACAACCCAGCAAGCACTATAACGCCAAAGATGTCGTCAAGCACCGCAGCACCGAGCACTATCTGTGCGAACCTCTCTTTCATCTTTCCAAGGTCATCGAGCACTCTTACGGTTATCCCGATGCTTGTGGCAGTCAAAGTCCCACCTATAAAAAGCGAAACGGTTAGTGGCAGGTTTAACACATAGTAGCTTAAAAGCGTTCCAAGAACCATCGGCGTAAAGGCACCCACAAAGGCAACCACAAAGGCGGATAAGCCAACCTTTTTGAGCTGATTTATATCCGCCTCAAGCCCAATATGAAAGAGTAGAAGTATAACACCTATCTCCGCAAGAAGCCTTATAACCTCACTGGGTTGGATAAGCCCAAGGGCACTTTTGCCCAACAGAATACCCACCAGTATCTCTCCAAGGACTGGAGGAAGCCCAAACCTTCCGAAGGTGTCTCCTATCACCCTTGCAAGAAAGAGTATTATGGCAAGATAGAGGAAGATGGTGTGAAGCTCCATGGCTCATATATTATAACCTGTTGAACCAAAGCCTCCATCAGACCTATGGGTGGTGCTAAGTTCTTCCACTTCTTCTAACTCAACTATCATAACTGGGCATATAACCATCTGTGCTATTCTGTCCCCTCTGTTTATTACAAAGTCTTCTTCTCCGAGGTTTATAAGAATTACCTTTATCTCACCTCTGTAGTCCGCATCTATGGTGCCTGGTGTGTTTAGAAGGGTTATTCCATGCCTTATGGCTAAGCCGCTTCTGGGTCTTATCTGGGCTTCGTAGCCCGGTGGTATTTCAACCGCTATACCCGTAGGGACAAGAGCCCTTTGAAAGGGCTTTAGGAATATTGGCTCATATACCGCTGCGAGCAAGTCCATGCCAGAGGCATGCTCTGTAGCATAAAAGGGTAGTGGTAAGCCCTCTGCATGTGGAAGCCTTTTGACCTTTATCTTCATAGCCTTCTCCAAGCCGGCGGTGGGATTTGAACCCACGACCTAGGCATTACGAGTGCCTCGCTCTGCCGCTGAGCTACGCCGGCTCCTTTATGTCCATGTTGGTGAGCTTTGCTCTTCCTTGCTCGTCTACCTCAAGTACCTTCACTAAGATTTCATCCCCTACGCTAAAGCGAGCCCTTACATCCTTAACATAGCCCTCCATTTTACTCACATGTAGTAGCCCAATCTTGCCTGGAAGAATTTCCACAAAAACCCCGTAGGGTTCAACCCTCGTAATTTTACCCTTGTAGACCTTACCTACCTCTACCTCTGCGATAAGGTTCTGTATAGCCCTTTTGACCTCTTCTATGGCTTCCCTTGAGTTAGAGGTCAAGGACACCCTTCCGCCCTCGTGCACCCAAACGGATACGCCCATCTTGTCCCTAAACTCTTTGACGTTTCTTCCACCTGGTCCTATAACCAACAAAGCCTTATCCTCTGGTATGTTAATTATCTCTATCTTAGGTGCATAGGGAGATACCTCTTTCTTCGGTTCAGGTATGGCCTCATACATCTTTTCTAAAATGTAGAGCCTTCCCTCTTTCGCCTGTTGAAGGGCTTCTTTCATTATCTCCTTCCTTAAACCTTTTATCTTGATGTCCATCTGGACGCTGGTTATTCCATCTCTTGTGCCAGCTACTTTAAAGTCCATGTCTCCAAGTTGGTCTTCGTCTCCTAGTATGTCAGAGAGTATGGCGTAGGACTCGCCTTCCATGATAAGCCCCATGGCTATACCAGCCACATGCTTTTTGAGAGGCACTCCTGCATCAAAAAGAGCCAAAGAGCCAGCACAAACAGTTGCCATTGAAGTAGAGCCGTTGGACTCAAGGATGTTAGAGACTACCCTTATAATGTAGGGAAATTCTGCCTCTGGCGGGATAAGGGGCTCTATTGCCCTTTCTGCGAGAGCACCGTGCCCTATTTCTCTTCTTCTTGGTGGACCCCATGGCTTGGCTTCGCCGGTGGAAAAGGGTGGAAAGTTGTAGTGTAGCATAAACCTCTTGAAGGTTTCACCTTCGTATATGCTTTCCACCATCTGAGCTTCTTCTGGTGAGCCCAATGTGGCTGTGGCAAAAGCCTGCGTTTGTCCCCTTGTGAATATTGCACTGCCATGAGGTCTCTCAAAGGGGTGTATCTGTATGCTTATAGGTCTTATGTCCTTAGGTCCTCTTCCATCTATGCGTTTGCCTTCTTGGAGGACTTGTTTTCTCATCAGCTTGCTTATGAGCTTTTTGTAGTTGTATCCGAGCTTGAACTGTAGGTCTTCTGGGATTTGATAGCTTTCTATGAACTCCTTGAGTATGTCAGACTGAAAGATTTTCCTTTCCCTTTTGTCTAATATGCCAAAGGACCGGATTATCTTTGAAGTGCAGAACTCTTCAAGCCGTTTTTGGACATCTTCTGGAAGTTCCATGCCTTCAAAAGAAACCTTTGGAATACCAACCCTTTCTCTTAGCTCTTCCTGAGCTTTTATAAGGTCTTGTATGGCGGAAAGTCCGAAATAAAGAGCTTCTGCAAGGGTATCCTCGTCCACTTCCTTTGCACCCCCTTCCACCATTACTATAGCATCCTTGCTCCCCGCCATAACTATCTCAAGGTCTGCCCTTTGCCTCTCTTCGTAGGTGGGGTTTGCGGAAAACTTGCCATCTACCCTGCAGACCCTCACTCCCGCTATAGGACCATCAAAGGGTATGCGGGATATGTGAAGAGCGGTAGAAGCTCCAGTTATGGCAAGCACGTCTGGGTCGTATTTGTCATCCGCGGACAGCGTAAGGGCTGTGATTATCACATCATGGAAAAAGCCCTCTGGAAGCATAGGTCTTATTGGCCTATCTATGACCCTTGAAACAAGAACTTCCCTATCTGTGGGCTTCCCCTCTCTCTTTACAAAACCTCCTGGTATCTTACCCCATGCGGAGGACTGCTCCCTGTAGTCTACAGACAGAGGGACAAAATCTATACCTTGCACTGGTTCTTCAGACATAACCGCAGTAACAAGCACTGCGGTATCACCCTGACGAACAACCACTGCACCGTCCGCTAACTTGGCATAAAGCCCAGTCTCTATTGATATCTCCGACTCTCCCAATTTCGCCTTTACCCTTTCCATCATCTTACCTTCAACCCAAGTCTTTCTACCATCTCTAAGTACTTCTTGTAGTCCCTCTCCTTGAGATATTCAAGGTGTCTTCTCCTTGCGTGTATAAGGGCTATAAGACCTCGTCTTGAGTGCACATCCTTTTTGTGCTTTTTGAGATGTTCTGTTAGCTTGTTTATACGCTCTGTAAGTATGGCTATTTGCACCTCTGGTGAACCCGTATCCTTGTCATGCCTTTGAAAGCTCCTTATAACATCTTCCTTTAATGCCTTTGGTAATGCCATCTTTTTCCTCCTTAGTTTCTTCAAAAGATATTATTATATCTCAACCACCACCGTATTCGCTTTGGTCTATTTCCATAAGGAACTCTTCCACCATGTCTTTGATGAGATTTGCAGTCTCTTGAGGGGAAGTATCAAAGTAATATTCAAAAAGCTCTATCCTTCTCTCGTGTGCGTGTTCTTTGTCGGTGTAATATCTAAAGAGCACATAAGGGACTTTAAAGTTGTGGTCAAAGTCAGGTTCATCGGGGGTTTTTACCTCATATTCCACATCAAGACCACCGAGGGCTTCTTCAAGGGCTTTTTTAAGCTCATCAATCTTAGCACTGTAAATTTTCCAGTCTTTCATGGTTAAATATTTTATAATGGAAGGGCTTTCCATAGAGGATAAAATCCTAAACCTCATAAAGAATAGCAAGAAACCTCTTAGCTTTGAGGAGATACTCAAAAGGCTTGGGCTTGAACATAAGACGAGAAAAAGCCTAAAAAAGGCTCTTAAGTCTCTCAGAAAATCTGGTAAGGTCCTTCTACAGAAGGGCAAGTATTCCTATCCAGAGGAAGAGATAGTGAGCGGGAAGGTTATACCCTACCCTGCTGGCTTTGGCTTTTTGCAGATAGGAGAAGGTAAAAAGGACATATACATACCTCCCTTTGAGATGGTTAGGCTCTTTGGGGGTGATGTGGTAAGGGCAAGGGTGGTGGAATATAAGGGCAAAAAGGAGATAAGGGTTATCAGAGTTCTAAAGAGGGCAAAAAAGGAAATAGTCTGCAAGCTCCATAAAAGGAAAAAGTCCTGCCTTGGTATGCCAGTGGACGAAAACCAGCATCAGACCATAATCCTTGAAGGGAGCAAGTGCCAAGATTTAAAGGATGGCACTCTTGTGGTGGTGGAGATAAAGAAGTTTCCTACAAAGGAAAGTCCTGCGGCTGGTAGGATAAAAGAGATCCTTGGACATCCTGAAGAGAGGAACCTTATTATAGATGTGTTAATAAGAAAGTATGACTTGCCTACTTCTTACCCAGAAGAAGTATTAAAAGAAGTGGAAAGCATACAAGTTGACTTGGAAAAGGAACTAAGAAGAAGAAAGGACCTAAGGGACCAGTTATGCTTTACCATAGACCCAGAGAAGGCAAAGGATTTTGATGATGCGGTGGCAATAGAAAAAACTCCAGAGGGCTACAGGCTCTGGGTTCATATTGCGGATGTTTCTTGCTTTGTTAAAGAGGGCTCTGCATCAGATAAGGAAGCCTTCAAGAGAGGTTTTACCTTTTACTTGCCCGATAGGGCATTGCACATGCTTCCAGAGAGGCTTGCAGGAAATCTTTGTAGCCTTAGACCCAATGAAGATAGGCTTGCTTTCACTTGCGAGATGCTTTTTGACGAAAGTGGTAGACTTTTGGAGTATGACATATACGAAAGCTTAATAAGAAGCAAAGCAAGGCTTACTTACAATGAAGCTCTCAGGCTCATAGTGGGCGATCCAGCTCTTGAGAGAAAATACCCACAGATTGTAGAAGCTCTTAGGCTCATGGAGGACCTTTATAGAATACTTTCAAGGATAAGGTGGGAAAGGGGAAGTATAGACTTTGACCTGCCAGAGGCAGAGCTTGTGGTAGATGAGTATGGTGAGCCTGTTGCTCTCATGCCCTACGAAAGACATGTTGCCCATAGGATAATAGAGCAGTTTATGGTTTCTGCTAACGAGACGGTAGCCATGCACCTTGAAAACATGGGATACCCATGCCTTTACAGGGTTCACGAAAAGCCAGACCCTCAAAAGGTGGAGAACCTTCTCGAGATCCTTGCAGGGCTTGGCTACAAGGTTAAAAAGCCTTCACTAAATCCTAAGTTCTTTCAGAAGATAATTGAAGACTTTGAGGGGCGTCCAGAGGAAGACCTTGTGAGGTTTTTGACCCTCAGGAGTATGAAGAGGGCTCACTACTCTCCACATAACCTTGGGCATTTTGGTCTTGCATCAGAGCATTACGCTCACTTTACCTCACCAATAAGGAGATACCCCGACCTTATAGTTCATAGACTGCTTAAAAAGGCTCTAAGAGGAGAGAGCATAAACTACGAAAAGACACTTGAGTATCTTGAAATGGCAGGCATGCACCTTTCACAGCAGGAAAGACTTGCAGAGGATGTAGAAAGGGAAGCCATAGACAGGTTAAAGGTACGCTTTATGAAAGCTCATATTGGTGAGGAATTTGAAGGCATAATCACGGGCGTGGTATCTTTTGGCATATTTGTGGAGGTGCAAGAATACTTAGTTGAGGGGCTTGTAAACATGGCTACCCTCAGAGAAGACCAATACATATACGACGAGCCAGCCCACAGGCTCGTAGGTGTAAACAGTGGCAAGGTATATAGGCTTGGAGATAAAGTAAGGGTTAAAGTGGTGGGCGTTGACGAAGAAAGGGCAAGGCTTGAGCTTGTTTTGGTTTAGAGAACCTCTAACTTTGCCCTCAAAGCTCCTGCGGATTTAATGGCTTGCAAAACGGATATTATTTCCCTTGGTGTGGCACCTATTCGGTTAAGGGAGTCCACAAGTTGTGATACAGTAGCGCCTCTAAGTTCCACAAGCCTTGCCTCTTTTTCTTGAACCTTAAGCTCTGTTCTGGGAATTACTTTTGTCTCTCCAGGAGACAGGGGTGGGGGTTGAACTACTTCAGGGGTTTCCTTAATAGTTACTGTAAGACTACCCACGGCCACAGAAATTGGGTTTATGCCTACATCTCCACCCAAAAGTATAACGCCAGTCCTGCCGTCTATTACCACCCTTGCGGTAGAAGGCACATCTATGGTAGTTTCCTCAACCTTTGCGAGAAAATCCACAGGGTTTACATTTACTGGAACTTTGAGCCTCACCGTGCTTGCATCAAGAGCTTGAGCAACCTGCATGCCAAATTCTGTGTTTAACCTGTCTTGTATAAGCCTAGCAAGAGCAAAGCTGGGGCTATCAAGGTATAGGCTGACCTCCTGGGGTATACTTTGGAAGGGTATTTCCCTTTCTACAACCGCACCGTTTGGTATTCTACCTACTGTAGGAGTGTTTTTTATCTGCTGGGCTCCTCTACCCCTTGCCTCATAGCCACCCACTATGATTTGACCCTGAGCTA
Organism: Aquificaceae bacterium; assembly: GCA_037926125.1. GTDB lineage: Bacteria > Aquificota > Aquificia > Aquificales > Aquificaceae > Pampinifervens. The sequence continues at coordinate 13,940 of JAXSOP010000020.1, forward strand.
AGGCATAAACCTCACCGTCTGGACCTCTCAGTGGAGTAAGAACAAGAGTCCCACCTTCAAGGCTCTTTGCATCACCTATGGAGGAAACCTCTACATCTATAGGCATTCCTGGCTTTGCGTAGGGTGGGAGCTTGGCGGTAACCATCACCGCAGCCACATTTTTTGTGGTCATCCTCCTTGGGTCTACCACTATACCCATCCTATTTAGCATGTTGGCTATGCTCTTTACAGTAAAGAGGGTGCTTTTTCCATCGCCTGTACCCCTAAGCCCTACCACAAGACCGTAACCCACAAGGTAATTACTTCTTTTCCCCTCTATAGTTGCCACATCTCCTATGCGTGTGGCAAAGCTAAAAGAAAATAGAAGTATCAGAAGGGCAAAACCTTTGCCAAGATTCTTGCAAACCATCCTGGGCTACCTCCATCTGCCAAAAAACCCTTTCCATCTATAAAGACCTCAAGGTTGGCTATTTTGTCGCTGGAGACGGTGTTGGTGCTATCTATGTCTTCTGGTCTTACTATACCCCTAAGAACCACCTCCCTTTGGGCGTTGTTCATGATTATATTTTTCTTAGCTTCTATAAGCATGGTGTTGTTGGGATAAGCCTTCATTACCCTACCTGCAAGCCTCGTGGTTAAGACACCTGTTTGTTGTACTTTACCAGACCCCTTTGTGTTTATCTGCCCAGATCCCTGACCTCCTATGTCTGCAAGGGTGTTTTGCGAGATGCCGAAAAAGGAACTAATACCTTGCTGAAAGGCTGAGGACCTCTGAGTTTGATTTGAAACGCTTTCCACAGCGTTTATACTTTCCACCACTTGAAGGAAGATAATATCGCCCACTTTGCTTGCTCTTCTTTCTGAGTAGAGGTCTTGGTAGCCATTTTTTGGCATAATACTTCCTCTTGAGGCATACTCAAGTTTTTCCTCACCAGCGGGATATGGGTTTTTCCTTTCATATTCTTCTAAAGTGCTAAGCTTTGGTCCGCAAGAAAAGACTAAAAACCAAACTATTAAAGTCCACATCCTCCCCATATCTAATAATTTAATCCTTTTCCCACCTTTTGTTTATAGAAACTTCCACCTCTACAGGGACTTGTTTAAGCACTATCTTGCCTGCATGCTTCATTGCTCTTTCTAATAGCTCCTTAACCCTCTCCGCGATATGTTCCTCGCATTCCACCAAAACCTCGTCATGAACAAGGTTAACCACATTAGCCCCAAGGTTTTCTCTTCTAAGTTCT
>JAXSOP010000021.1:0-15114 GCA_037926125.1 Aquificaceae bacterium
CTTGTGGGTCTTGGTGGCACTATAACCACCATAACCGCCATTGAATACGGTATATATCCCTACAGGGGTAAGGATATTCATGGAAAGGAGCTTTCCTTAGATAGGCTTATGTTTTGGCTTGAGACACTAAGCTCTATGAAGGAAAGGGATCGCATTGCCAATTTTCCCCACATAGAGCCAAAGAGGGCAAAGGTGATAATTCCAGGTCTTGTTATCTTTTATAGAAGCATGGTTCTTTTCGGGAAAAACAGGATAAGGGTAAGCGACTGGGGTTTAAAGGAGGGGCTGTTGGTGGAAGAAACCCTAAGGTGCGGAAACTGATTTTTCAATTGAATCTAATCCAATTGTACCTTGTTCTATGCAGAAAACAGAAAAATTAAAAAAAAAGGGGAAAAAGAGAAGGGAGGTGAGCAGGGGCTATACTCTGTTTGGTTAAAAAGGCAGGAGCAGCCCCTCAGAAGATCCATTGGAACTGAAGGGTGACTGCGTCGTTTTTTATACTGTTCCTCTGTTCATCAAACTTTGTGTATTCAAGTGTCCATCTGAAGTTTTCATTTATGAAGTAATAGTTAATACCTAAGCCCATCTGCTTTATGTTACCCAGATTTCCAGTGGCACTCGTATTGGGACCCACGAAGTTTGTAGCATCTCCGTAAAATCTCGCGTTTGCACCAGTTCCAACCTGAACTATTTGGGGTTTATACTCAGAGTAGGTTATGTAGGGTTCAAACTTGTGTTTGGACTTTGGATTTAGCATGTAGCCTGCCTTCAAAAGCCAGAAGTCGTTTTTTATACTTCTGTTAGGGTAAACATTGTTAGCACCATCAAGTAGTATTAGCTTGCTAAACTTAACCTGACCAAGCTCCGCAACAAGGGATACTGGACCGTGATGCCATGCAAAATCCACACCATAAAACTTCATATCAACCTTATTATCGAGAAGATTGTTAGCCAGAGTATTATTAGGTACAGATAAGGGGTTAGGCAGTAATAGATAAGGTATTCTTACATTGACCGTGCCAGCACCGTTTTGAGGGCTACCGTTGCCAAGAAAGCCCGGTGATATACCTTGTGTATCTGTTATTATGTGTTGGTCTATTTTGTTTTGAAATGCGTAGGATACACCAAGGGTGATGCCTTTCCGCTTTCCAAGGTAGGTATCTCTATAAAGCCAATTGTATATTGCAGGTCTACCCTCTTGGTCGCCAAAGGTCACGGTTCCTCGCAAGGTTACAAGCGGGCTATTAGAGGAGTTGCCCCTTGCCTTCGAAAGACAAGTGCCCACACCCGGATTTGGTGCAGTAAAGCCACACAAGGGAGTAGTGGAAGAAACTCCTACAACGGTGTCATCCCACGGATTTCGGACGTTTTTAAACCCTCCAAATAAACCTAAGAATCCATCAACCGTAATCCTGGAATAACCCTGTCCCTTGCTCGCTCCTCTTATATGGGCGTAGCCACCAAAGGCTCTGCCGGTGACGTCTCCAATAGTAAGGTGAGTCCACCTAAGCGTTGCATTTGTCCTATCCAGGTCTATGTTGTCATAGGCTCTTTGAAACTGCTCCCTACCCAGAGGAACTCTTGGATAGCCTAAGTGTAGGTCAAGGGTTATACCCCTCATGTCTGTCATGGCACTTGGAACAAGCACTACATCCAGCTCGTGAATAACTCCGGTATTCCTGTTACTCTGTCTCCTTCCGTGTGTAGGCTGTCCACCAAAAGGTGCATCATAAGGGTCTCTTCCAAAATCGTTATCTCTTAGAACAAAGTTAAACTTAAACCAAGGATTAACGCTCCCTCCAAACCTCAGCCTCACCCTTCTAAAGAACACATCTGTTCTATCACTTGCCCCTATGAAATTAGGTCTATTTTGATCGCTAATGTCCTGCTGTCTAAACCACAACTGCATAAGAAGGTTAATGTCCATGTACTGGTCTTCCGCAGGACCGGAAAGTCTTATGGCATGAGAAGGTTCTGGTAATGCGAAAACTGCCGCAAAAAGTAAGCCTCCTATTAACTTCTTGTTTTTCATATATCACCTCCTCACTGTACTTTTATGTAGGCAAAACCCTTTGATTGCATCTCTCCAATGGCACCAACTCCAGAAGGCACTATCTTAGTAAACTCATGTAGCTTATTAGCATCAAGTCTTAACCTTTGCAAAGTTATATTACATATATAAAACTCAACACCATAAGCCAACAGATCCTTTTCTGTCTGGTAGAGTTCGTCAATCTTTATACCTTCTGTCTCCCATGGACTGCCGGAAAGGTCTTTCATAAAGAACTTAACGCCTGCACCATGAGCCACAACAACTATCTTTATCCTAAAGGGGTCATTGTCATAAACAGACAGGTGGTTTCTTATATTACCCAGCATAGCCTTAAACCTTGCTTCCTGAGGAAAATCACAGTGATAGACCACAGCTATTTTAGCGTCTTTTTTAATATCCTCCATTTTTACCTTTGGTGGAGAAGCCTCCGCAATCTTATTTATAAAGGGCACAGAAGCTAATAAACCCGCTAATCTAAAAAAGCCTCTTCTATCCATGTTACTACCTCCTTAGGATTGATCCTTTTATAGATGTAGTATGCAAGAACTGTGCCAAAAACCTGTAATAGACCTTTTACTGATAAATCAAGTGCCTCTCGCTTTTGGTGTTAGATTCAGATGTGTCAATTTGTCAAATGTTTTGCCATTTTGGCACTTACAAAAGATTGTATTTCTTAAGTTTTCTGTAGAAGGTTCTCAAAGGAATATCCAAAAGTTCTGCAGCCTTTCTCTTGTCAAAATTAACTCTTCTCAATACTTCTTCAATCTTCATCTTTTCTATTTCCTTAACACTATCAGGCTTCTTGTGGAAGGATATGTTGAGGTGGTTTTCATCAATCAAAGTTTCATTACATAGTAGTACCGCTCTCTCTACTATGTTTCTTAGCTCTCTTATATTACCAGGATAGTTGTAAGATAGGAGAGTTGCCTTGGCTTTTTCAGTAAAACCCTTTATTTTTTTATTGTACTTTCTACAGAATTTTTCAAGAAAATGTTCAACTAATGGGATTATATCCTCCCTTCTCTCCCTTAAAGGAGGAACTCTAATTTCAACTGTGTTTAGTCTGTAATACAAATCCTCTCGGAAAAGCCCCTCATCAACTAGCTTTTTAATATCTCTATTTGTTGCACAGATAATGCGTACATCGCTCTCTACTTCTCTTCTACCACCTAATCTATAAAATTTCTTCTCCTCTATTGCCCTCAGAAGCTTAGCCTGTAGTTTGAGGTCAAGGTCTGTTATTTCATCTAAAAAAAGCGTCCCTCCCTTAGCTAACTCCATAAAGCCTGCCTTTTGACTACCTGCACCAGTAAATGCTCCCTTTTCATAACCGAAAAGCTCAGCTTCCAAGAGTTCCTGAGGTATAGCGGATATATTTATGGCGACGAAGGGTTTATCCTTTCTATCACTTAGTCTATGTATAAGTTTAGCAACAAGCTCTTTACCAACACCACTTTCCCCCTGTACTATAACGCTACAATCACTGCAAGCTATCCTTCCTATAATATCCACTACATTTTTCATTGCGGGACTTGCTATTACCATATCCTCTTCCGTCAGCCTTTTTTCGCTTCTTAAGAGGCTATTTTCTCTCTTTAGGCTTAACATATCTTCTACCTTTTTCACCACAAGCTCAACTTCTTCCAAACTGCAAGGTTTCGTTAAAAAATCAAAAGCTCCCAGCTTCATAGCCTCAACTGCTATCTTTATTGTTCCATGGCCAGTTATAACGACCACTTCCTGAATACTGTGGATTTCCTTTATCTTTCTGAGAATGTCCATGCCGTTCATATCAGGTAGAAGCAGGTCAAGTATTATCAGGTCATAATGCTGTTTATCGATAGAGTCTATGGCCAACTCACCCCTTGAAACATGGTCAACAGAGTGCCCCTTTTCTCTTAAAAACTTTGATATTAGCCAACCATATTCTATTTCATCTTCAATTATAAGTATCTTCATGTCATGCGTCTTTACTTTTAATATACACTCGGAACTCGCAACCTCTGTCTAAGTTTTCATACTCTATTTTGCCCCCCATGTCCTCCACAAAGCTCTTTGCAATAGACAGCCCCAAACCAAAACCTTTAGCCTTTGTAGTATAAAAGGGTTGGAAAATTTCTTCAGAGTTTACACCCGGACCTTCATCCCTTATTTTCCAAACTATAAAGGGGTCAACATCTTCAATGCTCACATAGATTTTACCCTGCATTGGAGATGCGTCTATAGCGTTATCTACAAGGTTAATAAGAATCTGTTCCAGTTTCCATGGATATGTTAGAAGTTTTTGATACTTCGTTTTCGGGTTTAGTTCTATAATTATCCCCTTATGCTTCGCTTTGAAATGGATTATATCTAATAAATTTTTTGTAAAACTTAAGGGATCTATTTCCTGTGGTGAGCCATCATAGCTCTTTGCCATGTATAGCAACCTACTTATAGTGTCCCTTGCTCTTTCAACATTTTTAAGAACCACTTCCGTCATTTCTTTCACTTCTTTTTCATTGGATGCATTTCTTATATACTCAGTATATGCCATTATAGAAGCAAGAGGATTGTTAAGTTGATGTGCTAAGGAGCACGCTATTTCTCCTAATATGGCTAATTTGGAGTATCGTCCAAGGAGAAACTCAATACTCTTTTTATCTGTAATATCCTTTATATGGAAAAGTGTATAGTCTTTATCATCTAATTTAAGAGGTATTGAAGTCACACTTACGCATTTAGTTTTCCCTCCGATACTTATAATACTTTCTGGTATGAACAAGAAGGCACCCGTTGTAAAGTGTTCACACACATCCTTTATATTCATCCCAAGTACTTCATTAGCCGTAACGCCAAACATGTTTAAAAAATTTTCATTTACCATCTCTAATGTAGAACTCTCATTCTCCACCAGTAAAAGGCCATCTCTAAGTTTATTAAACAGATGTATGTAAACACTTTTTTCCCTTTCAATTCTGTCAAGAAGGTCCTGAAAAGCTTTTGCAAGCACGTAAACCTCACCATATCCCTTAATCTCCAGATTTTTCCTATCCGTCCAATTCATAACAGATGACTTTAAGTCTTCAAGAGGCTTGAATATCCTTTTAACTGTAAAAAAGCCCACTAAAAAGAGTCCACCGCATAAAACTGAACTTAGCAAAAAGGAAACCTTTAAAAATTTGTAAGCACTCGCATAAATGAGGTCTTCAGATTCGCTTAGTTCAACATTCATGTTTGTGCCTCTTACATGAGCTTGCAAGCTAAGCACTTTTCCGCTTGTCCAGTTGTTCAATGACATTATAGTCCTACCCTTACTATCTAATAACCTAATTTTGGCATCGTGTATTCCATACTGATTGGCATAATCTTTAATCAAATCTCTTACATTCATAGCACAGACTATAAAACCCATAGGCACATTGTTGTTCATATCAAACACCTTTAACAACATATGCGTCTCGTTAGCATCAATTGAGTATACATCTAATACTTCGTCTATCCATTCCAGCTTACTCAAGATTTTAGGCAAACCCTCAAAGTTGATAAACCTTGTTTCAAGATAAATAAGTTTGCCCATTGTATCGTAATAAACGCACCCATCAATATGTTCAATATCTCCTGTCAATCTCCATAGTATTTCTTTCAAACCTATGTTTAGGCTTCTGTATTTTGTTGTTATAGACTTTATTTTTACCTGAGTGGACACTATATCTTCCTTCAATCTATCCGCAAGAATCTTAGTTATAACACCTTTGTCCTCTTGCCATGATATTCTCAGCTGTTCTTTCAATATACGGAAATAGATGAAAACAAAAAGAATCTGGACAAAAACCATGAGGAAAATGAGTACTAATATTCTATTCTTGATGCTGCACTTCATTTAAAAACTTGGTCTGCGAGAAGAGTTTTGCTATTATCTAAAACATATCCCATTTCCCTAAAAACGCTCTCATTTATAGAGAGTCTTATTTTTGTCACTTTTTCAAAGGATATATCTGCAACCCGGGCTCCTTTTATTATCTGATAAGCAATATAAGAGGCCTGATAACCCTGATCATAACCAGAGCTACCGTAAGCCACCGCACAACCTTTTGTAGCATGCTCTGGAGATAAACATACTACCGGCATATGATAAAACCTTGCATAGTGCAGTATGTAGGACGTTAGAAAATTATCTGTATAGAAACATGGAGTCATTACAATAGCGTCAAACCCATCTTCTTTCATATGGCTTATTACATACTCAAGATCCTGTGCGTCCCTAACCATTAATGGATAGATTTTTAATCCATGCTTTTCTCCTGCTTCTATGGTTAATTTAGTTGCCAACTTTGAAGCTTCAAAGTTGGGTGTGCAAAAAACAATAGCCTTTTCTACATTAGGGAATAATCTTTTTAATATTTCTATGCGTTTTTCCATCAACTCCATATTTAGGTTGTCAACGCCCGTTACACCCTTCATAGGTTTGTTGTCGTCATCCACAAAGCCCCAAGCTTTTATTGCAGTGCCACCCATTATTACAATCGGAGGTTCAAAGTCGTTCTTTATCTTTTTGATGTAGTGAGCTTCAAGGCTACCGCCCACTGCTACAAGCCTGAATTCTTTTTCCCTTTTCACTATCTCAATAGCTTTTTCTTCTAAACTTTTTAAGTTATTTTCTCCGTTGTATACTACAAATTCCACATTATTAAGTCCAAGATTTTTCAGCCCGTCCCTGAAACCATCCAGCTTAGTCAACCTTCCCTCTCCAGATATAAGAACACCTATGACTATCTTCCTTTCACCGAACCAACAAGAGACAAGCACAAGATACAACAAAATTGCCAACATGGGTCTCATTGTTTATAATATATACCCAATACAGGCGGCGTAGCTCAGCTGGTTAGAGCGGAGATCTCATAAGTCTCAGGTCGGAGGTTCGAGTCCTCCCGCCGCCATTACTCAGCAGATACTTTTCTCTGTAGGTTATACATTCTTATTATTTCTTCCACCGTGTTAGCATCTTCTGGATTTTTATCCTCTCTTATAAAACTAACCGCCCTTGGAAAACGCAATGCGTAGCCCGGTTCTTCAAGAGTCCTTCCAGCAGTATGCAAGGGAGACCTTGTTATCTCATCCGCATTAACTGTTATCACATACCTTGGCTCTACCCAAACATCTACCTCAATAAGGCTGTCCACCCTTGGATGTTTATGGTCAAGCCTCACGGCGTCTAACATCTCTCTTAGTCTGACCCACTCATCTTCTGTGAAGCCAGAGCCTACCTTGCTTACCGTTTTGAAGGTGTCTGTGTATGGCTCATAAACTGCTACAAGGAGACCACCTATGCCAAGCTTTGCCCTTGCACCCCTTCCGTAGTAGTAGCCCACTATTACCACATCCACCGTATCCGCAAGGCTTCCCCTGTAGCTTCTTTTCAATTTTATCCAGTTAAAGTTCCTTGAACCTGCTGTATATGGAGCGTCTAGCCTTTTGGCCATTATACCCTCAAGCCCTCTCGTTATGGCGTCTTCAAAGAAGGCTTCTACATCCTTCGCATTATCCGTTATAAACATCTCTGACGGTCTAAGGGTGTTTGTTTGAGAGAGAAGCTCCTCAAGGGCTTTCCTTCTTTCTATATAGGGCTTTACTGTGTAATCCTGTCCTCCAAGATAAAGAAGGTCAAAGACAAAGAGCTTAAGGGGATATTCTCTCGAGTATTCTTCTACACTGTACTTTCTCTTTCTCTGTATCGTAACCTGGAAAGGGTAGAATTCTCCCGTCTCTTCATTTATAGCCAATGCCTCTCCTTCAAGTATTACTCTTTGAGCCTTTATGTCCCTAATTACCGCCCTAACCACATCTGGAAACATCTCTGTCATGGGTTCAAGGTTTCTTGAGTATATTTCTACCTTGCCCCCGTCCTTGTGAACCTGAAGCCTAAAACCGTCATACTTAGCTTCTACCGCACACCTACCCAGCCTCTGAATTATCTCCTCCGCACTGGATACCCTCTCCGCCAGAGCCATCCTTATGGGATAACTTATCTGTATCTTAAATTCCTTTATAGCATCAAGCCCGCCCTCCTTTAACCTCTTAGCTACAAGCCCAAGGTCAGAGCATAAGTTATAAGCCCTTTCTATAAAGGCTTTCAATTCCTTTACGCCTCCAGCCAGGGCGTCTATTATGGTAGCATCACCAACGCCAAGCCTTAGCCTTCCTATAACTATCCTTACCACATACTTGGCTTCAAAACCTGAAAGACCCTTTAGAAGGCTTATAAGCCTCATAACCTTGTCTAAGGTCCCCCTCGTGCGTGCAATATCGAAAAGCTCCTCGTAAACCTTTACAAGGCTTAGGTTTCTTCCTTCCCACTTTATTAGCTCTTCCGCAGTATCTCCAAGGTCTCCCTTTTGTTTGTATAGAGCTTGCACCTGATTAAGCTTTACACCACATGCTTTGGAAATGGCTTCCATTATGAGCTTTTCTGAAACACCAAATTCTATTCCCCTAAAGGCTGGCACAAGCTCACCAAGGGTCAAATAGGCTACCTTGTCCGCTTCTTCCACACTTGCCTTTTCCAAGAGGTTTCTGAGGATTTCTGCCATCTCAAGCCTGCTTGTGGTTTGTTCAAGCTGGTGGAAGTATTCAGAAAGTTCCCAAAAGGTCATACTTAAGATTTTAGACCAAGCGTGCCCTCAAGGTCTTTTATAAAATAGCTTGCACTCCTGCCAGAAAAGCCACTATGCAAAGCCCAATCAAGAGCAAGCCTCTGAAGCTCTTCCTCTTTAACATTAATACCTTTCTGAGAAGCCAAATGCTTTACTATATCCAAATACTGCTCTTTTCCAAAGGCAAAGAAGCCAAGCCTTATACCGAATCTTTCTACAAGGGAAACCCTCTCCCAGTAGCTCTCTTCTGGAAACTTTTCCTGATATTCTCTTTCTGGCATGAGGTGTCTTCTGTTGGAAGTTGCATACACAAGCACATTGCTTGGTCTTTCTTCCACATCTCCGTCCATGAGAGATTTCAGAATTCTTGCTCCCTCATCCACAGGTTCAAAAGAAAGGTCGTCAAAAAAGAGGATAAATCTCTCTTTACGTTCTCTCAGGAGGTCATACAGCTCAGAAAGGTGGCTAATATCCATCTTGTAAACTTGCACAAGCCTGAGACCCTCTGAAGCAAAAAGTCCCAGCATAGATTTCACCAAGGAGGACTTTCCTGTGCCCCTATCGCCCCAAAGCAAGGCATCGTTGGCAGGCAGAGCTTTCACAAACTGCAGAGTGTTTTTCCTAATGGCTTCCTTTTGCCTTTCTATATGAAGCAGGCTTGAAAAATCTGGAATATGTGGATGTTTTACTGGGATGAGCTTTCCTTCTTTAAAACGATAAGCCAAATACTCCATCTTTCAGCCCCATCTTAGCTTTTCCTTTAGAATACTAAAGAAGCTCCTTCTTGGGTTTGGATACATAAAACAGTAATTGATAGACTTCTTCACAACAACCACATCTCCCCTCCTTAAGCTCATGCCTTCCTGCCCGTCAAGGGTGAGGTATGCCATGTGGTCTTCAGAGAGGTTTATAAGTCTTATTTCAAAGTCCGGTGGCACCACAAGGGGTCTGTTTGAGAGGGTATGCGGGCATATGGGAACAAAAAGCAAGGCTTCCATAAGAGGATAGAGAATAGGACCTCCCGCAGATAGGGCATAGGCAGTAGAACCCGTAGGTGTGGAAACTATAACACCATCGCCATAGACCCTGAGCACTCTTTCTCTTTGAAGCTCTATCTCCAACTCAACCATACGGGCAAGGCTCTCCTTTGAAACCACCACATCGTTAAGGTAGTCCCCCAGATAAAGTTCCTGTGACCCTCTTAGGAGAGAGCCAGAAAGCATCATCCTCTTCTGAGGCTCTATTCTACCCTCTAATAGAAGTTTAAAAACCTCTTCTGTCTCTTCCAGCTCCACCTCTGTGAGAAAACCAAACCTTCCCACGTTTATGCCAAGTAGTGGTACGCCCTCTCTTGAGGCAAGCCTTGCACCAGCCAAAAAAGTTCCATCCCCGCCCACTACCACGAGCAGGTCAACGTCCTTAACCTCTGGCTTTTCCCTTTTTGAACGTTCATTTACAAAAACTTGAAAGGTAACACCAAAAGACCTTATAAGCTTTTGAACCTTTTCAGATACCTCCCTTGCCCTTTGGCTATCTTTTACAAAAAGTAGCACATTCATAGAAGTTTATCAATTATCTCACAAAGCACATGCCCAAGGGTTATATGGCACTCCTGAATGCGTGCGGTATCGTAAGAAGGTACCACAAAGCTATAGTGAGCAATATCTACCAACTTACCACCATCCCTACCAGTGAAGGCTATGGTGGTAGCACCCAAGTCGTGAGCCTTCATAAGCCCCCTTACCACATTAGGTGAATTTCCAGAGGTGCTGATGCCTATTGCTATGTCCCCAGGCATGCATAGGGCTTCTATTTGTCTTTCAAAGATGCTTTCAAAACTGTAATCGTTTCCAACCGCGGTTAAGATAGAGGTATCTGTGGTAAGTGCTACGGCGGGCAGAGCTTTTCTTTCTTTTTTGAACCTTCCCACTATTTCTCCCGCTATATGCTGAGCATCTGCGGCACTTCCTCCATTACCGAAAAGGAGCATCTTGTTGCCATCCTTCAAAGCCTCAGCTATCATTTCCCCAACTTCAACAATTCTCTCCGCATAAAGCTCCACGAAAGCCAGCTTCAGCTCCGCACTCTCTCTAAAGGAGTTTATAACAAGCTCAAGCATTCCCTCTTCTGAGGTTTCCCACCGTGAGCCTATTCATGAGCTTAAAGAACTCTATAAGCTTCTGCTTGTGGTATTCCTCCTGATGTTCTATAAAGCTCAAAAGCCTCTTTATGTCTGGGTCTTCTATCTCCGCAATTTCTTTGCCATATTCACTTCCTGTTTCTTGCTCGTAGAGTATCTCCGCCTTTACCTGCTCCTGAAGGCTCTTTAAAGGTTTTGGTGAGAAGTCTACTCTTTGAATGTTTGGCATTCCACCAAGCTCACCTATCTTTTCACCCAATTTGCCCATGTGCACCATGCTCTCTATGGCAAGGTCAAGCATTATGTCCTTGTAATCGCAGTTTTTAGAGTGGAAAAACTGATAAAGGTAGTTGATTATTGTGTGATACTCTTCCTTTAGGAACTTATTTAATACTTCAAAAGTCTTGGAGTCTGGCTTTTGTTCTTCCAATGGAATAAAAACAAGCCCCTCTTTGACTTTTTCCATAAGCTCAGAAAATTCTATCTTGTGGTCTTGCTCGTCCTTTATGACTCTCTCAAGGAGTTTTTTTACAGAATCATCTCTTACAATTTCCAACTGTTGGCTGTATATCCTTATAGCTTCCTCTTCCGCCCATACATCCTTTGAGAGCATGTCCACCCAATCTGGTCCTCCTATAACTATCATGTCCTCAAGCCTGTCCAAGACTACCTGACCACCAAGCTGAACTACCTTCTGGGCAAACCACTTGAGATGCCTCATTTCTTGGCGAGCTATCTCCTCTATCTCTGAGGTGATGTTTCCATCGCTTATGAGGAATATGTGATACAGATACTGCACTATGGCCGAATGCTCAAGGGCTACATCGTAAAGGAGCAGGTTTATGGTTTCTCTTTTGTCCATGGCTCTCACCTTAAACCAACCTTATATATCTTACTAATATAATCACTCACCATCCTATGAGTGTTAAAGTAAGGTCCTATGGTGGCTATGCTGTTTTTCATGAAACGAACCCACCTGTCCTCTTGCTTGTAAAAGGTGGGAATGATCACATAAGCCAACTTTCCGTATAGGTCTTCAAGGTCTTCCTCATCCTTAGACTCGGTCATGTCCTGCCAGCTTGGCTTCGGACCTATTCCCCACCCGTTTACTCCCTCTATACCACCTTCAAGCCACCAACCATCCCATACAGAGAAGTTCAAAACTCCATTCATGCCTGCCTTCATACCACTGGTTCCACAAGCTTCGTATGGTCTTTTTGGGTTGTTGAGCCATACATCACACCCTGCTATCAGAAGTTTTGCCATATCTATGCCGTAGTTTTCAAGAAAGGCTGTCTTGACAGCTTTTGTTCTTTCTTTTATCAACCTCATCCTTTCAAAGATATTCTTTATCATATCCTTGCCCAAACCATCTCTTGGATGTGCCTTGCCTGCAAATAGGATCTGAATTTCACCCACATTTTCCGCTATGTGTATTAGCCTGTCTATATCTCTTAGTATGAGGTCATTTCTTTTATAGGGCGTTATACGTCTTGCTATGCCTATGGTAAGTACATCGTCGGAAAAACTTGCGTCCGTTTGTTTGTTTACAAGGTTCACAAGGTCACTTTTTATCTTGTTATGCTTTTTGAGTAGAAGTTCTGAGGGTATTTCATGAGCCCTTTGGAGTAATATGGTATTCTCATCCCAACCGGGTATATATTCATTAAAAACCTCTTGTAGTTCTTCATGTACCCATCTTTTGTGGTATACGCCGTTTGTGACGTATTCAATGTCTTCACCAAGTCCTGGAAATATGCCTGCGGTCACAAACTTATGCCTGTGAGAAACTGCGTTCACCTTGCCTGAATACTTAGAAGCAAGTATAGAAAGATTTATGCTTCCTCCTTCCGCTTCCTTAGCCCAATCTATGTGGTCGTATACCTTTAGCTCCTCTCTTACCATATCCAGTGGAAACTTGTCATGACCTGCTGGGACTGGTGTGTGTGTTGTAAAAACGCACCTATTCCTTACTTCCTCTATACTTCCAAGTTCCCTTAGAAGTTCAACAACAAGAAAAGCAGAGTGGCTCTCGTTCATATGATAGACATGTATCGGGTAGCCAAGGGCTTTTAGGAGTCTGTATCCTCCAATTCCCAAAAGGACTTCCTGCCTCAGCCTATAAAGACCGTCATCAAAATATAGCTTGCTGTTTAACTTCCTTATCTCTGGATCATTGCCCTCTATGTCCACATCAAGAAACAAAATCCTCACATCTCCCTTTGACCTCACCCAGTATTCCCAACAAGTAGCCTTTTGTTTTAGGTCTCCAAAGAATATTTCTACATCCACATCAAGTTTTTTAAGATACCGCTTATAGTCCCAAAGAGCGTCAAAATCCAATTGCATACCATGTGGGGTTATCTTCTGAAGGTTGTAGCCTCTTTTGTAAAGCAGTGTAATGCAAACTGCAGGTATATCCAAATCCGCATAGGAAAAAAGCGTATCTCCAGCAAGAGTTCCTAAGCCCCCGCTATATAGGGGCATACTGTCCTCAAGCCCCAACTCCATCACAAAGTAAGCTATCATGGTGGTTTATATTTTATAGCATCGTGAGGCTAATAAACACAGATATAACCTGTAGGCTTGACAGCTTGCCCTGGACGGGCTTTCATACACGTTTCGTCTTTGCCCTTGGCATCACTTGGGTGCTTGACGCCTTTGAGGTGGTAATAGTCAGCGCGGTTCTAAAGCCCATGGCAAAAAGCCTTGAGTTCACACACCAGCAAAGCTCTATGATGGTTAGTAGTTTCCTCTTAGGTGCTATCCTTGGGTCGCTAATCTTTGGCTACCTTGCGGACAAATATGGTAGAAAAAAACTCTTTCTTATTACCCTTCTGCTCTACGCAGGTGGCACTTTTCTAACAGGCTTTGCCAACAGCTTTGAGACTGCATTGCTCTTTAGAATTCTTGCTGGTGCTGGGCTTGGTGGTGAGTTCGCTGCCATACAGTCCGCCATAGACGAGTTTGTTCCATCAAGGCACAGAGGAAAAGTAGACGGCACAATAACCGCTCTTTGGAATCTCGGAAGCCTTATGGCATCTCTGAGTGCTATTGGATTGCTTAAAGTAATGGATGAAGGGACTGCGTGGCGTGTCGCATACTTTTTTGGTGGAGTGCTTGCACTTCTCATAGTCTTTATAAGGCTATACGTTCCAGAATCGCCAAGATGGCTTCTCTCAAAGGGCAGAATTGAGGAAGCGGAGAAAATAGTAAGCAAAATAGAGCTTCAAGCAGGCGGTAGAAAAAGTTATGATACATGCCAAGTACCAGTTTTTGAGGGAAATATCTCAGATGCCTCAAAGATAATCCTAAGAAAATACAGGTGGCGTTTTCTCTTTAGTGCCAGCATGAGCTTTACTATCCTTACCACCTACTATGGCATGATAACATTGCTTCCTGTAATCCTCTCCGAGGTTTACTCTTTAAGCAGTAAGGAAATACCTCAACTTCTCACGCTGGGAAGCCTTGGTGGACTTATAGGCGGGCTTGTGGTTGCTTTGCTTGTGGACAAGGTGGGAAGAATTCCCCTCGGCATTCTCATTAGCTTGGTATCAGCTCTTCTTAGCCTTTCCTTTCTCTTAGGTTTTGACATAAGGCTTTCCTTCTTTGTATACTCCCTTATAGCCTTTTCCTTTGCCTCTGTTGCCTATGTGATAGCAACGGAGATATATCCCTCTCACATAAGGGCATACGCCATAGGAATTTTGTCCATAATAGGCAGGCTTTCTGGTGCTTTTTCTCCCCTCTTTCTTGTAAGCCTCTCTCAGTTTGGTTTTAAATATGCCATGCTTGGGCTTGCCTCTTTCTGGCTTGTGGGCTTTATTGCCTTTGTTATTTGGGCTTTTAGGGGCATGGAAACAAAGGGTAAACCTTTAGAGCAAATTTCATAAAATAATGGCATGCTTTTGGGGTTTATCCTTCTGTATATATTAGGCACTCTCTTTATAGGAGTTCTGGCATCAAGGCTCGTTAAAAATTCAAAGGATTACATACTGGCTGGCAGAAGCCTTCCCCTCTACATAGCTACCTTTGTGTCCTTTGCCACATGGTTTGGCTCAGAAACGGTGCTTGGTGCCTCTTCTGTGATGGCAAAGGAGGGGCTTTTAGGTGTGATAGAAGACCCCTTTGGTGCAGCACTGTGTCTTATACTCATCGGTCTTTTCTTTGCTAAGCCCCTATACAGGATGAACCTCCTTACCATGGGAGATTTCTACAAGGTGGTATACGGCAGAAAAGCAGAGGTGGTGGC
The DNA here is from genome assembly GCA_037926125.1 of Aquificaceae bacterium. Lineage (GTDB taxonomy): Bacteria > Aquificota > Aquificia > Aquificales > Aquificaceae > Pampinifervens. Next base: position 15,078 of record JAXSOP010000021.1, read on the forward strand.
AAGTCTTATGATGGTGTTTTCTTACTTTGGGTGGGTG
>JAXSOP010000022.1:0-15062 GCA_037926125.1 Aquificaceae bacterium
AGTAAAACATAGTGCCAGTTCTTCCAAAACCTGTTGCCACCTCATCTACTATAAGCAAAGTGTTGTATTTCTTCGTAAGTTCTCTAACGCCCCTTAGAAAGCCTCTCGGAAAGGGTAGCATGCCTGCTGCACCTTGAATGCCTGCTTCCAAGCTCACCGCCACTATATCTTCTCTGCTCTTGAGGATTTCCTCAAGCATATTTAAAAGCTCTTGTTTACACTCATCGCAAAGCCTTCCGTATTTTTCTTTGCAAAAGAGGTAGGGTGATGGAAGTTTAATGCTTTCAAAGAGTAGGTCTTTGTATGTTCCATGAAAGAGGTCTATGCCCCCAAGACTAACCGCACCCAGCGTGTCTCCGTGATAGGCTTCTGATAGGGTAATAAAGGCTTTTCTTTTCTCTCCCTTATTCCTCCAGTATTGGTATGCCAGTTTTATGGCAATTTCCACCGCTTCCGCACCATCCTCCGAATAAAAGACCTTTGTGAGTCCCTTTGGTGCTATTTCCACAAGCCTTTTAGTCAAGAGGATGGCTGGCACGTTGGAGCTTCCAAGGGTTGTGGTGTGTGCCACACTTTGAAGTTGGTCAATGATTGCCTTGTTTAGCTTTGTGTGGTTGTGTCCGTGCACGTTGCACCATAGAGAGGATATGGCATCTATGAACCTTCTACCCTTTATATCATAAAGATACACACCCTCTCCCCTTTCAAAGATGAGGTTTTCCTCCTCTCTGTAGACCTTCATCTGTGTAAAGGGATGCCAAAAGTATTCCTTGTCCCACCTTTCAAGGAGAAGAGGGTCTATCATGGTAGCCTCCAAACCAACACCACCTCTCCTTTTATATCTCCCCTACCTTCCAAATCCCTTAAGACCTCAGAGAGTTTGCCCCTTATATACTCCTCGTGTATCTTTGTGAGCTCACGCGCCACACAAAGAGGAACTTCTGAGCCGTATATTTTTTCCATAACTTGTAGACTTTTTACAACCCTGTTAGGTGATTCAAAGGCTATTATGGTGCTATCTTTGTAAGCCATTAGCTCCTCAAAGAACTTTTCAAGTCCTTTCCTCGGCAAAAAGCCTACAAAGGTAAACCTATCCGTTGGAAGACCAGAGCCTACAAGGGCAGTAAGGACCGCACTGGGTCCGGGGATTACCTCCACTAAAATGCCCTTCTCCACACATGCCCTTATTAGCTTGTACCCCGGGTCTGAGATGGATGGCATGCCAGAGTCTGACACAAGGGCAACATCTTCCTTTTCAAGGAGTTTTAGAACCTTTGGAACTTGTATACTCTCCTTGGGCTCGTAGTAGGATATGAGCTTTTTGTCCTTTATGTTGTAATGGTTAAGAAGTATCAAAGTCCTGCGTGTGTCTTCACAGGCTATGAAGTTAACGCTTTGGAGCACCTCAAGGGCTCTCAGGGTTATATCCTTCAGGTTTCCTATTGGTGTTGCTACCACATAGAGCTTTCCCATATTACTTCACCAAAAGAAGAGGTATGTTTATATGGTGCAGGACAAAACTTGTTACACTTCCAAGGAATAGCTCCCTTATCCTTCCCTTTGAATAGGCTCCCATAAGAAGGAGGTCAACGCCCGCTTCTTTGCAGTGTATCACTATCTTTTCCTCTGGTAGTCCATGCAAAACCTCTAACTCAGCACCTTCAGGTTTTTCTGGTGGTTCTTCTCCCACATAAAGGGCGTAAAATTTAGCGGTATAGACCTTGGCAAGCTCCTTTGCAAGCTCAAGAGCCTTTTTTGAGATATCTCCACCATCGTAGGCAACGCATATGTTTTTTATGTGTCTTTTCTCTTCAGGAACGAGCATAACTGGACATTTACTCCTTCTTGAGGCCACTTCCGCGGTAGAACTAAGAAGAAAACCCTTTATTGGACGCCTACCCCTTCTTCCAATAATTAGCAAGTCCTCTGGGTCTGCCTGTTCGACAAGCTCTTCGTAGGGAATACCCACTGTCTGAAAAGAAGAGACCTTTATACCCCTTTGTCTGCCTTCTGCGAGAAACTCCTCTATTAGGGCGTTAGCTTGCTCCTCAAAGAAATCTCTAACCTTCTGAGATATGCCCATATAGTAGGTAAAGCCGAGAACCCCTGCCAAATCCTCTAAAAAGCTCTCCTCAAGCAGTCTGTTGTCTATTATATGAACTCCTACTACAGGGATTTGAAGCTTCTCTCCAAGCTCAAAGGCATAGTCTTTTGCGGTCCAACCCGGCGTTGAGCCGTCAATACCTACCACTATCCTATTAAATATCAAGGTTTCTTACCTCTCTTGCGTAGGCTTCTATAAACTCTCTTCTTGGCTCTACCTCTTCTCCCATAAGTATGGAGAATATCCTGTCCGCTTCCGCTGCATCCTCTATGGTAACCTTGAGAAGTCTTCTTGTGGCATGGTTCATGGTAGTCTCCCAGAGCTGTTCTGGGTTCATCTCTCCAAGACCTTTGTATCTTTGTATTTCAAAGGACTCCTTTACCAACTCAATAGCTTTTGAATAAAGGTCCTGCGGATTTTCCACCTCTACAGACTTCTTTTCGTAAATCATCTTCACTGGAAACCTTACCCTTGAACCCTCAAGGAGAGACCTGTAAGATAGAGAAGAGAGAAAATCTACATCTATCATAACCCTTCTGTTGGTTAGCTTGTCTTTGAAAACTATCTCATAGGCGTCCTCAAGCCTATCGTAGTAGGTATCTATAATCATGTCTGGGAGTTTATCTTCAAGTTCCTTTATCTTTTCACCAAGCATAGAGGAATTCCTTAGGGTTTCTTCTGTAATGCCTAGGCTGAGAAGGGCACTGAGGACTTCTTCTCCCTTGAGCCTTGCCATGGCTTTGTAGTTCTCTTCAATCTCCTTTACCTGCTTTAGAACCTGCAGGAGATTATCTCCTTTGTATTCTGTCCCACTTTGGTCTACAAGAACTGCTTCCTCTTCGAGAGCTCTAAGGAGAATACTTTCCAGTTCCCTATCATCCTTTACATATTGGACTTTTTTACCTTTCTTTATTCTATAAAGTGGTGGTTGGGCTATGTAGAGATGTCCTGCCTCTATTAACCTTGGCATATACCTGTAGAAAAAGGTAAGAAGCAAAGTCCTTATGTGTGAGCCGTCAACATCCGCATCTGTCATAAGGATTATTCTGTGATACCTGAGCTTTGAGAGGTCTAAGTCATCACCTATGCCACACCCAAGAGAACTAACTATTGTCTTCACCTCTTCGTTAGAAAAGACCTTGTCAAGCCTTGCCTTTTCCACGTTTAGTATCTTTCCTCTGAGGGGCAAGATTGCTTGAGTTCTCCTGTCTCTTCCTTGTTTAGCAGAGCCTCCTGCGGACTCACCCTCTACTATGAAAATTTCGCACTTGCTTGGGTCTTTTTCAGAGCAATCTGCCAACTTGCCAGGAAGAGAAGAATCTTCAAGAGGAGACTTTCTACGCACTAACTCCTTTGCCTTTTTAGCTGCCTCTCTTGCAAGTGCAGCCTCTACCGCCTTTTCTACTATGAGCCTAAATACTTCTCTGTTGTTATCAAAGTATTCTGAGAGGTATTCGTAGGTTATGGACTCCACCACGTTCTTTACATTCTGGTTTCCCAACTTTGTCTTTGTCTGTCCTTCAAACTGAGGCTCTGGCACTCTACAAGATATGACCGCCACAAGCCCTTCCCTTAAGTCTTCGCCCGTTATGGCTTCCTTTAGCTCCTTCTGGAGCTTAATGTTAGGCAAAACCTTCATAACCGCCTTTGTAAGACCAGACCTAAAGCCAGTCAAATGAGTCCCGCCTTCAAGGGTCTTTATGTTATTGACAAAGGTTTCCACAGATTCTCTGTAGTCCTTTGTATAAGTTAAAGCTATATCCACATCCACACCTTCCTTTTCACCCTTTATCCTTAGCACTTGGTCAAACAATTGCTCCTTACCACCACATAGGAACTTCACCAAGTCCTCTATACCCTTATCAAACTTAAAGGTTAGGTCTTTTGCACTTCTTTCGTCAATAAGTCTAAAGGTGCATTCTGGGTTAAGGTATGCTAACTCCCTTATGCGTCTCTCCACAATGTCAAACTTTATTTTTGTGGTCTCAAATATCTCTGGGTCTGGCTTAAAAACCACCTTTGTCCCACGCTTTGTGGTATTGCCTACCACCTTTACCTCATATAGTGGCTCTCCTCTTCTGTATTCCTGCTTATATATCTTCCCGTCCCTGTATACTTCTACCATAAGCCACTCAGAGAGGGCGTTTACCACCGAAGCACCAACACCATGTAGACCTCCAGAGTATCTGTAGACCTTTTTGTCAAACTTTCCCCCCGCACCAAGCATTGTAAAGACCATCTGAACCGCAGGAAGGCCAGTCTCTGGATGTATGTCTACTGGTATGCCTCTTCCATCATCCTCCACAGCAACAGAACCGTCCGCATGGATTATAACAGTTATTTGACTGGCATAGCCAGCCATATGCTCATCCACTGCGTTGTCAAGGATTTCCCATATGAGATGATGAAGCCCCCTCTCACCTATGTCTCCTATATACATAGAGGGCCTTATGCGAACATGTTGAAGACCAGTAACTGCCTTTATATCCGTCGCCTGATAGTCTGTCTGAAGGTTTTCTTCTACTTTCTTGCCCATGTTTTTAAAACACCCCCAGCGGGATTCGAACCCGCGATCTCCGCCTTGAAAGGGCGGTGTCCTAGACCGGGCTAGACGATGGGGGCTAAATCTTTATAAATTATAGCAAAGAAGTAGTTTCATGTCAAGTTGTTGAACCTTCCTCATCAAGATAGAATATGTCATCAGATATGGGCTCGTTCCACCTCTTAAAGCCAGGAAGAGCTTCTACTCTATACCACGCAGACCTATACCATACTCCTTTAGGCTGTCTTTTTACTGGAGCCACCTCTGCCGCCTTTGTTTCCGCATGATAATCCCAAGTTATGTAAGCGTTAAAGTCCTGGACGATATCCGTTATGGCTACACCAAACTCTGTGGTTAAAGCCACTTGGAAGTCTCTCCAACGGAATACAGAAGAGTCCCTAAGGGTTAAACCAAAGTAGCCTACGCCACCATCTTCTCTAAGGGTTGCTATGCCCCTACCTATAAAAGCCCTAAAGGCAGGTAAGGTTTCTGGTGGGTCTGATACAAACACATCATAGTGTCCCAATATCTCCTGAGGGAATGGGTTTCTCAAGTCCCATACCCTTGCTTCCGCGTTATCTATCTCAAGCTCCTTGAAAATCCTGTTGTCAAAGTCTATGAGCCTCTTGTCTATGTCTATAACCAAAACACTGCGAGCTTTTCTTGAGAGGGCTACCGCCAGACCTGTGAGGTCATCCTCCGCACCCAAAACAAGAATATCCTTGTTTCTTAGGTCTCCTCTGGAGTCCATAAAGAGAACTCTTGCTACTGTTGTCTCAGGCGTAACAGAACCTTGGTCATAGTCCCTTATGGCTTTAGGTCTGTCCTTTGTAATTTGAAGAAATTCCCTGTAAAACTCTATATCCGCATAAAAGGGTATGCCTCTGCCCTCACAGGCTTGGCACACATAATCTACATATGGCTCTATGCCAAGCTCTCTGACCAGATCAAAGCCCTTTTGAGTGAGCCTTATGTTTTCCTCGTCGTCTATGAAGGCTATACCTCTCTCCACTAAGGTGTTCACTATGCCAGAGGCTGCAGGCACAGGTAGGTCAGACATATCCACTACTTCCCAAAAGTCTCCGTTTCTGAGAAGTGCGGAAAGTACACGCTCCACGTTCTTTTTGTAAACCCTAACACCACCTAGCTCCCTTGCCCTACTGGCAAGTTCAACAAGGATGCTCAATATACCACCTCCAATCTAAGAGTTTAAGCTATATAATTATAGCACAATCAGGAGGACATTATGAAAGTGCAAAAACTCTTTAGAGACTTACCACAAGACCCAGCAGGCATTGAGCCCTTTTCGGATTGGCAGGAGCTCTCCCCGAGTTTTGAAAAGCTATCCATAGGAGATTGCACACTCCTTGTAGCAACTATAAAAGATGAGGAGTTTGACAAACTACTCCATATATTCCAAAGCAGAGAAGAAGCTATGGGAGCCTTTCTTAGTGTAGCTATGGAACATGGCTGGGAAGAAGTACCGCAGACTTATTGCGTATATCATGCCCAAGAGATGGAAGGCAAACTCATAGCTGGTCTAAGATTAAAGGGACAAACAAACACCTACGAGCAGACCACAGTGGAGCAAATGGTTCAGTCAATGGCAAGGATTCACAGGGTAGTAGTCTACTCTTCTGATGTGCTAACCTACATAAAGGACATATATCCAGAGATAGACCAAAAAGCCTATGTTATAGCAAGGGAAATAGCCAAAAGAATTGGAAAAGCACCAGAGCTTGAGGAGTTGGCAAAGATTTATGGCATGCCCTCTGAAAACCTTGAGAAAAAGCTAAACCTTATAGAGAAACTCCTTGAAAACCCCGTGAGAACACCCTACGGAGAAGTAAACCTGCCACCCTTCAGTTATCCACTTGCGGAGTGTGTTTAAAAGGTTTATAATTCCCTCAGTAAGATTTTTGTGGCTAAGACCCCATAACATCTTGGCAACTGAATAGGGTTTTGGTTTTTGAAAGCAAGGGGTTATTATTCACTCAAGGGTCTTGAGGAGTCCGTGTTCATCAACTTCCATTATGGCAGTCTTTTCTTTGAGTTTCTCCAGTTCCTCTAACTTCTTTGCTATTAGCTCTCCCATTTAGATGTTTCTCTTTATGCTATCTATACGCAGGCTCTACCATAGGTCGTAGGGTAGGATAATTGTAGTCTTTGTGTATTTTGATTTTTCTGAGCCCTGTCTTTCATAGTCTATATTTTTATGCTTTTATGCTTTTGTGTTTTGGCATCAAACCGCTTTGATGTTTTGATGAGTTGATGACAGGTAGTTCAAAACCTTGTCTCTCAGGGTTTTAAATTTGACAATACCATGCTCAACCTTGCAGGACTTGAGACTTTTAGTAAAGTACATTAATTTTATAGAGGTACCACATTGACAAAAAGCTTTATGTGTCTTATTCTTTTTCATGTGCCGAGTTGAGGTTGCTAATACACTGTGTGAAGTTGAAACTTTCCCAGTTTTGCTTTTTGGTAGCGGTAAGAATATCAATTTGCTAATCCAACGTGTGTAGCTGAAACAGAACTTTTAAAACTTCTCCCTTTTTATTCCTGTAGCTTGCCCTGTTGCAAACTAGCATGGCGGTAGAAGTGGTTATTTCCTCTATCACCACAAGATTATTTTCTTTTAGAGTTCTCCCTGTTTGCACCAAGTCTACGATAAAGTCTGACAGCCCAATAAGGGGTGCAAGCTCTACAGAACCGCTTAAGGGGATGACCTTACACTTTATGCCCTTTTCTGAGAAAAACTCCTGAGTTATGCGAGGATATTTGGTGGCAACCTTTAGGTATGAGCTTTTGAGGTATTTTTCTTTGCTTTCTTCCTTGCCCGCCACTACTATTCTGCAAAAGCCTATTCCAAGGTCAAAAAGCACATAAAGGTCTGGCTTTCTCTCAAGGAGTACATCCTTTCCTACCACTCCAAGGTCCGCCACGCCGTTTTCCACATAAACTGGTACGTCAAAGGGTTTTACAAGGAGAAATTCATAGTTTCCAACCCTTACGCTGAGCCTTCTTCCCTCTTCAAAGCCATCTTCTATTATTCCCTTTTTAAGAAAAAGCTCAAGGCTTTCCTCAAAGAGCCTGCCCTTTGGTAGAGCAATCTTTAGCATGGCTTAAAGTATAGCATTAAAAAGCCCTAAGGGTGATGTCTCCTACGTTGTAGGACTTGAGACCTTCTTGAGTTAACAAAAGTAGACTGCCTTCTTCAGAAATGCCCTTTAGAATACCTACCACTGGCTCTGGGGTGTAGAGGATAACCTCGCTACCTTTGAAAAGTAGTCTGTTTTCTATTGCCTGCTTGAAAGCACCAAAGCCAAAAGTGTTTAGTTTCTCTAAGTCCTTTTCAATTTGTCCCAAAAGTTCTAAAAGAAAGCCTACCTTATCAAAGTTTCTACCGCTAAGCATTCTAAGGGATATGGCTTCAATGTCCTCTGGAAAGCTCTCTTGGTTGAGATTAATTCCAACGCCTATAACTATCCTGTCCCTTAGCCTTTCTGTAAGAACGCCACATACCTTTTTTCCTCCTACATAGACGTCATTGACCCACTTTATGGCCGGCATAAAGCTAAGACCTTTAAGGTAAGAAGCTACAGAGTTTGCGATTAAAAGGGGCAAGGTGGTTTCGTTCCTTATACCTACTGGAAGAGAGAGGCTAAAATACAGCCCACCTTCTGGAGAATGCCAGTTTCTTCCCATTCTTCCGCGACCGGAGGTTTGTCTATTTGCGACCACTACAGTGCCTACAGAAAGCTTTTTAGCTACTTCCTGGGTGGAAGAGGTCTCTTCAAGCCAGAGTAAACTTATTAACATCTTTGAAGTTTACTTTAAGAAAGTGTGTGGCACAAGATATGCAAGGGTCAAAGCTCCTTATCATAGGCTCCGCATGGTCTCTAAGCCAATCCTCTCTGAGATTTTCCTTGTCTCTAATAGACTCCCATAGGGAAAGCTCTATCGCCCTCTGGTTTTGAGATGTAGGTGGGACTATGTCCGCAATTAGTACTCTACCTTCGCTGTCAAAGGAGTAAGAGTGCCAAAGGATACCTCTGGGGGCTTCTGAGACCCCATAACCAGTGGAGCTTCTTGGGACAACTTCAACTTTGCTTTTTTGTGGTTTTCTGTAGCCCTTTACTATTTCAATAGCCCTTTCAAGGGCATGGACTATCTCCACAATTCTTACAAAAATGCCCTTGTGGGGGTTCTTCACGGATGGTTCAAGGTTTAGTCTTTGGGCGGTTTTTGTGGCAAGGGGTGAGAGCTTTTCAAAAGCGTTGTTAAAACGAGCAATAGGACCTACCATATAGACCCTTCCGTCTTTTGTCATGGCATGCTTAGCGGTGGAGTATGCCAATTCAAACTCCACAAAGAAGCTCTTGAAGTCCTTTGGACTGATCTTTGTGCCTTCAAAGTATATATCTCCTTTAAGTATTGGGTAGTCTTCTTCCATGAGGGATACAAAAAGAACCTCCTTCAGTTTAAACTCTGGAAAAGTAATAGCCCTTAACCTTTCTGCAGTCCAGAGGGTCTTTTCAAGAGCATTCTCAATGGTCTCTATTAGGTTCGAAAGGCTATCGGGAAGAATGCTAAAGCCACCGGGGATAACAGAGACTGGATGGGATGTTCTTCCTCCAAGGGTTTGAATTATAAGGCTTCCAGCCCTTTTGATATCCATTCCCGCAAGTACCAGTTCCTTGTCTATCTTAGAGAGCTCAAGGACTGAAGGAACTTTGAAAAAATCGGGAAGATGTAAGAAAAAGACATGCAATGCATGGCTTTGAACCCACTCTCCAAAATACATTAGCCTTCTAATTTCTTCTATATCTTCTGGAATTTTGACGCCGAAGGCGTCCTCTATAGCCTGAACACCGCTCATCTGATAGGCAACGGGGCATATCCCACATATGCGTGCGGTAATGTCAGGGATAACGTGGTAGGGCTTTCCCTTGAGTATGCCTTCTATTAACCTTGGGGGCTCGTAGATTGAGAGCCTTAGACTCTCTGGTTTTCCATCCTTTAAAAACACCTCAAGGCTACCCTCTCCTTCAACCCTCGTGAGGGCGTCTATCTGAACCTTCATAGCCAATCCCTTATGCTCTTACTGTAGCCATTGAAAGAAACCCTTAAAAGCTCCTTTATGACATCCTGAGATACATTTAGCTTACTGTAGCCTTCAAAAAGTGCTTGCAAGTTTGGATTTTCCACAGGACCATAACAGCCGTAGCAACCTCTTGCGTAAGTGGGACAGAGAGCGCCACAGCCTGCCATAGTTATAGCTCCAAGACATATGAGCCCTTTGGCTACTACCACACAGGGATTACCCTTTCTTTTACATTCAAGACAAACTGGGTAAGATGGAAGTTGGGGGCTTCTGCCTTGCAAAAGGGCTATAAGTACCTCTCTTAACGCTTCCTTGTTTATGGGACAGCCTCTTATTTCCAAGTCTACCTTTACAAAGTCAGAGAGTGGTCTTGAGAGAGGGTTTATCTCGTATCTTTCAGAGTAAACAGAAAAGTATACCTTTGAAAAATCTTCAAAGTTTCTTGCAGACTGAATGCCTCCAGAAACAGCGCATGCACCAATGGCTATAAGAAACCTTGATATCCCCCTTATCTTTCTTATCCTTTCCTCTTCCTCTGGAGTGGATATAGATCCCTCAACAAAGGCAAGGTCAAAGTAGTCCCATGTATTCTTAGAGGATGCTTCAAGGAAGTATTCTACCTGAATAATTTCAGAAAGCTTTAGAAGTTCTTCTTCAAGCTCAAAAAAGGCAAGTTGACAACCATCGCAAGAAGAAAACTTAAAAACGCCCACCTTCATACTTCCTTCCTCTCAAAGTATTCCCTTATGAGGTCATACCTAAATATGGGACCATCTTTGCAGACAAAGTAGGGACCTATCATGCAGTGTCCACAGGTTCCGACAGAGCATTTCATATGCCTTTCCAAAGACGTGTAAATGTTTTCCAAAGGCACACCCTTTTCTTCAAGAATCTTCACGCAAGCTTTTACCATAGGGTCTGGTCCGCAGGCAAAGACAATAGTATCCTTATCAAGCTCTAACTCTCTCAAAAGCTCGGTTATAAGCCCTACTTTCCCTCTCCACCGTGGGTCTGGCTTGTCAAGGGTTATGTAAAACTCCGCCTTTAAACTCCAATCCTCATACAGATATTTGTATAAAAGGCTATCGTAGTCCTTAGAGCCATAAAGATGAATGAGCCTTCTAATTGGTTTATTGGCCGCTTCTTCAAAGACCCATCTTGTTGCTGCAAGACCCAGACCTCCTGAGAGTACAAGGAGGGTTTTGTTATAAGCCCTTTCTGTTTCCCATCTGTTGCCATAAGGACCTCTCCAGTAAAGATAATTGCCTTCCCCTAACTGGTCTATGTGTCTCGTTACATCTCCTACCGCTCTTACCGTGTGGACCATGTATCCCTCTCCCATGCTGGCTATTGTAATAGGAGCTTCTCCTGTTCCAAAGGCGTATAGCATGTTATACTGCCCAGGAAAGGCAGGCTCTTGAGTTTTTACGTGAAAGGTATACACTCCCTCGCATTCCTTTATAACCTTGACCACCTCTCCTACCTTTAGAAAGTAAGGATTTTCAAGCGTAAGCAACTCTTCTTACCTCCTCCCTTATATCTATGCCTACAGGACACCATGTTATACACCTGCCACAGCCAACACAACCAAAGCCATCAAATTGGTCTACCCAGTAGGCAAACTTATGCATAAGCCACTGCCTATATCTTGAATGTATGCTTTGCCTTAGGTTAAAACGATGCACAGTAGCAAAGGAAGGCGAAAAGCAAGAATCCCAAACCCTTACCCTCTGGCTCTCCTTTAGCTCAAGGTCGTTCCTCTCAAGAATATCAAAACAAAAGCAAGTAGGACACGATTGAGTGCAAGAGGTACAAGCAAGACAACGTCTTTCTATATGCTCCCAATATTTTGCATCCATTCTTTCATAGAGCCTTTCAGTAAGACCCTCAGTTTTAAAAGGTCTCTTCATCATAGACTCTGTCTTCTCAAGTATATTCCTCTTTTCTTCAAAGTGCCTGCCTTCTGTTTCCTTTTTGTCCTTTACCTTTTCTAACATATCTCTACCCTTTTCTGAACCAACCTCTATCAAAAAGCCTTCAGAAAGCTCCGTAATAAGCAGGTCGTATCCTTCCTTGACTTCTGGACCTGTCCCCATAGTGGTGCAAAAACAGTTTGAAGTGGCATAAGAGCAGTTCACAGCAATCACAAAAAGGTTCTTTCTCAGACTTGCATAGTAGGGGTCAGGATGGGGGTTTTTGTAGAGAAAGACCATATCAAGCACCTTTAGAGCGGATAGATCGCAAGCTCTTATATCAAAAAGGCATAGAGCTTCTTCTGGTATTTGAACTCTAAAAGTTAACCTTCCATTCTCTTTCTTTACTCTAATAAGCGTAAGCTCTGGAGGATGCAAGAAACTTTTGAAGGAGTTATAAGGATGCGTGTAGGTAAAGTAACCTTCTACCTTGTCTATCCCATAAAAGCCAGGGGCTTCTGTGTTCCTATAGCCAAGAGGTAGCTCCTCAAGACTCTGAACCTCAGAAAGGGCTATAAGCCCATCCTTTAGCTTAGGAGCTAAAATCTTGTAGCTTTCCCTCAGACCTTTAAAGAGCTCCTCGAGACCTTGTAGGCTTAAAAGGTAGCTCCTGCCTTCTCCTTTGCTCTCCACCTAAGATACTCCTCTATAAAAGGGTCTATATCACCGTCCATTACCGCTGATACATTGCCAACTTCAAAACCAGTTCTTAGGTCCTTCACAAGCTGATAGGGTTGGAATATATAAGACCTTATTTGGTATCCCCAGCCTATGTCCGTCTTCTCACCTTCAAGAGCTTTCTTCTTCTCTTCAAGTTTCTGAAGCTCGAGCTGATAAAGCTTTGCCTTGAGAAGTTCAAGGGCTTTTAGCCTGTTTTGAAGTTGAGACCTCTCTTGTTGACAAGATACCACTATGCCTGTAGGTTTGTGCCTAAGTCTTACAGCTGTGTCTGTCTTATTTACATATTGACCTCCCGCACCGCTTGCCCTAAAGGTTTCCATTTCAATGTCCTCTTCCCTTACCTCTATGTTTATGGTCTCATCTATCTGTGGCATTACGCTCACAGAGGCAAAAGATGTATGTCTTCTTGCATTAGCATCAAAGGGAGATATCCTCACGAGCCTATGGACTCCATGCTCTCCCTTGAGATATCCATAGGCGTATGGACCCTTTATAAGAAGGGTTGCACTTTTTATTCCTGCCACATCGTCTGGGTTTACATCCACCACCTCAACCTCATAGCCATGCTTTTCCGCCCAGCGTCTATACATTCTAAGTAGCATATTTGCCCAGTCACAGGCTTCTGTGCCACCCGCACCCGCCTGAACAGTCAGGTAAGCGTTCTTTGAATCCATCTCCTCAGAGAGGAAGGCTCTTACCTCCAAGTCCCTCGTAGGCTTTTCTATTTTCTCTAACTCTTCCATAAGCATATGAACGGTTTCTAAGTCCTCCTCTGACGTAATCTGGAGTATCTCTTCTACATCCTGTAGGACTTTCTGTATTTCTTCCAGTTCCCTTATGTTTTCCTCAAGCCATCTCCTTCTTTGAGTAAGGCTTTTTGCTCTTTCCGCATCTTCCCAAAAATCTGCATTAGCCATTTTTCTGTCTATTGTTTCCAACTCCTCCTTCAAAGCTTGAGGGTTCAAGGTAGACTTTATGTCTTCAAACTTTGCCTTAAGCTCTTCTAACTTTTCCCTTGCTTCTGCTATCATGAGAATTTAATATAATCTCAAATGAAGCTTTTGTGGAGACAAAAAATGCGGAAGATTAGCGTAGACATAGGAGGTCTTGGAAGGGTTGTAAGTAAGTTCCTTGATGCCCTTTTGAGTGTGGGGTCAGACAATGTAAAGGTTATAACGGTGGCTGAGCCAAGAGAAGACATACAGAGTGTAAAATTTGTAAAGGAAAAGGGTATAGCCTACTTCAAGGATGCAAGGAATATGTTAGAATCCCTTGAAAATAGTATTGATGCGCTTTTTGAGCTTACAGGTAATGCAGTGGTAAGAAGCGACCTTCATGAAATACTGGTAAAAACTGGAAACAAAAAGACAGCTATAGTTCCAGAACCCGTTGCTTACATTATATGGAGTCTTATAACGGAGGGTGCAAAAGAATATCCAAGATGATAAGGGGGATGAAGCCAGAAGACATAGAGGAAGTGCTTAGGATAAGTCAAGAGTGCTTTAATTCTGACGCATGGAGCAGAAAAGCCTTTGAGAGGGAATTTGAGCTCGAACACTCCCATAAGTTTGTGCTTGAGGAGGGCGAAAACATAATAGGCTATGCGGTGGTGTGGAAGATCTTTGAGGACGTCACCCTTATGTCAATAGCCATAAGGAAAGACCTTTGGGGTAAAGGCTACGGTAAGAAGTTTATGGAGTTTCTTATAGAGTACTTTAGGAGCAAAGCCCAGAGGTTTTTGCTAGATGTGAGAAGGTCCAACATAAGAGCCATAAGGCTCTATCAGTCTCTGGGCTTTAAAATAGTTTCAGAGAGGAAAAAGTATTACTCTGACGGTGAAAACGCCTTTCAGATGGTGCTTGAGTTGGAGGTAGAAGATGAAGATAAAGGGAAGACCTCTGAGGCTGTTGGTAAGTGAAGAGGAGATAGCCAGCAGGATAAAAGGGCTTGCAAGGGAAATACAAAACTACTTTGGCGAGCCTTTTTTGATTGTAGGTCTTTTGAAAGGTGCTTTTGTCTTTACCGCGGACCTCATTAGGGCTTTTGATATTCCCGTGCAGGTGGACTTTATGTGGGTCTCCAGCTACGGCTCTATGCAAGAAAGTCAGGGGCATGTGAAAGTAGTCAAAGATTTAGACAGAGATATAGAGAGTCTAAGGGTTTTGCTTGTTGATGACATATTAGACACAGGCTACACCCTTGCGGAGGTCTACAGGCTTTTGGAACTAAAAGGAGCAAGGGAGATAAAAACCTGTGTTTTGCTTGATAAAAGGGAAAGAAGAAAAGTAAACTTCAACGCAGACTTTGTGGGCTTTGAGGTGCCAAACCTCTTCCTTATAGGTTATGGGCTTGATTGGGACGAAGAGGGAAGAAACCTAAGAGGCATATATGCGGTAGATTAGTTTTACTTATTCAAGGGAACCACGTCGGTATGGCACGACGCTGAATATGGAGGGTTTATATTAGGTGCCAATACTGTAATAATTAACGATTCGGAAGGAGGGTAGTTTCCCATTTTGGTGCAGGTTTTTTCTATTTTTTTTCTTCCACCAGCCCCATACTCAACACATATAAGCTGACAGTTATGCCTTGTGCCATTTATAACTACAAAAGTAGCCTTCTTCCAGATATCTCCAAATTTGAAAACCACGTTCT
>JAXSOP010000023.1:0-14721 GCA_037926125.1 Aquificaceae bacterium
AGTCTTCTATAACTTTAACTATAACCTTTCTTTCTCTGTTTGAAAACAAAGGACTTTTTTGCTTGGTCGTAAAGGGTCACTCCAAGTATGTCTGAGGGTAGTAGGTCACTTGTAAATTGAATTCTTGCAAAGGACAGCCCTAAAACTTTTGCCATGGAAAGAGCAAGGGTGGTTTTCCCTACGCCCGGCACATCTTCCAAAAGAAGGTGTCCGCCAGAAAGAAGGCATATGAGGGAATATTTTACTATTTCATCCTTCCCCCTGAGCACTCTCTTTACTTCCGATATAACAGCTTCAAGTTCCATACCAAGAACATTATACAGTGCTATAATTGTAGAACCATGCATTTACAAGAAAAGTTGATAGCGGAAAAGGTTAAGGAGATGGTAGAGCCTATAGTGAAAAACATGGGCTACAAATTATTTGATGTGGAGTTCAAATCTGAAAGGGGATGGGTCTTAAGGGTGATACTTGACAAAGAGGGTGGTATAACCCTTGGCGACTGTGAGGAAGTAAGCAAAAGAATAAGTGCATTGCTGGACGTGGAGGATATAATACCTGTGTCTTATGTGCTTGAAGTGTCTTCGCCTGGGCTCACCAGAGAGCTTACCAAACCCTCCCACTTTGAGTTTTTCCAAGGAAGGCTTATAAGGATTGTCCTTAGAGAACCCGTAGAGGGTAAAAGGGATATGAAGGGATACATAGAGGGGGTTAAAGAAGGCATTCTTCAGCTAAGAGAAAAGGAAACGGCTAAAGAATATCATATTCCTCTTTCTCTCATTGCGAGGGCTAACTTGGAGATTGAAAGATGGTAAAGAATCTAAAAAAACTTATAGAACAGGTTGCAAAGGATAAGAACCTTCCGGAATGGGTTGTGGAAAGGTCTCTCAAAAATGCCATAGCTCTTGCTATAAAAAAAGATAGAAGAATAAAGGATGACCTTGAAGTGCACCTTGAGGATGACCAGATAAGGGTGTGCGTAGTGAGAAGAAAAAACGGTGAAGTGGTAAAACTTCCCCTGGACATATCAACAGAAGATGTAAACAGGATCGCAGCTCATGCAGCGAAGGAGGAATTCCTAAAAGAGCTGGAGAAGGCAGAAGAAGAAAGGGGATACCTTGAATATTTAGAAAGAGAGGGAGAGATAGTATTTGGTATAGTAAGAAAGGTAACAGAAGAGGGTGAGGTAATAGTGGACCTCGGTAAGGTTGTGGGAATACTTCCCATAAGGGAGCAGATCAAAAAAGAAGAATACAAGCAGGGGAGTAGGCTTAAGGCTCTTCTTTTAAGTGTCAGAGAGAGGAAGGGAAGATATGAGATAATCCTTTCAAGAACCCATCCTAAGTTCCTTAAAAAACTCATAGAGCATGAGGTTCCAGAGGTTGCAAGAGGTGATGTGGTCATAAAAGCCATAGTGAGGGAGCCAGGAGAGAGAGCAAAGGTGCTCGTGCATTCTGAAGACCCAAAGATAGACCCAGTGGGCGTTATAGTGGGTATAAGAGGTTCAAGAATAGCTCCTATTTCTGAAGAACTATCTGGTGAGAGAATAGATGTAATCAGATGGGCATCAGACGAGGAGGAACTTATAAGAAGAAGCATCTCTCCTGCTCCTGTGTCAAAGATAAGGCTTGACAGAAAGAATAAGAAAGCTGAGGTGGCAGTGCCAAAAGAAAAGCTATCCCTTGCCATAGGCAAGCATGGTGTAAATGTGAAGTTGGCAAACAGGCTTACAGGCTGGCACATAGACGTAATGTCTGAAGAAGAGTTTGAGGCTCTTGTGAGACTTGCATGAGCTTGCAAGATAGCCTTTACATAAAAAAGCTAGTCTATGGTGGCTATGGCCTGGCACAAAAGGAGGGAAAAAGTATCCTTGTGGACTATGCACTTCCTGGTGAGATAGTGGAAGTTCAAACCCTTCAGGAAAAGAGAGATTACCTTCTTGCAAAGGCAAAGAGGGTTGTATTGCAGTCCTCCACAAGAAGAGAGCCGCCATGTCCCTACTTTGGAGTCTGCGGAGGTTGTCAGATTCAACATATGGAATACACAGCTCAGATAAAGGCAAAGGAAGACATACTTCTTGAGACCCTAAACAGAATAGGCAAATTGGAACTTAAGAGTCTTGAGCCTTCTTTGTTTTCTAGTGAGTTTGGCTATAGGGTCAAGGTTCAGTTTAAAGTTTCTGAGGGAAAGCTGGGATTTTTTGAAAGGAGAAGCCATAATATAGTAGAGATAAAAGAATGCCTTGTTGTTCACCCTGCCATAAACTACCTTGTTTCTTCTCTCAAGGAGCTTGCGAAAAATGTGTATGGTTTAAAGGAGATACATGTTTTCTACTCTCCTCACGAAGGAGAGTTCCTCATAAAGCTCCTCTCAGAAAATCCTCTTCCAAAGGAGAAGCTAAGAAAGCTCACGGATAGTGTTCTTCCCAAAAGGGTTGTGGGCGTGGGTCTATACAAAGAACATAGACTCTACAGCCTTGGCAGGGATTTTACCTTTGTGAAGGTTGGTCCGTACAGGTATAGGGTAAGTATGGACTCCTTTGTTCAGGTTAACCATTTTCTTTGGGAAGCCTTTGTCAACTTTGCAGTGCCAAAGGAAAGATATAACCATGTGCTTGAATTACACTGTGGTATAGGATTTTTCAGCTTTTTCTTGGCAGAAAGGTCTAACTTCGTCCTTTCCCACGACACTAACAGGTCCGCCATAAGAGATGCAGAATACAATGCAAAAATAAACTCTGTGAGCAATGTGAGCTTTCAGCATGAAAGTGGTCTTGAAGCCTTAAAAAGGCACGCTGGTGACCCTATAGACCTTCTTTTCCTTGACCCTCCAAGGTCGGGTCTTTCTGAAGGTGAGGCAAAGCTCATCCTAAAGAACAAACCTAAGGAATTAGTCTATGTTTCTTGCGAGCCTACAACCCTAGCAAGAGACCTAAAGATTTTGGTAAAAGGTGGTTACAAGCTGATTAATGTCAGGATGGTGGATAACTTTCCTAACACTTATCATATTGAGGCTATAGCCTATATGAAGATAGAGTGATAAAGTTCAGAAGTGTTTTCATGGAAGAACCCATATTAAGGACTTATAAACTAAAGCCATGGCTTTTCAAGTGCCTCTGAGCTTGCCACATGGTGTGCACGGTCATAAACTAAAACATTTAATAGACGTAAGATATAAACAAAGGAGGTAAACTCATGCAAGTCCTCAAAAGGAGCGGAAATAAGGAATCATTGGACATATCCAAGATACGCATAGTAATAGACTTCGCCTGCGCGAGCATAGACGTAGACCCGATGGAACTTGAGCTGGACGCCCAGATACAATTTAGAGATGGAATAAGCACTAAGGAGATACAACAGCTCCTTATAAGGACTGCAGCGGAAAAGGTTTCCCCTCAAACACCCCAGTGGCAGTATGTAGCAGCTAGGCTACTTCTCTATGACCTTTATAAAGATGTAGGACATCTCAGGGGTTACAAGGTAAAGGACAAGATAAACGGTAAATACAAACCCTATAACCCAGATAGTTTTTACAGTCTTGTCAAGACCTATGCGGAGAGGGGTATATACGGAGATTATCTCCTAAGAGAATATGCAGAAGAAGACTTTAATCAACTTGCAAGGTATATAGACCCTGACAGAGACCTGCTTTTTAACTACACGGGCATAAAGGTGCTTGCGGACAGGTATTTGGTAAGGGATGAGGATGGAAACATAGTGGAGCTTCCTCAAGAGATGTATATGCTTATAGCCATGACCCTTGCCTTGCCAGAGAAAAAGGAAGAAAGACTTCACTATACAAAGCTTTTCTATGACCTTATGAGCAAGCACGAGATATCTCTGGCAACTCCTACCCTTATGAACGCACGCAGAACTCATACACAGCTTAGTTCTTGCTTTGTGCTAACGGTGGATGATGACCTTTATGATATCTTTGACAATGTGCAAAAGGCAGGTCAGATTTCTAAGTTTGCGGGTGGTCTTGGCATATACTTGGGCAAGATAAGGGCAACGGGTGCACCTATTAGAAAATTCAAAGGTGCAAGCTCTGGAGTGCTTCCTGTGGTAAAGATTCTCAACGATGTGATGATATACGTGGACCAACTTGGTATGAGAAAGGGCTCTGCATCTATAACCCTTGATATATGGCACAAGGATGTGTTGGATTTTCTTGAGGTAAAGACCAACGTGGGAGACGAGAGAAAAAAGGCTCATGACATACATCCAGCAATAGCCATACCAGACCTATTTATGAAAAGGCTTAAAAACAGACAAAATTGGACTTTGCTTGACCCTTATTACTGCAAGAAGGTAAAGGATGGGAAAAATCTTGAAGACTTTTATGGAGAGGAATTTGAAAGGCTTTATGAGAAATTAGAGAGGGAACTGCCGGCACACGCAAAGAAGGAGGTGGATGCCTTTGAGCTATGGAAGAGGCTTTTGACTGTTGTTTTTGAAACGGGAGAGCCCTACATATTCTTTAGAGACACTGCAAACAAACTAAACCCCAACAAGCACTGTGGAATGGTTTATAGCTCTAACCTGTGCCACGAGATAGTGCAAAATATGTCTAGGACTACCCACATAGAAGATGCCCTTACAGAAGAAGGAACAATAGTCCACAAGAAAAAGGCTGGGGACGTGGTGGTTTGCAACCTTGGGTCCATAAACCTTGGCAAGGTTTACACAAAGGAGGATATGGAAAGGGTTGTGCCACTGCTTGTGAGGATGTTAGACAATGTAATAAGCATAAACTTCTACGCCATAAAGGAGGCGGAGTGGACAAACAAAAGATACAGGTCAATAGGCATAGGAGTGAGCAACTACCACTACTGTCTTGTAAAGCACGGTATTCAGTGGGAGTCAGAAGAGCATCTTGAGTTTGCAGATGCCCTCTTTGAAAGGTTAGCCTACTATGCTATAAAAGGTTCAATGCAGTTGGCGAAGGAAAGGGGAAGGTATGAACTCTTTGAGAGTTCAGACTGGAGCAAGGGTATTTTCTTTGGTAGGAGTGCAGAGGAGAACACAAAGATTTCCAAAAATGGCTTTGATTGGGTTAGTCTTTCGGAGGAGGTCAAGGAATACGGAATGAGAAACGCCTACCTTATTGCGGTGATGCCCACGGGTTCTACTTCCCTCATAGTGGGTGCAACACCATCAGTAGACCCCATATTTGCCAAGTATTATAAAGAAGAAAACATGTCTGGCATACTTCCTCAAGTACCACCAGAGATAGACAAGTATTTCTGGCATTACAAGAGTGCCTACAACATAGACCAAGAGTGGGTCATAAGGGCTGCGGCAGTGAGGCAAAAATGGATAGACCAGGCACAGTCTCTTAATCTCTTCATAGACCCAGAGAACATAGACGGTCCTAAGCTCTCTAAACTTTACGAGCTTGCTTGGGAGCTGGGTCTAAAGACCCTATACTACACAAGGAGCAAGTCTATGACCGATATAGAAGAGTGCGAGAGCTGTTCCACATAAGGAGGTAAAAATGGAAAGAACTATAATCTTCAACCCTGAGGGTGAAAGAGAGCCATCAAGAAGGAAAATAGCCTTTGGAAACCCTACCAACATAATGGAGCTAAATAGCGTCAAGTATCAATGGGCTTTTGACCTTTATAAGACAATGGGCTTTACCAACTTTTGGATACCAGAAGAGATCCCCATGCAAGAAGACAGAAAGCAATACGAGAAGGAGCTTTCTGAGTATGAAAAGAGGGCTTACGAAATGGTTTTGTCCTTTCTTATAGCCCTTGATTCATACCAAGTAAACATGCTAAAGGAGTTTGCCCGATACATAACTGCACCAGAGCTTGTTATGGCTCTTACCTCTCAAGAGTTCCAGGAGGCATTGCATAGCTACTCTTACCAGTTTATCCTTGAAAGCGTCGTAGATCCCCGAGTTGCTGACGAGATATACAACTACTGGAGGCAAGACAAGGTCCTTATGGAGAGAAATAGTGTAATCGCAGAGCTGTATAACGAGTTTATAATAAAACCAACGGAGGAAAACTTTATTAAGGCGGTTTTTGGAAACTACGTGCTTGAGAGCCTATATTTTTATTCTGGCTTTGCCTTATTCTACACCCTTGGAAGACAGGGAAAGGTAAGAAATACTGTTCAGCAGATAAAGTATATCAACAGAGACGAGCTAACCCATGTGACTCTTTTCAGAAACATAATCTTAACCCTCAAAGAAGAACAACCTGAGCTTTTCACTCCAGAGATTGAAAAATGGGTCTATGAGTTTTTCAAGTTTGCCACAGAAAAGGAGATAGAGTGGGGCAAGTATGTCACTCAGAACCAGATACTTGGTCTTAACGACTACCTTATAGACAGGTATATAAAGTATCTATCCAACCTTAGGCTTACCCAGCTTGGCTACAAGCCACTTTATCCTGATGTCACAGAAAACCCCATGAAGTGGATAGACCAGTTTAGGACCATAAACGACACAAAGACGGACTTTTTCCAAGCAAAGCCTCAGACATACGCCAAAAGGAGCGAATTAAAGTGGTAAAAGGCAGGCAAAGGGGGTAAGGTTGTTTTCAAGCAGGCTTGCATACCCTTCAAGTCTAACCTTGCTTACGGGATGTATAAGATTAGGGTTTAATTCAAGAAGTGGAAAAAGGAAAAAGTCTCTTTCTGTGAGGTAAAGGTGTGGAATACGGAGAAAGCTAAGCATCAAAATATGGTTTTCATAAAGTAATATATCAAGGTCTACCTCCCTCGGTCCCCATCTTTCTCTTGGTTTTCTGCCAGCCTGTCTTTCTATATATTTCAAAACCTCAAGAAGCCTTATAGGGTCAAGCTCTGTTTCAAACTCAAGGACACCATTTATAAAAACTGGCTGGTCTGTCTTGCCCCATGGCTGGCTAAGGTATAGAGTGGAAACCTTTCTTATTGAGCCATAGCCCTTTAGAAGCTCCAAGGCTTTTACTATGTAATTGACCCTATCCTCCACATTGCTCCCAAAGGCTATGTAGCATAAAGGCATAAGAAAAGGTTAATACATACCGCCGTTTACATGCAGAACTTCACCAGTTATATAACTGGCATAGTCAGAACACAGAAATAGCACCGCACCTGCCACATCCTCTGGCTTTCCAAACCTACCAAGAGGTATATTTTTCAGGTAAGCCTGCTTAAGCTCCTCGCTCAAGACCGAGGTCATATCCGTTTCTATAAAGCCTGGTGCTACCGCATTGACAGTTATGTTCCTGCTTGCCAGCTCTTTAGCAAGGCTTTTGGTAAATCCAATAAGGGCAGATTTTGTTGAGGAGTAATTTACCTGCCCTATGTTACCCGTAAAGCCTACCACAGAGGATATGTTTACTATCCTGCCCCATCTCTTTTTGAGCATACCCTTTACCGCAAGGGAGGTTATAGCAAAAGTTCCTGTGAGGTTTACCCTTAGGACTTCTTCCCAGTCCTCAAGAGACATTCTCAAGAAGAGCTTATCCCTTGTTATGCCTGCATTGTTTATGAGTATATCCACTCCGCCAAAAACTGACTCTATCTTCTCGTGGACTGAACTTATTGAATCCCTGTCAGACATATCCATGGCAACACCGAGGGTTTCAACCCTATAGGCTTGTGCCATTTCCTTGGCTACCTCTTCCGCTCTGCCCTGATCTCTTCCTGTTATTACTACCTTCGCCCCAGCCCTTGCAATGTATTGAGCTATGGCTTTCCCTATTCCACGAGTAGAACCTGTTATAAGGGCGGTTTTCCCTGATAGGTCTATCTGAAACATGTTAAGATTTTAACACAAGCAGGAAAAAGCACAAAGTAGTTGTATAATAGAAACCATGCTTACCACCTTTATAAGTCTTTTGAGTATGCTCACCATATCTATAAGTGGGATTGCCATAGTTCTTGGCGTATTCCTCATAAAGTCTGGCAGAAGAGAAGCTCACAAGAAGGCTATGATAACCGCCTCAGTGTTTGCCCTTATATTTGTTTTCCTCTATATCCTTAGGAATATTCTTCAGGCTCAAGGACTTGTGCCTGTTGGAAAGTATGAAGGTCCCTACAAAGGACTTTTTCTTTTTATTCTCTGGTCTCATACCACTCTTGCAATAGTGAACTTTCCCCTTGCAGTTATAACCCTTAGATATGCCTTTAAGGGAGTGTTTGAAAGGCACAGGAAAATTGCTCCTATAACCGCTTTCGTTTGGATATACGTGGCTGTAACGGGCTGGCTTATATTCTACTTTATGCAGTTCCTTAACCAATGAACATAAGAATAGGGCTTGGCTTTGACTCGCATACTTTTGAGGAAGGGAAGTCTCTTAAGCTCGGTGGTGTAGTTATTGATTTCCCTTTTGGACTAAAGGGGCATTCAGACGGAGATGTTATACTTCATGCCTTGACCGATGCTATACTTGGTGCCTTGGGAGAGCCAGACATAGGGCAGATATTCCCTGATAAGGACCCAAGGTGGAAAAACGCAGACTCAAAGGTTTTTCTCCAAGAAGCTCTAAATAGAATGAGGCACAAGGGTTATCGCCTTATAAACCTTGACTGCGTCATAGTGGCGGACAAACCCAAGGTAGCACCTTACAAGGACACCATCAAGGAAAACCTTTCAAAGATACTGGATATAGCACCAGAAAGCATTTCAATAAAGGGAAAGACCAGAGAAGGCTTTTGTAAAGAGGAGGGCATAGCCTGTTTTTGTACTATTCTTTTAATACATGAAGGTTAACCTTGCACTTTCTGGCGGAGCATCTCGTGGCATAGCCCATATAGGTGTAATAAAGGCTCTTGAAGAGCTTGGCTTTGAAATATCTGCGGTAAGCGGTGTAAGTGCAGGTGCTTTGGTTGGTGCCTTTTACTGTGACGGATACACGCCAGAGGAGATGCTAAGGGTTGTAAAATCAAGAGAATGGATGAGACATCTAAGGCCAACCGTCCCAAGGCTTGGGCTTGTATCTCTTAAAAGTGCAGAGAAATATCTCAAGGGCATGCTCTCTACAGAGAGTATAGAAGGTCTCAAGAAAAAACTCTTCATAGGGGCGGTAGACCTGAAAAGCGGTAAGACCTTGTATTTTGGTAGTGGAAGTTTATTTCCAGCTCTTCTGGGTAGCTGTGCCCTACCAGGCATATTTGAACCTGTAAAGTATAGGAGCTATCTTCTTATAGATGGTGGTATAACCAACAACTTGCCCGTTGAACCTATTCTTGGAATGGAAGGAATACTCGTCGGCGTTGATGTGAATCCCAATGCACCACTGGAAAAGGTGGGGAATATATTTCAAGTTCTTGTGAGAAGCTTCCTTCTGGCGGTTAGGTCTAACACAGAAAAAAGAAAGGAGCTGTGCAGTGTCTTAATAGAGCCTGAATTATATTCTTACTCACCCCTTAGCCTTCTAAAGGCGGATGATATATACAGGCTTGGCTACGAAAAAACCATGCAGGTAATGAGACCCTATGCCCGATAACAGAATTCTTATAGACCCCTCAGAGGGTAAGTTAAAGACCGCCCGTAGAGTTCTAAAGCTCGCCCTTCCAATAATTCTGTCAAACCTGCTATACACCATAGAAAGTGCCTTCTCTATAGTTTTGGTTTCTGGACTTTCCGCCTCTGCGGTTGCAGCGGTTGGATACTCTGCCAGCATGCTCTGGTTTATATACTCTCTTATGGCTCTTGCCTACACGGGCACCTCTGTGCTGGTAGCTCAGAGGGTTGGAGCTGGAAAAGACCCATCGCCTGCACTCCTGTGGGGCATTATCCTCTCCTTCCTTATAGCACTCCCTCTTACCTTCTGGGGCAAAGACTTGGTTTCTTATCTTATGCTTACCTTTGGAGCGTCTCAGAATGTGGTAAACCTTGCGAGAGAATATTTAGAACCAGTATTTCTCTTTATAACCGTTGGTTTTATCGCTAACGCTTTATATGCTGGGTACAACGGCTACGGAGATACAAAGACACCCTTCAAGGTTGCCCTTCTTATGAACGTGGTCAATATAGGTTCTGCGTATTTTCTCATCTACGGAAAGTTTGGCTTTCCAAGGCTTGAGACCGCAGGTGCAGGCTGGGGCATAGCCCTATCGGAGGTAGTGGGTCTTTTGTTTTATATTTACCTTTACACAAAGCACAGAAAACCCTTTCCCATCAATTTAAGCCTTAGAAAAGACATACTCCTTCAGATGCTCCGTATAGGCACACCCACTGCCATAGAGAGGGGCTTTACAAGCCTTTCCTTTAACATCTTTGTGGGTCTTGTTGCCCAGTTTGGAGACAAAGCCCTTGCAGCTCATCAAGTAGGGCTAAGAGTAGAAAGCGTCTCTTTTATGATAGGGTTTGGTATGATGATCGCTTCCACCACATTAACAGGGCAGAACTACGGTGCAAAAAACTTTAAAGGGCTTGACTATGGAGTCAGAGTAAGTGCCCACACCACCGCCCTAATAATGGGACTTATAGGACTTCTGATAGCCCTATTTCCTCAGTATTTCTCCCTCATATTTACAAGAGACAAGGAGGTGATAAGCTATGCGGTTTACTATCTTGTAATAGTCGCCCTCTCTCAGCCTCAGATGGCTTACGTTAGCATATTCTCAGGCTCTCTAAAAGGCATGGGCAAAACCCACATACCTCTTGTGGTAAACTTTTCTTCCTTCTGGCTCTTTAGGATCATTCCCTCTATGATAGTTCTTAAATTTCTACCCAGCCCAATAATACCTTGGGTATTCATGAGTATTGAGACTACCCTCAGGGCTATAATCTTTTACTGGGCTTACAAGAGAGAGATAAAGAAAAGCCTATGAGTTTTTGTTTTTCTTTTGCTTATACATAAGGTCGTCCGCCTCTTTTATCATTTCTTCCAAGCTGGAAAACCTGTCCTCTGACTCAACCACTCCATAGCTAAAGGATAAACTAACCTTTTTACCCTCAACAACTACTTCTAAGTCCTCTACAGCTTTTTTGAGCCTTTCCGCTACCGCTATCGCCCGCTCTTTCCTCGTATTAGGCATTAGCACAGCAAACTCATCACCTCCCCACCTCGCCAGTATGTCCTTAGCCCTAAGACTCTGCCTAAGTAGGTGGGCTATACGTCTAAGCACCAAATCCCCAGCGGAATGGCCATAGAGGTCGTTTACCCTTTTGAAGCCGTCAAGGTCAATAAGGACAAGGGAGAATAGTGCTTGTCTTTTTTTATACTCCTCAAAAGCTTCCTTAAGTGCCCTTTCAAAGGACCGTCTGTTAAAGGTGTTTGTAAGATAGTCTATATTCGCCTCTGTCTCCGCCTGTTCCAATCTCTCTTTGAGCTCCTCTATCATATGCTGTTGTTCTTCTATTCTCCTTAGGAACTTCTCGTTTTGAAACTTTATATCTCTTATGTGCATAAGAAGCTCTAATATCAAGGGGGCAAGCTCGCTTTCAATGGCCTTTTTCTCAATGTTGGACAGCTCTTCTTCCTTCTTATCCGCATACTCCTTGTGTTCCTTTATAAGCCTATGAAATTCCTCCATTAGCTTACTCAACACCTCAAGGGTAATTTCCACATCAAACTTAACATCGCTTATCTTTTCACCGTTGTATATGGTCTGGTATATCTCAACGAGTTCCGCATCCGAGGGTAGTTTACCCTTTTCGAGGGAATGACAGAAGACCAAAAACCATCTCTCGTAGTTTCTTGGTGTGGGCAGTATGTTGTTCCTAACGAGAAACTTTAGCTCTTCCCTTATTATATCTCCAAGAAGCTTGACTTCATCACCGTTGAGAGGTAGCCCTCTCGTTATCTTCTGGTAGAGTTCGCAGTTTTTCATTTTTCTTCTTACAGATATATTTTATATCCATGGGTATATTTATTGAAGATCTACTGAACTTTGGTAACCTTATAGATGCAGAGCTTGAAATAAAGCTTAGTGCGGAGGAGCTGAGTAGAGCATACGCTTGTATTGAGTTTGATATAAAGGAGGGTATAGTTAAGGTTCTCAAAAAAAGGAAGTTGCTCTTTTTTAACAAAACTCAGGAGATAAGACTTTCAGAGGCAGACGGCAAAGTTAAAAAGGATAGAGAAACCTCAAGGCAATTGGCATTCTTCAAAGTGCTTTCGAGATATGGTATTCAAGACCTAAAGAATATGGAGGGCTTTAGCTGGGATGGTGAGTATTTGGGGTTGGATGTGATGCCTGCGGTGGTCCTTACTGAGACTTATGAGAAGATACCAAAGCAGTTTAGAGAAAAGCTCTTAATAAGCAGATACAAGATAGGGAAGGATCACCTTTCTGTGTTTTTTAAGTTTGAAAAGTAGTGTATAATCTCTTAAAAGTTCTGGAGGATAAGGATGGCAAAGGTTTACTACGACCAAGACGCAAGCCTTGAACCCCTAATTGGAAAAACTGTTGCCATACTTGGCTATGGAAGCCAAGGACATGCCCATGCACTCAATCTTAAGGACAGTGGTATAAGAGTGGTTATAGGTCTCTATGAAGGGAGCAGGTCTAAGGCAAAGGCTATGGCGGACGGCTTCCCTGTTATACCACCAGAAAGGGCTGTTCAAGAAGCGGACATAATAATGTTTCTAACCCCAGACACGGTCCAGCCACAGCTATATAAAGAGAGTGTTGAGCCCTTTCTTGACAGCTCAAAGAGCCTTGCCTTTGCCCATGGTTTTAACATACATTTCAGACAGATAGTTCCACCAAGGGATGTGGATGTGTTTATGGTGGCACCCAAGGGTCCAGGACACCTTGTGCGTTGGATGTATGAAGAAGGCAAAGGCGTTCCAGCCCTCATTGCGGTCTATCAAGATGCCTCTGGTACGTGTAAGGAAAAAGCCCTTGCCTATGCAAAGGGTCTTGGTGCCACAAGGGCAGGTGTAATAGAGACCACCTTTAAAGAAGAAACGGAAACAGACCTCTTTGGAGAGCAGTCGGTTCTTTGTGGTGGAGTTACCGCACTCATAAAGGCAGGCTTTGAAACCCTTGTGGAAGCAGGATATCAGCCCGAGGTAGCCTACTTTGAATGTCTTCATGAGTTAAAGCTAATCGTAGACCTCATATACCAATATGGAATAGCAGGTATGAGATATTCTATCTCCGACACCGCCAAGTATGGAGATGTGACAAGGGGAGACAGGGTATACGATGCGGTCAAGCCCCTCATGAAGGGTATATTAGAGGAGATACAGAAGGGAGAGTTCGCCAGAGAGTGGATTTTGGAAAATCAGGCGGGTAGACCAGTCTTTAATGCTTTGCTTGAAAGGGACAGACATCACCTGATAGAGAAGGTAGGTGAAGAGCTAAGGCGCATGATGCCTTGGATTATGGGAAAGGAGCTTAAATGAACCTAACAAAGAAAAGGGAAAACCTTAAAAAGGTCTATCAGCCAGTGGGCGTTGCCCTCTATAAGCTTCACCTTCCTCCAAACTTTATAACCCTTCTGTCTGTTGCCCTCGGAATGGCTTCCGCCTATGCCTTTTATCACGGGAAGTTTCTCACCGCTGCGAGCTTGCTTTTGCTTTCTGGTCTCTTTGACCTTGCGGATGGTATGGTGGCAAGGCTTTCAGACAAAGCGTCAAAGTTTGGAGCGGTCTTTGACTGGCTTGCGGACAAGTGGGTGGACGGCTTTGTGTTGGGAACTGTTGGATACTTTTACGCTGGGCCTCTTACAGCGATAACTGTTGTGACCGCATCCATGCTTCACTCCTTTATAAAGCCTGTGGTATATGCGGAGATAGGCTATGAAGAGAAGGTCAAGGGTAAGATAAAAGACCCCCTTGAAGGTGTAGGCTTTTTTGGAAGACCAGAAACCCACATTACGCTAATTATCTTTACGATTCTGGAAAGGTTTAATGCGCCCTTCGGTCTTGAGTTTGGAATAAAGCTCATAGCGGTGCTTACTATGGCTTCCCTGCTTTTGAGAATCCTATACCTGTATAAGCACTACGGGAGGGAATACGAATGAGGCCTTATGTGATAATCGTCTCTGAAGTGAGCGTTGACGGAAAGCTTACATTATACAGGGGTGCTTCTAGTAAGGAGTTAATGACGCTAATGGACCAAGAAGCATATAGGTATTTACATGAAATAAGGGCAAAGGTGGACGGCATAATGGTAGGCTGTGAAACGGTCAGGACAGATAATCCCAGCTTAACCGTCAGGTATGTAGAGGGTAAAAACCCCACAAGAATAATACCCTGCTCCACCGCTAACGTGCCACTGGATGCAAACATTTTCTCAAAGGACGCACCAACAATCATAGTTACCACAAGCAGGGCCCCAGAAGAAAGAGTGCAAAAGATAAGGTCAACAGGTGCAGAGGTCCTTGTGGTGGGTGAAGACCTTGTGGACTTTGAAAGACTCATGCCTATTCTCTATGAAAAAGGCATAAGAAGTCTTATGGTAGAAGGTGGTGCCTCCATAAACTGGGAGTTTATCAGAAGGGGCTTCGTGGATGAGATAAGGCTAATACATCTGCCAGTGATAGTGGGTGGAGAAAATGTTCCTACTCTTGTGGGTGGTGAAGGTTTTAAGAGCCTAAAGAACCTGCTCCATCTTAGGCTCAGGTCTCACTTCAGAAGAGGTAGCCATCTCATAACTGAGTGGGAAGTGGTCAAATAGCTATTTTTCTTCAATTATAAGAAGCACCTCAGGGTTGAGGCTACCGTTTACAAAAACACCTTCTCTCACAAAAAGCCTCTTTACAACACCCCTCACAGGAGACGCTATACTGCAATATTCTATAAGTCTTTCTGTTCTT
>JAXSOP010000024.1:0-14552 GCA_037926125.1 Aquificaceae bacterium
AGAGCTTCATTATGAAGGTCTTGAGGTGCTCTCATACAGCTTGCCTGTAGTGGTAGAATTCGTAGAAGAAGAGCAAAAGGCTACACAAGCCATAGAAAAGATCCTTAAAAAAGCTAAGGTTGGTCTCATAACCATTGAGAGGGCAGTCCTTTGGCATTCCTCTTAACCATAGCCATAGGTGGTGCGGTTGGGTCTGTTTTGAGGTTTTTGGTTTCCAAGTTTATTCAAACAAGGGTAGGCATTGAGTTTCCCGTAGGCACACTACTTGTTAATCTTTCTTCTGCTTTTCTGATAGGTTTTTTCTTTGCCTTTTTTGTTGAAAGGCTTGACCTTTCTCCAAACTTTAGGGCTTTGTTGATAACAGGTTTGCTTGGTGGATATTCTACATATTCCACGCTCTTTTATGAAGCATACTATATGCTTTTAAACGGTGAATGGTTGAAGGCAGTGTTGTATCTTTTACTGAGCAATGGACTGGGTTTGGTCTTTGTAGCCCTGGGATATGGACTTGGTAAAATTTTATAGACATGCAATGTGAAACCGCCCTTTTGGTTAGGGTTTTCTTTGGTGAAGATGCTAAATACCAGGGGAAACCACTTTATAGGTATGTGGTAGAGTTTTGTAAAGAGAGAGGTATTGCGGGTGCCACTGTCTTTAGGGGTATATTAGGCTATGGAAAATCCTCTGTGATACACAAGGCAGGTCTTTTTAGCCTATCCTCTGACTTGCCTATAGTAGTTGAGATAGTGGATTGTGAGGAAAAAATTCAAGAAATTCTACCTGAGCTTTCAAAACTTGTTAAGGATGGCATAATAACCCTTGAAAGGGTGAAAGTAATCAAGGCTTAATCTTCGTGTCTTCTATGCATTTCCACGACCACCTTCCACATCACAGGTGGGATAAACAAATATGCAAAGACGCTGAAAAGAATTATAGCTCTCCACAGTATGTCAAGATAAGGAGAAAAAACCATTCCAAGACCAGCGAAAAACTGAAAGATTGCAAAGAAATAAGAAATTCTTACAAGAAGGGGGAGGCCAGAGAACCTCCCTATGGCGTAGAGTATAGCATAAGTTCCCGCAAAAAGGACCATGAAAAACCCGTAGAGCATGAGCTTGTATAAGGTTTCAGCCAACAACTTCAGCCTCCTTAAGGGCTTCAACTCTTTTGCCTGCAGTCAAGAGGTCATAAAGGAGGACAACATAAGAGAGGAAGAAAATAACTCCGAAAAGAAGCCTCCACCTAAAGGCTGCCTCCATCCAAGGATGCATCTGAGCCTGTATAAATGCTTCCCATGTGCTTCCGAGAGTTGCCCTCTCTATCATTGTCTGTGTAAAGCCTGCTACCGTAAGTGAGGCGGTCATGCCAAATATGCCTATAATCATACCAATGTAGGCGATCTTCCACGGCGTTCCGTTGAGAATGTATCCCTCTTTAACCCTTGTTTTACCAAGAGCAAAGTAGAAGAGGGCAAGGTTTGCAGAAACGTAGGCTCCAAAGAAGGCAAGATGTCCATGGGCTGCAGCCATCTGCGTGCCATGGCTGAAAAGGTTTATCTGGGGCAGGGTATGCATAAAGCCCCATACACCTGCACCAAAAAGGTTTCCAAAAGCCTGAGCGAAAGCCCAAAAGAGTGCAGGTCTGTTAACAGTTTTCAGCTTGTGAACACCGGCGTCGTAAACTGCGTGTATAACCATAGCAACAAGAGGCAAAGGTTCAAGTGAAGAGAAAAATCCCCCAATCCCTAACCAGTATTCGGGTGTGCCAATCCAGTAGTAGTGATGCCCAAGTCCCAATATACCTGTGCCAAAGACCAACATAACTTCCACATACAGCCATGCCTCTATTATCTTTCTTGGGGTGCCCAGAAGGTGCATCAGAAGCCATCCCATTAAGACACCTACAAGGACCTCCCAAGTAGCTTCCACCCATAAATGAACAACCCACCACCACCAAAACTGGTCAACAGATATGTTTGGTGTAAAGAACATACCAGCAAGATAAAGACCAAAGAGAAAGGCAAGGTCTACTATAAGAACGCCAAGAATGCCAGTTATTTTTCTTGCAGCAACCGCTGTGCCTATTACATTAAAGGCAACTATAAGGGCTACTGCAACTATGCCTATGTCCGCCCAGCGCGGAGCTTCTATGTATTCTCTTCCTTCAGTTATGAACCATAAGGTAAAGAAGTCTCCAGAGCCAAACTGTTTGAAAAGATACACAAGCACAACAACCGCCACTGCACCCACGAAGGCAAAGTAGGCAAGTTTACCCAGTTTTATACCAACTACTTCCCTCCCTGTTTCAAGAGGTAGAAACCAGTATATGCCAGCTATGAAACCCATGAGAAGCCAGACTACCATGGCGTTTATATGGAGCATCCTATTGGTCATAAAGTTTAGAGTTCCATAGAGAAAGTCAGGGTTTATGAACTGTATAGCGGACAGGAGACCAAAGAGAAGTTGGGCACCGAACAAGAGAATAGCGGTCCAAAAATACCAAAGAGCTAACTTTTGAGACTCATAAAGCCTTTCCATGGCCAAACCTCCTTACTTTTGTGATACCTGAACTTCTGGAAAGTTTGCTGGAAAGCCATTGGTATCTATGGCAGACATCCATTTAAGGTATGTCACCACAGCCTTGGCTTCCTCTTCAGTTAGCCTGAGGTTGGGCATCTTCCTTGTCCATGTAGGATACTTGTCCGGGTTCATAAGCCACGTTTTCATGGCTTCTTCCCTTGAGCTCGCTCCAACCATAGGCATTATTTGTTTGTCCCACTTAGGGTCAAGCCATGCTTTTGTAAGGTCAGGAGCGTAGTAGGCTCCGTTTCCAAGGAGGGTGTGGCAGTCCATACAGTTCCTACTTTGAATAACCAGCTTGCCCTTTACAATTAACTCCTCAGCTTCCTGTGGACTCCATATCTTTCCAAAAAGCCCCACCTCTTTTCCTAATACAGGCTCCATAGCCCTTCTGTCCGCATTGTAAACATATCCTATCTCCCTGTTTATTACATCCGCTCCGGGGACCCGCTTGCTTCCCATGCTTATAGCCTGGACCGTATGGAAAGTCAAGAGAACCAGTGTGATGGCCATAACAGAGCTTGTAATTATGGCTGCAACTTTCCAGAAGCCCGGCTCAAGCCAGTGGCGTCCTCTTGCAAGTATAAGGCTGATAACAAGGGAGACAAGAAGGGTTGCAACCACTACTTCCAGCCACCCTATACTCATGGCTACACCCCCTTAGTAAAGAGTTACTTACTAATAAATCTATACTATGCTAAAAATCTGTCAAGAGATTTTTTGGATAAATCCGCGTTGACATCCAAGAAGGCTTGAGCTAAGTTTAACATTCAAATCTCTGAGGAGGGATTGTCATGGGTGTATATGTTATGCTTACTAAAATATCTCCTTACGCAGTTAAGAACCTTGAAAAACTCAAGGAGATTGAACAGCATATCGAAAAGCTAATTGAAGAAAACTGTCCAAATGTAAAGTGGCTTATGAACCTTGTGGTTTTTGGACCTTACGACTATCTTGATGTCTTTGAAGCTCCAAATGAAGAGGAGGCTGCGAAGGTAGCTATGATAGTTAGGTCCTTTAGTCATGCGACTACTGAGACCTGGTCCGCAATACAATGGAGAGATTTTAAGGATATCTTGGGTAAAATAAGGATAGAATACAGCTAAGTTTGATTTAAACTTTTCCCTTATGGCTGATGTTCTTGTAGTAGGAAGACCTAACGTAGGGAAGTCTACGCTATTTAACAGGCTTATAAAAAGGAGAAAAAGTATAGTTCACGACATGCCTGGCGTTACCAGAGATATGGTAGAGGGGATAGCTCAGTGGCATGGTAGAACCTTTACCGTTTTAGACACGGGAGGAGTGCTTGAAAGGGGTGATGAAATAACGGAAAGTATAAAAAGGCAAGTGCAAAGAGTTTTGTCTGAGGTAAAAGGCATAATATTCGTGGTAGATGGCAGGGAAGGGCTTACCGCAGGAGACCAATATATAGCTCAGCTACTCTATCCATACAAGGACAAGGTATTTATGGCAGTAAACAAAATTGATACAGACAGCTTAGAGAACCGTGTTTATGAATTCTACTCTCTTGGCTTTGAAAAGGTTTTCCCTATATCCGCACAGCATGGAAGAGGTGTAGGCGAGCTTCTTGATAGCCTAATAGCACTTATTCCAGAAGGTGAGGAGAAAAGCATAGAAGGCATACGCATAGCTTTTGTGGGAAGACCTAACGTGGGAAAGTCATCTCTAATAAACACCATACTAAAAGAGGAAAGGGTTATAGTCTCTCCAATTGCTGGAACTACGAGGGATGCCATAGAAGTGCCCTTTTCCTTTGAAGGGAAAGACTTTGTTCTCATAGATACCGCAGGTATAAGGAGAAGGAGCAAGGTTGAATACGGCGTGGAGTTTTTCTCTGTAGGGAGGTCCATAAAAGCCATAGAGCTTTCGGATATATCCTGCCTTTTGATAGACCTCTCAGAAGGCATAACCGACCAAGACAAAAAGATAGGCGGTCTCATGGAAAGAAGGCACAAGGGATGCATAATAGTGGGCAACAAGGTGGACTTAGTAAAGGCAAGCAAGAAGGAGATAGAAAGCTACATAAAAAGGGAGCTCCATTTTCTTGACTTTGCACCCGTGGTACTCACCTCTGCCATTAAAGGGCAAGGGGTGGAGGACCTACTTAGAGCCTGCGAGCTTGTGTGGAAGGACTACAGTATCCAACACAAAACTTCCTTTGTAAACAGAGCGGTGGAAAAGGTCATGAGAGAAAAACACCCACCCTCTCAAAAGGGAAAAGAGGTAAAGATATACTACGCCTTTCAGGAAAGCACAAGGCCACCAACGGTTGTGGTATTCACAAACGACCCAGAGCTTTGGAGAAAGGATTACCTGAGGTTTTTTGAAAAGAGACTCAGGGAGCATCTCCAAATAAGGTATGCACCTATAAAACTTATTTTGAAAGGCAGAGAAGAGACTGCTATAAAATAAAGACCTATTATGATAACAAGCCTTTTTAAAAACCTTTGCCCTAACTGCGG
The DNA here is from genome assembly GCA_037926125.1 of Aquificaceae bacterium. Classification (GTDB taxonomy): domain Bacteria; phylum Aquificota; class Aquificia; order Aquificales; family Aquificaceae; genus Pampinifervens. The sequence continues at coordinate 5,063 of JAXSOP010000024.1, forward strand.
AGGAGATATAAGCTCAGAGAGGCTCGAGCTTGGGCTTCCCTGCGAGAAGTGTATGCCAAAATACGAGAGAGACTTATGTGGTAGTATAATAAAAGAAGGGGGGATAACAAAACTTTGCCATGTGGAAAGAGAACTAAGCTCTTGGGAGTTTCACTTTGAAAGCTTATTGAGGTCAAAACCTTGGAGTTTGCAAATTAGCTGGGCAAAGAGGGTTTTTCTTGGAAACTCCTTTGGACTTTTAGCACCTACTGGCGTTGGCAAAACTTCCTTTGGTCTTTCCATGGCAAGCTATCTGGCAAAGGAAAGCAAGAGGTCTTATGTGATACTTCCCACAAAGCTTTTGGTGGAGCAGGTAGTTCAAAAGCTTCTTAACTTTGGTCTAAGGGAGGAGGATATACTCTACTTTTCCGAGGAAAGCAAAAAGCAAAAGGAGCTTAAAAAGAAAAGGCTTCAAGAAGGAGAATTTAGGGTGCTTGTAAGCACTTCTATGTTTCTTTATAAAAACAACGAAGTAATACCTAAGGGCTTTGACTTTATCTTTGTGGACGATGTGGACTCCTTTCTAAAAACTGCAAAAAACATAGACAAACTTCTTTTCCTCTTGGGCTTTGAGCAAGAAGATATAGACCTTGCCATGAAACTTATAAAACTAAAGGAAATGAGAAACAAGGACGAGGAAGATTGGGAAGGCATAAGAGAGCTTTCAGAAAAGGTAAAAGAACTTTCAAAAAAAGGAAGAGGTGTGCTTGTAGTTTCCTCCGCCACTTCCAACCCTCGCTCAAGCAGGATAAAACTCTTTAGGGAACTGCTTGGTTTTGAGGTTGGAACTCCTACCTTTTACCTAAGAAACGTGGTAGACCTATATGAGGACATTGAGGCAAAGCCTATAGAAGAATGGATAAGACTTATGGGGAAGGGTGGACTGCTCTTTGTTTCCTCTGATAGAAAGAAGGAGTTTGTAGATGAGCTTGTGTCATACTTGCAAGAAAAGGGCATAAGGGCGGTTTCATACGAAAAAATGGACGAAGAGGTGTTAAAGGAATATGAGGAGGGCAAGATAGACCTTTTGGTGGGCATAGCATCATACAGAAATCCTCTTGCGAGGGGCGTAGACCTGCCTCATGTAATAAGGTATGCACTCTTTTATGGAGTTCCAAAGATAGTGATATCTCTGAAGTTTGAGAAAAACCTCTCTCATCTCCTTTGGGCTCTTATGTCCTTGCGAGGGCTGATAGCCAAGAGAATGCCTAACAGACTCAAAGAGGTAGACAAGTGGCTTGAAAGCCTAAGGAGGTACCAGTATCTTAGCGAAGACTTTCTAAAGGATAAGCCTGAGCTTGTGGAGAAGATAGACAAACTTAGAGAGGATGTGGGACGCTTCCTTTTAGAGGAAGAGGTGCTTGAGCTAATCCAAACCTCAGAAGAGATAACTCTAAGGAAAACGGAAGAGGGCTATCAGATTATAGTCTCTGACGCTACAGGCTATCTGCAGGCAAGCGGAAGGACTTCTCGTATGTTTGCAGGTGGCATAAGCAGGGGTATAAGCCTGGTTCTCGTAGATGACAGGAGGGCTTTCAGACACCTTGTGAAGAAAGTAAAATGGTTTAACGAGGAGATAGAGTTTAAACCTTTCCAAAAGGAGGAGGTCAAAAGTCTTATAGAAGAGGTAGACGAGGACAGAGATAAGATAAGGAAGTTCCTTGCAGATGAGGAAAAGCCAGAAAGCAAAGAGCTTTTAAAACCTGTGCTTATAGTGGTGGAATCTCCTAATAAGGCAAAGACTATTGCCAATTTCTTTGGAAAGGCGGTAAGAAGGCGTGTGGGAGACCACGAGCTTATGGAGACTTCTGCAGAGGACAGATATATAATGATAACCGCAAGCTTTGGTCATGTGCTTGACCTAAACAAAGAAGAGGGTTTTCATGGTGTTTATATGAATGGAAAACCTGTGCCTGTCTATGAAGTCATTGAAGGCAAAGAGAGGATAATTGAAAGCCTAAGACGCATGGCAATGGAAGCTCAGGAGGTTCTCATAGCCACGGACCCAGACACAGAAGGTGAAAAGATAGGTTGGGATATTGCACAGATGCTCAAAGTTTATAACTCAAACATAAGGAGGATGGAGTTTCACGAGATAACAAAAAAGGCTATAAGGAAAGCTTTAAGGGAAAGCAGGGGCATTGATCTAAACCTTGTAAAGGCACAAATACTCAGAAGGGTAGCGGACAGATGGGTAGGCTTTGAGTTTTCTAAGCTCTTGCAAAATGCCTTTGGAAAGCATTGGCTTTCAGCTGGAAGGGTTCAAACACCAGTTCTTGGCTGGATAATACAGAGGGAAAGGGAAAACAGACAAAAGGTCTACAAAGTTGTGGTTTCCATAGACCAATCAGAAAGACTAAGGATAGACTGGGTCTTTGAAGACAAAAAGTCCGCAGAGCAGTTTTACTCTAAGCTTTATAAGGTAGAGGTTGAACTAAGAGAAGAAAGACAAGAGCTCAGAAATCCACCACCACCCTTTAGCACAGACACTATGCTCAAGTCTGCCAGCGATATCTACAGGTGGTCTCTACCAAAGACTATGAGCCTTGCTCAAACCCTTTTTGAGCTGGGATATATAACTTACCACAGGACGGACTCTACAAGGGTGTCTGACTACGGAATAGGCTTGGCTAAAGAATACATAAAGGAAGAGTTTGGAGAGGAATACTTCCATCCCAGGGTATGGGGAGAAGGCGGAGCTCACGAGTGTATAAGACCTACAAAGGGCATAGACCCAGAGGAGCTAAGGGCTCTTTTCTTTAGTGGTCAAGCGGAGGGCTTAACCAGAGAACACATACTGCTATACGAGCTTATCTTCAGGCAGTTTATGGCAAGCCAAATGAGACCAGTAAAGTTAAGAGTGTATAAACTCCATATTATTGCCAATGGAATGGAAATGGAGGTTGAAGTGCCTGTTGAAGTCCTTGAAGATGGCTGGAACAGGTTAATACCCTTAGAGGTTTACAAACCCATATTAGGCTCTGTGGATGTATCCGATAGAAAAAACCTACTTTCACAGCCAAAGGCTTATCTATACACTCACGGAGAGCTGGTGCAGGAGATGAAAAGAAGGGGTATAGGCAGACCATCCACCTACGCAAGCATAGTGGAAAAGCTCATAGAAAGGGGTTATGTAATAGAAAACAAGGGCTTTCTCATTCCTACAAAACTTGGAAAGGAAGTATACAGCTACTTACAAAACAGAGAGGAGGTTCATGAGTTTCTAAAAGAGGAGTTCACAAGAAAGATTGAGGAGCTTATGGACAAGGTAGAGGAAGGGAAAGAGGATTATACAAACATTCTCACCAATCTCTACAGGAGTATAATAGAATTGGATAGAAAGCTGGAGGTAGTCTGATGGTTTTGCACCCACTCTTTGCATATCCTACCATAATGTTAGCCCTTATTGTGTTTGCCCTTTACATAGTTAGCCTACTGAAAGTAAGGAGCATGATAAAGTATGCACTCTACTTGAACGTTATCCTTATAGTCTTTGCCCTTCTTTCTGTTTTGTTTGGATTCAGCATTTCCAATGTTCCTCTTGTGCAATCAAAGGCACCTTTTATATGGGGATTCCCTCATAAGTGGAACGGTGTGCTTCTGTTCGCCCTCTCGGTGTTAACCTTTGTGGTCTTTTGGTTTAAAGGGGAAACAGCTGGTAAGAAACTTATCCTACTTCCTGCACTGGCTCTTTTTTTAACCCTCTTCCAGTTTTTTACAGGATGGATGCTTAGGCTGGTCTTTTTCTCTTGATGACTATTGAAAGGTAAGAAAATAAGCATAGCTTTATGTTTATGTTAGAGAAGTATGAGCTTTTAAAAGACTATAGCGGTCCACTAGACATAAAGAAGTATGACTATACAGAGCTTGAAAGGCTCGCGGAAGAGGTAAGAGACTACCTTATAGAAGTTACCGCCAGAAACGGTGGGCATGTAGCACCAGGGCTTGGTGCTGTGGAATTAACCATAGCTCTTTTGAGGGTCTTTGAACCACCAAAGGATGTTATAGTCTGGGACATAGGGCATCAGGCATATCCCTGGAAGATACTCACAGACAGAAAGGAGCTTTTCCCAACCCTTAGACAACATGGTGGTATTTCTGGCTTTCTTAGAAGAGAGGAGAGTCCCTTTGATGCCTTTGGCGCAGGTCATAGCTCTACCTCCATATCCGCAGCCTTAGGCTTTAGAAAAGCCTTTGACCTTTTGAGCGAGCAAGACCGCTATGTGGTTGCAGTAATTGGCGATGGTGCAATGACCGCTGGAATGGCTTTTGAAGCCCTCAATAACGCAGGACATCTAAGACCTAACAAGTTTATAGTTATCCTCAACGACAACGAAATGTCCATCTCTCCCAATGTTGGTGCTATATCCACTTACCTTAGCAAGATACTCAGCGGTCACTTCGTGCAAGAGACAAGACAAAAGGTAAAGCATCTCCTTGAACATTTGGGAAGCCCTGCACTTAGGGTTATGAAGCTCACAGAAGAGTTTCTTAAGGGTCTTTTATCTCCTGGAGTTCTCTTTGAGGAGCTCGGCTTTAATTACATAGGTCCAGTAAACGGGCATGACCTACCTGCTCTTGAAAGAACCCTGGAAAATATAAAGCACATAGAAGGTCCTGTCCTTTTGCATGTATATACAAAGAAGGGCAAAGGCTACAAGCCTGCAGAAAACGACCCAGTTACATGGCACGGTGTTGCACCCTACAAAAGAGAGTCTGGCGAGTTTATCAAAAAGCCCTCACCACCCAACTGGACTTCCGTCTTTGGCAAAGCCATAGTGGAGCTCGCAGAACAAGACCTAAATATAGTGGTAATAACACCTGCCATGAAGGAAGGCTCTGGGCTTGTGGAGTTTAGCCAAAGGTTTCCTGAGAGGTTTTTTGACGTAGGCATTGCGGAGCAACATGCTTGCACCTTTGCAGGTGGTCTTGTGGCAGGAGGTCTCAAACCTGTAGCCTGCTACTACTCTACCTTTCTCCAAAGGGCATACGACCAAGTTATACACGACATAGCTCTGCAAAACCTGCATGTGGTTTTTGCCATAGACAGAGGTGGTCTTGTGGGTGATGACGGTCCCACCCACCATGGAGTTTTTGACCTCTCATACCTTAGGTGCATTCCCAACATGGTAGTGTCCGCACCGAAGGATGAGCAAGAGCTAAGAGACCTCCTATATACCGCACTCCACCACAACGGACCCTTTGCCATAAGGTATCCAAGGGGACCTGCCTACGGCGTGCCTACGGAGGGTTTTCGTTTTATCAAAGTAGGAAGCTGGGAGCTTCTAAAAGAGGGCAAAGATGGTGTGATATTAGGAGTTGGCTATACAGTCTATCAAGCTCTCAAGGCTTCTGAGGAGCTTCTAAAAGAGGGGCTTGACTTTGCAGTGGTAAACGCAAGGTTTGTAAAGCCCATGGATGAGGAGCTTTTGGAAGATCTGGCAAGCACATATGACTTTTTTGTAACGGTAGAAGACAATGTGCTCATGGGTGGCTTTGGCTCAGGAGTGCTTGAGTGGCTTGCAAAAAAGGGCTACACCAAGAGGGTTCTTAACATAGCAGTTCCTGATACCTTTGTGGAGCACGGAAACCAGAACTTGCTTAGAAACCTGGTAGGTATAGATGCGGAGGGTATAAAGGAAAAGGTAATAGAATTCGTAAAAGGTAGAGTGGTTATCTAAAGGAACATTCTTGAAAGTATTCTTTTATGTTATCTACCATGCTGGAGAACTCCTCATCTAAGTAAGTAGTTTTCTGGGAGAAGGAAGGGTCAAGAGTCTTACCCGGTATGAACCTCTGCAGGTAATACCTTTTTGAACCTTTCAATAGTTCTGCTATCTTCATTATGTCCTCTCTGCTGAGCTGTTCCCTTACAACGGTGGTTCTGAATTCGTAATCCACTCCAGAAGATTTTATAAGGTCTATGCTCTCCACTATCCTGCTCACATCAATCTTAACACCGCAGACTTCTTCATATTTTTCAAGGGGTGCCTTTACGTCCATGGCGATGTAATCCACGAGTCCTCTTTTCAGAAGCCTTCTCAAAATATGTGGCAGGCTTCCGTTGGTATCTAACTTTATAGCGTAGCCCATATCTCTAACCCTTTCCACAAAATCCTCGATACCCTTTTGGACGGTTGGCTCACCACCAGTTATGACTATACCTTCCAGAAGGTTTTTCCTTTCCTTAAGAAAAGAAAATAACTCTTCTATGGGAATGGCAGGACCAAACCTATCTGGCAACACAAGTTCTACGTTGTAGCAGTATCCGCATCTGAAGTTACAACCCTGCGTGAAGACTATGCAAGCAGGTCTGCCTGGAAAGTCTATAAGGGTAAACTTCTGAAAACCACCAACCTTGAAAAGGCAAAGCGGATGTTCAGAACCAAGGGATACGCCAGCCAAGGCTTTCATCCTATAAGCTCCCTCTTGAAGGTTTTTCTCATTCTAAACTCTTCCCTTTTACCCTCGTTCCACTGGTGGACGGGCCTAAGGTAGCCCACAACCCTTGAATAAACCTCTGTTCTTGAACCGCAGTAGGGACAGTTTTCATGTTCCCCAGAAATATATCCATGGTTTGGGCATACGCTAAAGGTGGGTGTTATGGTAAAGTAGGGTATCTTATATTTTTCACACACCTTCCTTACAAAGCTCTTTAGAGCCTTCGTATCCTCTATTCTTTCTCCAACGAAGAAATGTATCACCGTCCCGCCTGTGTATCTTATTTGAAGATCCTCCTGATGTTCAAGCACCAAGAAAGGGTCGTCGGTGTAATCAACGGGTAACTGTGTGGAGTTTGTATAAAAGGGCTCTGCACCCTTTTTGTAGTTGTCTTCGTTAGCTACCAAAATATCAGGATAGAGCCTCTTATCAAGCTTTGCAAGCCTGTATGCAGTTGACTCTGCAGGTGTTGCCTCAAGGTTGTAGTTATTGCCCGTCCTTTTCTGAAACTCAAGGAGCCTATCCCTCATAAAGTCAAGAACCCTTATGGCAAAAGCCCTTCCCTCAGGGTCCACTATGGAAACACCGAGAAAGTTGAGACATGCTTCGTTCATACCCACAAGCCCTATGGTAGAAAAATGATTTTTCCAGTATTCGCCAAACCTTGACTTTATATCTCTCAAATAGAACCTTGAATAAGGATAGAGTCCCCTTTCTGTGAGGTCTTCAAGCACTTCTCTCTTTATTTCGAGGCTCTCCATGGCAATGTCCATGAGGTCAGAAAGCCTCTGGAAAAACTCCTTCTCGGATTTTGAGAGATAGCCTATCCTTGGCATGTTGATAGTTACAACACCTATGGATCCTGTGAGTGGGTTTGCTCCAAAAAAGCTGCCTCCCTTTCTTTCAAGCTTGCTGAGGTCAAGTCTGAGCCTACAACACATGCTTCTTACGTCCTCGGGCTTCATGTCAGAATTTACAAAGTTTGCAAAGTAAGGAATACCATACTTTGCACTCATACTCCATAGGCCGTCGTAAAGTGGGTTTTCCCATTCAAAATCCTTAGTTATGCTGTATGTGGGTATCGGGAAGGTAAAGACTCTCCCCTTGGCATCCCCTTCTAGCATAACCTCAAAAAAGGCTCTGTTTAGCATATCAACCTCTTCCTGAAACTCTCCATATACAGCTTCCTTAAACCCACCACCTATAAGAACAGCTTGGTCTCTGTATACAGGAGAGACTTTTAGGTCAAAGGTTAAATTTGTAAAGGGTGCCTGAAAGCCAGTCCTTGTAGGAACGTTCAGATTGTATACAAACTCTTGAATCGCCTGTTTTACCTGCTCGTAGCTGAGTTTATCATATCTTATAAAGGGTGCAAGGAGGGTGTCGAAGTTAGAAAAAGCCTGAGCACCAGCAGACTCGCCCTGAAGAGTGTAGAGAAAGTTGACAACCTGACCAAGGGCTGAAGTAAAGTGTTTTGGAGGTCTACTTTCTATCTTCCCGGAAACACCTCTAAATCCATTTAACAATAGGCTCCATAGATCCCATCCGACACAATAGACGCTTAGAACCTGAAGGTCATGTATGTGTAAATCCCCCCTCAGATGTGCTTCCTTTATCTTTTTTGGATAAATCTTTTCAAGCCAATAGGTTCTGCTAACTTGAGAAGTTATGTAGAAATTTAGCCCCTGAAGGGAATAAGTCATATTGCTGTTTTCCTTTACCTCCCAGTCTTCAAGGTTTATATATCTTTCTACAAGGTTTATTCTGTCACTTTCAGCAACCCATCTCTCGTAAGCCTCAAGAAGGTTCCTATCTTGCAAGAATTTGACAATTGCCTCTTTTGAATTATCAATATGCTTCTCGAGTAGAAAACTCTCAAAGTCCTGTTTAAGCCCAAAGTATTCTATAAATCCCTCTAATTCATCCACCATAGGTTTTAATATATGCTTCTAAAAAAGAAGAAGATAAACCAAAAACGCAAGAGCTACACATAGAAAACAGGCTATGAGGAATCTTATTAGCTTCCCAATCTAAGTACCTCCATAACCGCAGTGTTTTTCTCATAGAGCCTTGTGAGGTTTTCGCTTCTTCTTGTTATCCAATTGCTTCTATAAAGATGTACCTCTCTTTTGAATTGTCTTGGCTCGCCTCTTAGGACTAATGGCTCCTTTTCTCCTTTAGGTAGATACTCAAGCAAACTCCTTAAAAACTCTGTGTGGTTGAAGGCTTTTGGCAGGAACTTGAGTGTCTTTTTCTCTCCCATTAAAGTGGTAAGAGTGCCATCTATCTCACCCATTAAGCTCATGGGTATTTTTATCTGAGCGTATTGAGCAAGACCACCCTCAAAGGGAGAAAAGACTACAAAATGCTCAAGACCTTCAAATACTTTCTCAAGCTCCTCCATTTTCATATAGTCCGTTAGGTCTTCGCCAAAGATGACAAGGTTCCTTGCCCTTTGGAGAGCTTCATGAAGGTCCGAAAGCCAACTCAATGGGATGTGTCTCAAGAACCCAAGAAAGTTCCCATCGTATAAAAGCATAAGCCTAAAGCCCTTTTCTTTGCAAAGGTCTTTGAGATACGCACCCCACTCTCTTGCCTCTTGTGGCTTCATGCCTATGGCATTGAAAACTATCACGCCCTTACCTTCAAGGTTTTGCAGGTCTTCCTTTTGAATTTCAATTGGGTTTAGCTTTTGGTCTCTTGTGCCTTTGCCTATACGGTATACCTTGCCTTTGGTGTAATAGGATAGCACTGGTGAGGTTGAGGTTATGTCTTCACCTATGAAAACATAAAAGTCCGCCTTCTTTATATCTTCTATGCCTATTGGCTGGTATTCTCCATAGCTTTCAAGGAAGGCTTTTAGGTCAAGACTTAGGGTTGAGCTTACCATTACGCCAGTGCTTTTTACTATCTCGCCTATTAAAGCATAGTCCTCATTTGTCGTGTAGGAAGAAAGAAGGAGCACGGTCTCTTCTGGCTTTCCTTTTAAAAGCATGGAGAGAAGGTTGGC
>JAXSOP010000025.1:0-14032 GCA_037926125.1 Aquificaceae bacterium
TATGGCTATTAGGGTTTCCGCAAGCTGTATCCTTATCTGCTCCCTTACCTCAAGGTTAAACATACCTATAAGTCTGTTTATCGTTTCTTTGGCATCCAGAGTGTGTAGGGTAGACATAACTAAATGTCCTGTCTCTGCTGCCTGCAGGGCTATCTGTGCGGTTTCTGGGTCTCTTATCTCACCCACCATAATGACATCTGGGTCTTCTCTAAGGGACGCTCTCAACCCTCTTGCGAAAGAAGATGTGTCTATACCCACCTCACGCTGAACTATATAGGACTTTTCATCCTTAAAAAGGTATTCTATCGGGTCTTCTATGGTAACTATCACATCGCTTCTCGTTGCATTTATGATGTTTATGAGAGAGGCAAGTGTGGTGGATTTACCCGAGCCTGTGGGTCCTGTGACAAGGATAAGCCCCTTGGTGTTTTCAAGAATAATTTTTTTCATCACTGCAGGAAGGTTAAGGCTCTCAAAGGAGGGTATGCTGTAAGGTATGGTTCTGAAAGCCATACCCACACTTGTCCTTTGTCTGTATACGTTTACACGAAAGCGAGCAACACCGGATAATGAGTAAGAGGTATCTGTCTCTCCCAACTCTTCAAACTCCGCAAGCTTCCTGCGATTTTTACTAAGAACCTCATTGAGGAACATTTCCATGACCCTTTCATCTATTACGGGAAAGTCGCTAAGCCTCTGGAGCTTCTTTTTCAGTCTTACTACAGGTGGAGATGCTGTTTTTAAATGTATATCAGATGCACCCAGCTCTACCGCTTTCTTAAGTATCAACTGAAGCAAGCCCAACTACCTCCCTTACCTTTTTTTCAATCTCTTGGGCAATCTCGGGGTTGTCCATGAGAAACTTCTTAGCCTGCTCCTTGCCTTGCCCAAGTCTTATATCACCATAGCTATACCATGCACCGCTTTTGTTTATTACCTTAAGCTCGCTTGCGGTGTCTATCAGGTCGCATAGCTTGCATATGCCTTCTCCATAAAGCACGTCAAACTCCGCTTCTTGGAAAGGTGGTGCAAGTTTGTTTTTTACTACTTTTACCCTTACCCTGCTACCGGTTTTTTCTCCACTGTCCTTTACCTCTCCTATCCTCCTTACATCAAGCCTCATGTCCGCAAAGAACTTAAGGGCTCTGCCACCTGGCGTGGTCTCTGGGTTTCCAAACATTACACCTATTTTCTCCCTGAGCTGGTTTATGAAGATTATGGCTGTGTTAGCCCTGTGAGCCATACCCTTTAGCTTCCTAAGAGCTTGAGACATAAGCCTTGCCTGTTTGCCCACATGAGCCTCGCCTATTTCACCCTCAAGCTCATCCTTTGGCACAAGGGCAGCGACAGAGTCTACAACTATGACGTCTACCGCATTGCTTGCTATGAGACTTTCCGCTATCTCAAGGGCTTGCTCTCCATAGTCTGGTTGAGATATGTAAAGGTTTTCCGTGTCAACTCCTATCCTCTCCGCATACTTAGGGTCAAGGGCATGCTCCGCGTCTATAAAGACAGCTATGCCTCCTCTCTTTTGGGCTTCCGCTATTATATGGAGGGCAAGGGTGGTCTTGCCAGAGGACTCTGGACCAAATATCTCAATAACCCTTCCCTTTGGTATACCACCTATGCCTGTTGCTATATCAAGGGCAAGTGAACCAGTGGGTATAACATCTACCTTTACCTTTTCCGCTTTTTTGAGAGGCATTATGGAACCTTTGCCGAATCGCCTCTCTATGCTTGTAAGAGCATTTTCTAAAGCCTTCTTTTTCTCAAGGGTCTCCTTATGAACTTCTTCTATCATATGAGTCTCCTCTTAATATTCTACCACTCTTGGCACCACAAAGAAGTTTCCTTCTGCCTGTGGAGCCTTTTCCAAAACTAACTCAGAATCAAAATCCTGCAGAGGCTCATCTTCCCTCATGGGTGTCTCTTCAAAAGAAGAGGTAAAGGGTTCTACCTCCGAGGTGTTAACCTCTTGGAGCTGTTCCACAAAGTGCAGTATGCTTGTAAGTTGTTTCTCAAAGTATTCTTTCTCCTCACCTGTTAGCTTTAGCCTTGCAAGATTGGCTACCTTTTCCACCATAAGGATAGAATATAACAGAATCATTTAGTTTTTTCCACCCTTTGGCAGTAACTCCCTGAGGATAAGAAGAGTTATGGCGGTGCTTATGCTGGCGTCCGCTAAGTTAAAGGCAGGCCAAGAAAGCCCTCCGTAGGAAAGATATATAAAGTCTCTCACATGACCCAAAAAAACTCTATCGTAGAAATTCCCAAGAGCACCACCGCCTACCATACCCATAAACACTGGAATAACTGTGCCTTTAACTCTCGTAGAATACAGAAAGGTTATAACAAGGGCTATCAAAGGAGTTATAAAAAGAACAGGAATTCTTATAAAATCTGGAGCATCTGCAAGAAAACCAAAGGCAACGCCCCTGTTGTATACCAAAACAAGATGAAGGAAGGGTAAAAGGCTTATGTCCTTTTCCCTAAGAAAGGACTCCGCAAGATTTTTGGTAATAAGGTCAAGGCTAAGCACGACAAAGAGAGCAAGTCCGTATATTAGAGCAGTCTTTCTAAAGACTTTTTCCATAATTCCTCAAGGTCTTCCAAAGACAGTTCAAAAACTTTTTCGTCGTTGTTTGTCAAGGTAAAAGACCTCTCTTCCTTCACTTTTCCTAAAAACATCCAATCAAGTTCATACTCTTCCACAAGGTCCTTGAAAGCCTCCGCATTCTCCTTTCTTAAACTTACCACCAGCAACGTGGGATTTTCAGAAAAAAGGAAAAAGTCAAGCCTGTCTTCCATATACAGGTCTATATCAACACCCAAACCAGTGCCAAATGCACTTTCAAGGAGTGCAACCACGAGCCCGCCCACAGAGACGTCATGAGCGGACCTAATCAATCCCTCTTCTATAAACCTAATAAGAAGTGTATGAAGCTTCTTCTCCTTTTCAAGGTTTACCTGAGGAGTTCTACCTGCTACCTTTCCGTGCACCACCTTTAGGTATTCACTGCCTGCAAGGGAAAACTCCCTTTTGAGGTCTCCCACTAAGAAGATGAGGTCTCCCTCCTCCTTAAAGCTATGGTCTACAAACCTTCCAGACTCTATGTAGCCTACCGCAACCAGTATGGGCGTTGGGTATATGTTTCTTATCTCTTCCCTTTCCACCGTTTCGTTATACAAGGACACATTACCGCTAACCACAGGAACTTCAAAGAACTTGCAGGCATCCGATATTCCTTCTATGGCTTTCACAAGTTGCCACATAATCTCTGGTCTGTCTGGGTTTCCAAAGTTAAGACAGTCTGTTATTCCCAGAGGCTTTGCACCCACGCAGGCAAGATTTCTGAGGGCTTCCGCCACTGCGTATTTTCCACCTTCGTATGGGTCAAGGAAAAAGAACCTTCCATTGCCCTCTGCAGTGAGGGCTATAAACCTTTCACTCTTTAGCTCTGGCTTCTGAACCCACTTGACCCTGAGAATAGCGGAATCTCCCCCTGGTTTTAGGACTGTGTTTGTCCCCACCTGATGGTCATACTGAGTGTATATCCACTCCTTAGAAACTATATTTGGTGAGCTGAGAAGCTTAAGGAGGGCTTCTTGCAAGTCTACTTCTGGCAAGTCTTTTTGGTCAAAAGCCCAGAGGGTTTTTATATAGACAGGCTCTGAATAGGGTTTTTCATATACTGGTGCCTCTTCCACTATTAGGCTCACCGGAAGCTCCGCAACTGTCTGACCTTCATAGTAAGCCCTAAACATTCCATTTTCTGTGAGCCTGCCCACCACAGCACCCTCAAGATGGTAATACTTGGCAAGCTCTAAAAGCCTTTGAACCTTGTCCTCTTGAGTTACAAGCAGCATCCTCTCTTGGCTTTCTGAGAGGAGTATTTCAAAGGGTTTCATGCCCTCTTCCCTTAGAGGGACTTTTTCAAGCCACAGCTCCACACCGCACTTGGACTTACTGGCAAGCTCAGAGGAAGAACCAGAAAGCCCCGCCGCACCAAGGTCTTGAAGACCTGTTATAAGACCCTCCTCTACCACATGCAGGACAGCCTCTATGAGCTTTTTACCAAAGTAGGGGTCTCCTATCTGGACATTTGGTAGCTTCTCCTCCGCACCTTCTCCGAACTCCGCAGAAGCCATAACCGCACCGTGTATACCGTCCCTTCCAGTAGAAGACCCTAAGAGAAAAAGAAGGTCTCCGGGTTTGCCCCTCGCTCTAAGCATCCTCCCCGCAGGCAGAATACCAAGACAGAAAGCATTTACCAGAGGGTTTGTCCTGTAGCACTCCTCAAAGTAGGTCTCTCCTGCCACGGTGGGAATGCCTATGCAATTGCCATAATGAGATATACCACTTACTACTCCCTTTACTATCCTTTTATCTATAGGCAGTCCAAACCTAAGGGAATCCACAAGGGCTATGGGTCTTGCACCCATAGATAGGACATCCCTTATTATCCCTCCTACCCCTGTTGCTGCACCGTGAAAGGGTTCTATGTAAGAAGGATGGTTGTGGCTCTCTACCTTAAAGGCAAGCCAGACCTTGCTGTCAAGCTCCACCACCCCTGCGTTTTCACCAGGTCCTTGGATTACCCAGTTTGCACTGGTGGGAAATTTTCTAAGGTGCACCTTTGAGGATTTATAAGAACAATGCTCAGACCAAAGAGCTCCGAGTATGCCAAGCTCCACCTCATTTGGCTCACGCCCAAGCCTTTGGACTATTCTTTCGTATTCTTCTTCTTTTAGACCATAAAGTTCGTAGACCTTCATTCCTTTTGTTCTCCAAAGACCTCCTTCTTTATCTCCTCTTCCCTTCCAAAGACGCCCATTATATGATAGCCGTTGTCCACGTGGATAACCTCACCAGTTATAGCCCTTGCCCAATCACTGCAGAGGAACACCGCAGTATCCCCCACATCTTCTATGGTTATAGCCCTTCCAAAGGGGTTTACCTTCATGGTGTGTTCCATAAGCAGGTGGAAACCCGTTATGCTGTATGCAGCGAGGGTCTTTATAGGTCCTGCGGATATGGCATTTATTCTGTGTCCGTGTTTGGCAATATCGTAGGCAAGATAACGCACCGTGCTCTCAAGGGCAGACTTGGCAATACCCATCACATTGTAGTGTGGCACTACCTTCTCCGCACCGTAGTAAGAAAGGGTTATTATTGAGCCTTGTCTACCTTCCATAAGAGGCAGTAGCTCCCTAGTGAGGGCTATAAGAGAGTAGACAGAAATATCCATAGCTATCTTAAATCCTTCCCTTGAGGTGTCTATAACACCACCTTTGAACTCTTCCTTTGGAGCGTAGGCTATGGAGTGGACTACTATATCCAGACCTCCCCAAACCTCAGAGAGCCAATCCTTCAAAGCGTTAATGTGTTCGTCCTTTGAAACATCGCACTCAAACACAAGCTCAGAGCCAAACTCTTTGGCAACCTCTTCTACTCTTTTTTTGAGCTTTTGGTTGGCGTAGGTAAAGGCAAGCTTCGCCCCTTCTCTGTGAAAGGCTTTTGCTATGCCATAGGCTATGCTGCGCTCGTTGGCTATGCCAGTTATAAGGGCTTTTTTGCCTTCAAGAAGACCCATATGTGCCTCCTCACTCTAAGATTTTTATGGCTTCTTCCACGCTTTTACCCTCATGCACTATAAGGCTCAAGGCTCTTACCATGGCGACCCTGTTTTTTGCCTGAAAGACATTGCGACCTATGGAAAGACCCTTTGCACCAGCCTCTATGGCTCCATAGACCATCTCAAGCACTTCCCTCTCCGTTTTCATCTTAGGACCGCCCGCTATAACCACCGGTATGGGACAGCCTTCCACAACCTTTGAAAAGCTCTCGGGGTCTCCCGTGTATGGCACTTTTACTATATCCGCACCGAGCTCCGCACCAAGCCTTGCACAGTGGGCTACCACCTTCGGCTCATACTGGTTCATATCCTTTCCCCTTCCATAGACCATAGCAAGCAAGGGCATACTCCACTCTTCGCAGACCTTAGAGACATATCCAAAGTCTCTAAGCATCTCCCTTTCCATATCCGCACCCACGTTTACATGAATAGATACACCATCCGCACCCAGCTTTATTGCTTCCTCTACCGTACATACAAGCACCTTATCGTTCTTTGTTGGTGCCCAGTCGGTAGAAGCAGAAAGGTGAACTATAAGCCCTATATCTCTGCCCCTGCCCCTGTGTCCTGCCCTTACCATACCCTTATGTAGAACCACTGCGTTAGCACCACCTTCTGCCACATCTTCCACCGCCTTTCTTATGTTCTCAATACCCTCCATAGGACCAGAACTCACCCCGTGGTCCATAGGCACTATTATGGTCTTGCCCGTATTCCTGTTGATAAGTCTTTCCAGTCTTAACTGCTTTCCTATACTCATGCTTAACCTCCCTTAAACCTAAAGGCTATTACACCTGTCTGGACTACGTTTTCCCTTATGGCTTCAAACCTTATGCCCCGAACAAACTCCACCATCTTCTGATCCACATGAGCAGACCCGCTTTTCTGGATTACCTGAACCCTTGAAACCACACCCGATGGTTCTATCCATACCCTTACCCTCAAAGGGCTAAGAGGCTCATCAGAGCTTATCCTTGGAAAGGGTGGAATGTATACGGTTGCCCTTCCACCGCCAGAAAATCCAACACCTCCAGGCGAGACAACCGCGGTTATATTCCCAATATCCGCACTTCTAACACCTTCTTTCTCTACTTCCCTCTCCCTTCCTCGCACCCTCTGCTCAATTTCCTGAAGTAGTGAGGGCTCTTCCTCCTTTGGCTTGCCTGTGGGAACCTTGAGGTCTCCTGTGCTTCTTGAGACTTCCATAGGGCTTGAGCTGACAAGGTGTCTATCCTTTTTCACGATACCCTCACCAGTTTGTCTTTTTACAACAGGAGTGCTTTTGCCAGAAGTTAGCTTTATCTCTTTAATCTCGGGAATTTCTTGAAGATACACCTCCATAAGCTTTTGGGGGTTTTTGAATTCAACCCTGACAGAAAGATACAAAGAGAGGAGGGTAAAGATGATCAGGTTTAAAAACAAAGATACACCCCAGTAAAGGCTGTTTTCTAGTTTTTCCTCCATCATCTTCTGATATAGTATAACACATGAACTTCTCTGTTCTTGGTGGGGGTCGTTGGGGCACCGCCCTTGCTTTACATTTAGGAAATTTAGGACACAGGGTTTTAGTCTTTGAAAGAAAAGAAGAAACAGTCAGGCTCATAAAAGAAGGAAAGCATCCATATATGGACGGAGTGGAGTTAAAAAACATAGACGCTACACAAGACCTTGATAAAGCCCTCAAATTTTCAGATTACATAATAGTAGCCTTACCTGTTCAGGTTATAAGGGAAGTCTTAGACAAAAAAGCCTTAGGTGGCAAAAGGATAATCTCCGCCTCCAAGGGGCTTGAGGTGGGTACAGAAAAAAGGGTTTCTGAAATCCTTCTTGAAATAGACTCATCTGTAAAGGTTTTTTGCCTCTCTGGTCCTTCCTTTGCCAGCGAAGTTTCCAAGGGCCTGCCCACCGCCTTGGTGCTTGCAGGACAAGATATTGAGGAGATGGAAAGGATAAGAAACTGGATAAGTTCCGAAAACTTTAGAGTTTACCTCTCTACAGACCTTGTGGGCGTTGAGCTGGGTGGGGCTCTCAAAAATGTAATAGCCATAGCCTGTGGCATATCAGACGGTATTGGTTTTGGAGAGAATGCAAGGGCTTCTCTTATGACGCGTGGACTTGCGGAGATGGTAAGAATTGGTGTCTCCCTTGGTGCAAAGATGGAAACCTTCTACGGTCTTTCTGGTATGGGAGACCTTTTTCTTACCGCCAGCTCTTCGCAGTCAAGAAACAGAACCTTTGGCTACCTTATAGGGCAAGGTCTTTCTTTACAAGAGGCTCTTGAAAGGTTAAACCAAACTGTGGAGGGCATACACACCGTTAAGGCGGTTTACAGGATATCTAAGGATAAAAAACTTCATGCACCTATAAGCACTGCGGTCTACAAGGTCTTGGTTGAGGATCATTCTCCAAAGGAGACTGCTCTTGAGCTTCTGAGGAAACCTCCTCAAAGCCCCTTTGAGACTCTATAAGCTCTCCATAAAAGTAATACTCTCCACAGGCTTCACACCTAAATATCCCACCACCACAACACTCTATAACCTCAAGCAAGGCACCACACTTTGGACAGTTTTCCATGCTTTATAATTTAGTCCTGTGAGGGAGAGAATCTTTCTTTATTTTCTAATTGGCCTGACTGGCTTTTTTGCCTTCTTTGCCCTTACCATGCTTCTGCCCTTCTTGAAGCCTATTCTGTGGGCTATTATCTTTTCCCTCGTTCTCTATCCACTACATATCAAACTTTCAAAGAGAATAGGAGGCACAATATCCGCCCTTTTGATTACCCTTTTGGTGCTTGTGCTGGTCATAGTTCCCTTTAGCTTGGTCCTTACCTTGGCCATAAGACAGTCCATAGAACTGCTACATTTTGCTGTAGGTTTTACACAGAACAGTTCTTACGTGGATTTGATAAAGGGTGTGCTTGATAATCCCTTCCTCAAAAAATTCCTTACAGACCAGGAGATAAAAGGCTTTCTTGCATACATAGAGTCTGAGGAGTTTAGGAACATACTTATAAGCGGGCTTAGAGACCTTCTTCAAAAAGGGCTAAACGTAGTAGCTTCCATAGTCCCCGCGGTAGGGAGCTTTATCTTCAAAACCTTTGTCTTCCTGCTTACACTTTTTTTCATACTTAGGGATGGTCCAAAGTTTGTTAGGTTTGTGGAGCGTTTTCTACCCATGCATAGGGAAGACGTAGAGCAGGTCTTCATCACCGTATACAAAACAGTTCTTGCTACCGTTTATGGGTCCATTGGCGTAGGTATAGCCCAGAGTACTGTGGGCTTTATAGGATACAAGTTGGCAGGCTTAGACTACGCAGTCCTTCTTGCTATGGCAACCTTCATAAGCTCTTTTGTGCCACCCTTTGGTGCAGCTTTTGTATGGTTTCCAGTAGCACTATACACCTTTGCGGTAAAAGGCGTATACGCAGGAGCCTTTATGTTCATATATGGTATGTTCGTCATATCTACCATAGACAACTTCATAAGACCTCTCATAATGAAAATGGGTGTGAGCGTACCCTACATAGTGCTTTTCTTCTCCATAGTGGGTGGTTTGCTGACCTTTGGCTTCGTTGGTATATTCCTGGGACCTATAGTATTCACCACTCTGTTCACCCTTGCACTCATATACGAAAAGAGGATACTACAAGAATAGATTACTCAAGTCCGTGCATCTTGAGGTTTTCCTTTATCCTATGAAGAAGCTCTGCTGGGTTCCTTATGGGATACTCTATCTCTTCAAGGACTTCCTTTGCGGTTCTACCCTTTATGTATACACTTCCAAGTCTTTCTGATATACTATCCGCGGACTTGATAGGGAAATCCGTCCCTTTGAGCCTTTTTAGAACCATATAAGCCCATGGGACGTCAAGGGCGTAAGCTACCCTTTCGCAATATTGAAGAAATACACCCTGCTCTTCATGCCCTTCCTTTACAAGTTTGTATGCAAGTTTGGCAATGCCACCGGCTGTATGGACTTTTAATTCCTTCCTTTCCTCCTCAAGAAGCTCTTCTATCCTCCTCAACTTTTCAAGAGTAGTAGAGGTCTCTGCCCTTAGGATATTCCTTATTGTCTGAACAGTGAGACCTACTTTCTCCGCTATTTCCCTGTCCGTTTTGAAATACTCTTCCCTCAACACCACACAGTAAACTGCTCTGGCAAGAGAGGGAAGCCATGTAAGGGTCTTGTATTCCGCCAACTTTGAAAGACCACCAAGCACATCAATAGACTTGAGGAAAACCCTCAAGACAAGAGATTCCATGTCCTTTTCTACAGGTTCCACAAGGACGGCCATTCCCAACCTCCTTATTTAAAATCGGGGTGACGGGACTTGAACCCGTGACCTCTGGCCCCCCATGCCAGCGCGCTTCCGCCTGCGCCACACCCCGTAGAATTTACATTTTAGCCCTTTTGACTTCCCTTTTCAACCTGCCTACGAGCTTTTTACTTGGTCTAAACAGGACTCGTTTACCCTTTCTTTTAAAACTGCCAAAGCCTGAAATCTTCAAACCACCCTCAGAGGCTATACCTTCTCTCATCCTATCTAACAAAAAGTTTACCATCTTATAGACTCTTTTCTTCGAGTAAACATGAGAATACTCTTCGTGCAACCTATAAACAAGTGTTTTCTTTTTCATACTTTCATCTTTCTTTTGAGTATATCGCCTAAAGTAAAGTCTTTGTCAGATGTGGTTATTATATCTTCTTTCTTCTCTTCCTCCTTCATGCTAAAGGTTATCTTGTCTTGAGAAATCTCTATTATTCTCGCTTCTACCTCTTGACCTTCTTGAAGTTTTAAGCCTTTTGGCATCTCCGATATGGGTAGGAGTCCATCTATACCCTCTGGAAACTGCAAAAATACACCAAATGGATGCACGCTCTTTACCTTTAGCCTTGCCTTATCACCAACCTTGTAATTTTTAAGAACTGTTTCCCAAGGATTATCCATAAGCTGTTTAAGACCAAGTTTTACAAACCTTCCATCAAGCCCAAGCACAGCAAACTCAAGGGATTGGCCAACCTGAAGCACATCTTCTATCCTTCCAGGTTTTATCCAAGCAAGATCAGCCCTATGTATAATACCACGTACATCTTTTTCAAGTTTAACTATAGCCTTTGCACCCTCTATTTTCTCCACAGTTCCCACGACTCTACTGCCAGCAGGGTGTTCCTTTAGGAACTCCTCCCACGGTTTTGGAAGGGTCCTCTTTATACTCATAATTAGCTTGTGCTTCTTGGGGTCAAAGTCAAGCACTTGAGCGGATACCCTATCACCCTTCTTATAGGTAGTGCCATCGTAAGATATTTCTTCTTTTGGCACAAAGCCCTCAACTCCTTCCATAACCTCAAGAATAAGCCCGTTCTCTTTTACTTCTACTACCCTTCCGTTTACTATCTGACCCTTTTGTATGCTCTGCTCTGCCTTACGCCATGGGCTTTCCTTTGTCTCCTTTAGACTTACAAATATGAATTGTCCATCCTTGGGTATTCTCTTTACCTTTACCCTTAGCCTTTCATCTATCTCTGCATAGTTGTAGGGGTTTCTGTCCCTGCCCCAGCTTAGCTCCTCTAAGGGCAGGAATGCCCTAAGAACATTACCCACAAGCAAGGTTATACCCTTATCTGGGTCTATCTTTATCACCTTACCCTCTACCAAATCCCCTACTTTTATCTTAGAAAGAAGTCTTGCCTTCTTCTTTTCTTCCTGAGCCTTTATGTAATCTCTCTGAGAAAGAATTACCTTAAGACCATCTTCTTTTCTGAATTCTATTATCTTTGCCACTATTTTTTTACCTTCCCTAAGGTTTCTGAGAGCTTCCTTGGCAGGCAGGAAAACCTTCAGACCGCTAACATCCACAACATAACCATCATCCTTCTTTTCTACTACTGTTCCTGTTATTAACTTGCCCTTTTCGTAGCAAGACCTCAAAAAGCCTGTTAGCTTATCTTCAAGATATCTTCTGTAAGACAGAAGGGGAGAACCGCCCTTGGTAAACCTTATGACTACCGCCTTTATCTCATCACCAACTTTTGAGGTTGGCAGTTCCTCCTTGGGAATTATGCCCTCTACCTTATATCCCACATCCACATAAAGGTTTCTTTCGTCTACTTTTACCACCCTGCCCTTTATCACCTCCCCTCTTTTTATTTCCTTCATCTCAAGACTTTCCTCGAGCAGTTTCTCAAACTCGCCCATAAGTTCCTCCAGAATTTTTTATTATAACACTTAACCCTTCAAAGTGCCTAATGGTTTAAATCTTGCGGTCAGTTTTGCAATACCTAAAGAATGAACCACATAGGCAACCTCTGAAACATCCTTGTAAGCCTGTGGAATTTCTTCTGCAACAGTTCCCTTGCCCCTCGCTACCACCACAAGACCCTCAAGAACCTTCTCAAGCCCCTCTTTATTTACGAACTCCTTAGCCTTTGTCCTTGACATAAGTCTTCCAGCTCCGTGGCAAGCACTCCCAAAACTCATACGCATACTACCCTCCTGACCCACAAGGAGAAAGGAATACCTTCCCACATCTCCAGGAAGAAGCACAGGCTGACCTATATCCCTGTAGACTGGAGGGATATCTGGGTCGTGTGGCGGAAAAGCTCTTGTAGCACCCTTGCGGTGAACGAGGAGCTTTTTTCTTTTGCCATCCACCTCATGGTCTTCTACCTTACCTATGTTGTGGGCAAGGTCGTAAATAAGCCTGTAGCCAAACTCCTCCCAAGAAAGACCAAAGAACCTCCTAACTGTGTCTGCGGTCAGATAACCAAGAATTTGCCTGTTGGCAAAGGCATAGTTTGCTGCTGAGTTCATAGCTTTAAAGTAGTCCTGACCCTCTGGAGAGGAGAAAGGCATGCAGGCAAGTTGCATATCTGGTATATCTATGTTGTATTTTTTGAGGGCGTCCTTTGCAGTTTTTAGGTAGTCTACGCATACCTGATGTCCAAAGCCCCTTGAACCTGAATGAACCATTATGGTAACCTGCCCTACGCTTAGCCCAAGTTTTTGTGCAACTTCTTCGTCGTATATCTCATCCACATACTGCACTTCCACAAAGTGGTTTCCAGAACCCACAGTCCCCAGCTCATCCGCACCCCTTTGAAAGGCAAAGTCTGAAACTTTTGAAGGGTCAGCGTCGGGAAGTGTACCACCGCTCTCTATATAATGTAGGTCCTTCTCAAAACCAAAGCCTTTCTCTATAGCCCAGCGCGCACCCTTGATGGCAACCTCAGAAAGTTCAAGCTTTGACAGCTTAAGTTTGCCTGTGGAGCCTACACCTGCGGGAACATTCTTGAGTATTTCCTGCATAATCTCCCTTCTTAGGGGCTTAACCATGTCTGCCTTTAGGCTGGTGGCTATGAGCCTTACCCCACAGTTTATGTCGTACCCTATAGACCCTGGGCTTATTATACCCTCCTCTATATCCGTTGCCATTACGCCACCCACTGGAAATCCATAGCCCACATGCACGTCTGGCATCACATATATAGCCTTTTCCACACCAGGCAGGGTTGAGGCGTTGCCTGCCTGTCTTATGGCATCCTCCTCCAAAAGCCCAAAAAGCCTATCGCTAAGGTAGAAGTATACAGGAACCTTTTGCCCCTGCAGTGTTCCTTCTGGAAGCATATAAACAAAGGGTGATAGATTATGGAGACTTTCTTTCAGGCTCATATTATAAAAGTATGCAACAATATTAGCCCTTTACAACACCTTTATGGAAATCAGCTCTTCTTCCTCCCTGTATAGATGTACCGCACAGGCAAGACATGGGTCAAAGGAGTGTATGGTTCTTAAAATCTCAAGAGGTTCTTGTGGATTTGCAAGGGAGTGTCCCACGAGGGAGGCTTCGTAGGGAGACGGTTGACCCTTTGCATCCCTTGGTGAGCCGTTCCACGTGGTAGGCACCACAGCCTGATAGTTTTCTATTTTGCCATCTCTTATGTGAACCCAGTGAGAGAGGGAACCCCTTGGTGCTTCCATGAGACCAAGCCCCTTTGCTTCTTTCTCCCAAGTGGAAGGTTCCCATTTTTCTGCGTTGAAGGTTTTGGTGTCTCCAGACTTTATGTTTTCTATTAGCTCATCATACCATCTTTTCATAGCGTGTGCGTATATATGGGTTTCTATACCTCTGGCGAGTGTCCTACCCATGGTTGAAAAGAGAGCTGAGTGGTTAAGTCCGAGTTTTGATAGATAGGAATCTACCAATTCCTTTACACCAAGCATATTCCTTGCGTATAGAGATAAAACTCTGGCAAGAGGACCCACCTCCGCAGGTAAACCATCGTATCTTGGAGCCTTCAGCCAGCTATATTTACCCTCCACATTAAGGAGTTCATAGGGAGGCTCTGGACCTGTGTAATTAAGCACCGTCTCACCCTCAAAGGGGTGAAGCCCCACC
>JAXSOP010000026.1:0-13966 GCA_037926125.1 Aquificaceae bacterium
ATCTTTATAAACAATGACCCAGTGGATGCCTTATCCTTCATAGTCCACAGGGACAAGGCTTACAGAAGAGCACGTCAGCTTGTGGAAAAGCTAAGAGAAGTTATACCCAGACAGCTCTTTGAGGTAAAGGTTCAAGCAGGCATAGGCACAAAGATAATAGCGTCAGAAAGAATTCCGCCCCTTAGGGCAAACGTGACAGCCAAGTGCTACGGTGGAGATATAACAAGAAAGAAAAAACTTCTTGAAAAGCAAAAGGAAGGGAAAAAACGACTAAAGCAGTTTGGCAAGGTGGAGCTTCCTCAGGAAGCCTTCCTCACTGTCCTGAAGGTTGATTAAATAGCTCCTTTGCCTTGATGAGCTTTACCACTACTTCGTTAACAGGAAGGGTTATACCCTTTGACCTTCCAAGCTCAAGAAGAGCACCATTTAAAGCATCTATCTCCGTTTTTCCCCTTTTCACATCCCCAAGCATAGAAGGGTAATGCTCCGCAGTAGGTGGAATGAGCCTTTGGTAAAAATGTCTTTTGTATTCTTCCACATTTTGCCAAAAGGTTGGAATGGTATTTGCTTTTATGACCTCAAAGGCTTCTTCCAATATATTGTCCATGAGTTCTTTCGTGTATACATTGCTTGCAAGCCTGCCGTAGGTGGTCTCAAAAATAGCACCAAGAGGGTTCAAGGCACAGTTATAGAGAATCTTGTCCCACAGGTATTTGTAAACTTCTCCTTCGTATCTGGTAGGTATGCCAGCACTGCTAAAAGTCTCTGCCAAGTCCTTTAAAAAGCTCTCTTCTATTATGCCCTCTGGGTCTCCTATCACCACATCATCACCACACACTGTTATTCTAACCCTTCCCCATTCTAAAAGTTCCGCACCAAATATGACCCTTGCAAGGATAACCCTACCTTTGCCAAAAACTTCTATAGCCCTTTCATAGTTGCCATAGCCATTCTGTGCCACCATAAGAAGGCTTTTAGTGTCTTTGAGCATCTCTATATCCTTTAGGGCTTGTGTGGTATGGTAGCTTTTAACAGTGAGTAGAGTAATGTCTGGCTCAAAGTCAAGGGCATCCAACTTGTCTATAGCCTTTATTTCCTGAGTGAATTCACCCCATATACCCTCTACCTTTATACTCTGGAGCTTCTTTCCCTTCTTTAAAAGCCCTACAGCCTTGTAGCCTGCCCTACTCAAAAAGGCAAGGTATGTACTTCCCAAAGCACCAACGCCAACCACCAAAAACTTCATTCCTTCTCCTCTAACTTTACGAGAGGTAAAAGGTCTCTAAGGTCTACGTATCTGTCACAAGCATTTACAAGCTCAACTGCTGTAGCTTCTTTTACAGAAAGGCATATTATCTCCTTTCCAAAGCTTCTAAGCGTCCAAACCAGCTTTTCAAAATCTCCATCTCCAGTGCAGAGTATGGCTGTCTGGTAGTTGTCTTTGGTAAGTAGGGCATCTATGGTAAGGTTTACATCTAAGTCTCCTTTGTAAGTTCCATCCTTAAGCTGTTTTATGGGCTTTTTTACCACCGTTATACCACTAAAGGCAAGCATTTTAATAAAATTCTCTTGCTTTTCATCTCCCTCTCTGTAGGCAAGGTAGAAAAAGGTGTTGTATATATCAAATTCTACCTTAAAGTAGTTTACAAGCTTTATGAGGTCAATGCGTTGATGTAATATATCCTTCTGGACAAAGTAAAAATTCGCCCCATCTATAAATATACAAGCCCTTCTTTTCAATCCTGAATATACCATACCCTTATACCCGCAGAAACATGAGAGTTCCGCTCCCAAAGGGTCTCCACACTTATTATCTTTGGTTTATTGAGCTTAATCCACTGGTTCACCTGCTCATCAAGGAGCTGTTCCATGCTCTCGTCCTTAAAAGGTGTCATTTTGCGATGAAAGTCTTTAAAACGTATTTCCATTATGTAATCTCCTCTTCGTAGTAAGATACTACCACTTTTGCAGGTCTTAGCACCTTGTCGTGTAGCCAGTAGCCCTTTCTTTCCACCCTGAGAACAACGTTCTGAGGTATATCTTGGGTGTATTCCCTGTCTACCGCCTCCGCAAGGTATGGGTCAAACTCTTTGCCTAAAAGCTCTATTTCCCTTATTCCATGCTTTTCTAATATTCTCAAAAGCTCCTTGTATATAAGCTCAAAGCCCTTCTTAAAGCCCTCAAGGTCATTGCCTTCATACTGAAAGGCCCTATCAAAGTTGTCCACCACCTCAAGAAGGTCAAGAGCCAGTTTCTCGTGCCCGTATTTTCTGGCTTCCTCAAGGTCCTTTCTGTATCTTTCCTTTAAATATTCCGTTTCTCTTTGAAGGTCTACATACCTTTGGTTTATTACCCTTGCAGTGTTCTCAAGTCTTGAAAGCTTCTCCTCAAGCTCTTTTATTCTTGCGTCCCTGTGGTCTTCCTCCGCAACTTGTTCTTGCTTTTCCTTTTCCTCCATAAATGTTAATTATAGCCTAACCTCAAAGCTCAAGAAGTGCTTTCCTTATCCTGTATATGCCTTCTTGGATGGTGTTTTCAGAAACACAGTAGGATAATCTAAGATATCCCTCTGCACCAAAGGCAGAGCCTGGAACACCGGCAACACGACCCTTTTCAACGAGGTAGTCCGCAAGTTTTAGGTCTGAGCCAAGCTTTTGTGAGTAGTATTTGAGGTTTGGGAATATGTAGAAAGCTCCCTTTGGCTTTGTCACGCTCACATATGGTATCTCCCTCAAAAGGTTATAGGCAAGGTCTCTTCTCTTTTCAAAGGTGCTTCGCATATTTTCTACAAATTTTTTCGCCTCTGGATTTTTAAAAGCCTCTAAGGCTCCATACTGGGCAAAGGTAGTAGCGTTGGAAATGCTTTGACTGTTTAGGTCTGCTATCACCTTTGCGTATTTTTCTGGACAGGCTACATAGCCCACACGCCATCCTGTCATAGAGTAGCTCTTTGAAAAGGCATTAACAGTAAAGGTTATTTCCCTTATCTCCTTTGAAAAGCTCGCAGGGCTTACAAACTTTTCTCCATCATATAGAAAGGCTTCATAGCATTCGTCTGAGACTATGAGTATGTTCTTTTCAAGACAAAGCTCCGCAATCTTTCTTAACTCTGTCTCTGGAACCACCGCACCAGTAGGGTTAGAGGGTGAGTTAAGTATTAGCATTTTCGTTCTTGGTGTTATGTATTCTCTCAAAAGGTCCGCCCTAAGGACGAAGCCTTCTTCTTCTCTTAATGGCACTTCTACCACCTTTGCACCACAGAGGAGTATCTGCTCTGGATAGGTTACCCAGTAAGGTGCGGGAAGTAGCACCTCATCTCCCTCTTCCAAAACCGTAAGCATGATGAGAAAAAGTGCCATCTTTGCTCCCGCGGTTACCACTATCTCAGAGGGCTTATACTCTAGGCGGTTTTCCTTCAGGAACTTTTCCGCAATGGCTTCTCTAAGCTGTGGAATACCTGCGGAGGGGGCGTATTTGGTTTTTCCTTCCTTTAAGGCTCTTATGCAAGCTTCCTTTATAAACTCTGGCGTGTCAAAGTCCGGTTCTCCTGCACCAAAGCCCACGATGTCTACACCTTGAGCCTTTAACTGGTTCACCTTGGCACTCAGAGCAAGCGTAGGTGCGGGTTTTATGTGAGATACTCTCCTCGCAAGCATAGAGTTATTATAACCCGAGTTAACAGCTATAATCCGAGAGCCATTATCTTGCGTCAAAAAGGGGTAATGGACAGTGGTTCTTTATGGGTGCTGGCATAGTTATTAACAGATATAATAAAATAAATTAGGACATTAAGAGCTATGAAAAAGCTAAGTTCAGGTATAAGCTTTTCTGTATGCCCGCATGATACGGAGAAGGGTACTGAAAGGTGGCGGGAGTTTGCGAAAAAACTGGAGCTTGCTACTGGTCAGAAGGTAAATTTTGAAGTTCTCAGCGGACACGATGAAGAATACAGAAGAATAGAGGAGGGAGATTTTTTTGACCTTTACTATGCTGGACCGCTAATCTCTCCAAGGCTCTATGAGCTTGGTTATATTCCTGTGGCTAAGTTCAAGGGGCAAAAAGACAGACTTTTTCTGGTGGAAAAAGACAAAATCCCTGAGGAAGGGCATATACTGGTTGCCACACCCTTCCTAAAACCGTCCGCTTATTCCTTTTTGTACCTTGACACAGAGAGGGTTAAGGTTGTTCTTGTAAAAAATTTCTACGAGGCTTTTAGGGCTCTTAAGGAAGGAAAAGTGCATGCCTGTATCATGTATAACCAAACTTGGGATGAGATAGAGGAAGAAGAGAAGAGTCCTTTTGTGGTTGTGGAAGAACATGTTTTTGAAACCTCTCACCTATTCATGGCAAAGCCCGAAGTCTACCCTAAGGTCAGAGACGCCCTACTTTCCTTTGAAGAAATTGAGCCGGCGGACGAATCTGACGTGGTAAGAGTTTTAAGGCTCTTTAAGGAGTTTGATAAGTTTATGAGGCTTTGGTCAAAGGCGAGCTTTTTCTATGCCATTGACAAGGCAAAGCATGTGGGTGTGCTTTTATATACCAAGAAGATAGAATATGTAAACGATTGCCTTGCGGAGCTTCTGGGTTACTCTAAAGAAGAGCTTGAAGGACTGGATTCCTATACAGCCTTGCAAAAGTTCTTTCCTCCAGACTACAGAAAAGCGTTAGAGGTGATTGTTAAAAGAAGACTTTATGGTGAAGATTTCAGTCAGAGTTACGACGAGCTACCCTTACTTAGAAAAGATGGAAGCACTGTATGGACTATAGCCTCCTCTGAAACGGTACTTTATGAAGGGTCTTATGCAGGGCTAGTCTTTTTTGTTGATATAACGGAAAAAAAGAAGGCAATTGGACTTTACCATCTACTAATTGATCTTATTGAGGAGATTCTGAAGGCACAAACGGAAGAGGAAGCCCTGAGAGAACTCTGTATTCAACTAACAAAGAATATGTCCTTAAAGCTTGCTTGGGTTGGTATCCCAGACTACGAAAAGGAATTGATAGTGCCTGTATATTCTTACGGTCAAGCGGATGAATACCTGAAAGACCTCCCTATATCCATAAGGGAAGACCTGCCTGAAGGTCAGGGGGTAACCGCAAAGGCATACAGGGAAAACAAAATATACATAAACGAAAACACACTCAAAAACCCTATTATGACTCCTTGGAGAGAAAAACAGCTCAAGCTTGGCATCTTTTCCTCTTGTGCCATACCAATTGTAAAGAATGAAAGGGTAGGGTATGTAATTAACTTGTATGCAGGTGAACCCTATTTCTTTTCCGAAGAAAGCATTCAGGTACTTTATGAAATAAAACAAGCAGTGGAGTTTATACTTAGAAAGATCAAACAAGACAGAGAAAGTTATATGATCTCTAATGCGATTGAGAAGGCAAAATCATGGATTTTAATAACAAATGATTGGGGAGAAATAATTTATGTAAACGATGCAGTATGCGAAATATCTGGTTATTCAAAAGAGGAGCTTATTGGGAATAGTCCACAATTATTCAAATCTGGATATCACCCACCTGAATTCAATAGACAACTTTTTAGCACCATAAAGGCAGGTCAGGACTTCCATTCCATATTTGTAAATAGAGGAAAGCATGGTCAGATTTTCTATCTTGAGAGCTCTATACACCCTATCAAACTTCCTGATGGTTCTCTTGTTTATATGCAGGTAGGTATGGATATAACGAGAGAAGTACACCTATCTTCTGAGATAGAGAGGCTAACCTTCTTTGACACTCTTACAGGGTTATATAACCTTGATGGTTTAAGAACAAAGGCGGAGGAAGTCCTAAAGATAAGCAACCTTGTTCTTTTGGCTCTTGTGGACCTTTGCAACTTTTCTATGGTTAACAGGCTTTATGGAGAAAGAGCTGGGGACGATGTGCTTACAGAAATAGGCAAAAGGCTTTCTAAATATTCGGAAAAGCAGGGAATAATTGCAAGACTTGCCAGTGATGAATTTGCTGTTCTTTTAGTTCTCTCAAAAGAGGAGGATGCTGTAGAAATCTTAAAAGAAATGGAAGAAACTCTGGAAAAACCCTTTATCTTGAAGGATACTCCAATAAACCTCTCCTTTAACATAGGCGTCGCACTGTATCCCCATGATGGTTCAAGTTTTGGAGAGCTTCATGAAAAGGCAAGTATAGCACTTTCCAACGCAAAAAAAGCAGGTGAAGGTGAGATAAGGTTTTTTGAAACAAGCTTTGAAGAGAGAATGAGGTCCAAGAACCTTGCTATGGAGCTTGTGTATAGGGCTGTTGAAGAGGACCTATTTGTCTTCTACTATCAACCTTACTGGAATAGTAAGGATATGAAGCTTGCAGGCTTTGAAGCCCTAGTAAGGATAAGGGACGTTTATGGAAATGTCTATAGTCCTGCTCTTTTTATCGACTATCTTGAAAACAGCAAGTATCTTAAGAGCTTTGAAGGTATTATGTTGAGGCATGCAAGAAGATTTTATGAAAAGTATAAATATCCACTTTCTATAAATGTATCCGCCCGCAGTTTCAAGGATAAGAAGTTTATAGAAAGCCTTATAGATCAGTTAGCACATACGAGCATTACCGTTGAGATAACAGAAAGAATCTTTATGGAAGAGGAACAGGAAGCTGTTAAACACATAGAAATGTTAAGAGAGTTAGGTATAAAGGTAGCCCTCGATGATTTTGGCACTGGTTACTCATCCCTTTCATATATTTCCCGTATTCCCGTAAACCTTATCAAGATTGACATATCCTTTGTTAGACAGATGTTAGAAGACAGGAGAATAAGAGTTATAGTAGAGAACGTAATAAGATTATCTCACGGTCTTGAAATTGAAACCATGGCGGAGGGTGTAGAAACTCAGGAGCAAGTGGATATCCTTCGGGATATGGGTTGCACCTACCTTCAGGGCTATCTCCTTGGTAAGCCCATGCCCGAAGAAGAGATAATAAAACTGGTTTCTGTGGTATGATTTTTAGACCATGCGTATAGCCATTTTAAGACAAGGAAAGGACCTTGGAATCAATAGGCATATTTTGGCTTTTATTGAGCTTTTCAAAGAAAAGGGTGTGGAAGTCCAGGACTTTGACATAACTGAAGGTGACCTTCAGGAAGTGGTAAACAGGATTATAGAGTTTTCTCCACTCTTTACCCTTGACCTTAATGGTAGCTGTGTGGTCTTTGGGGAGAGGGATGGTCAAAGGCTTCCTATTTTTGATGCCTTTGGCTTTGTGCATGTGAGCCTTTTCACCGATGAGCCACTGTTTCATTTCCCCACTCTCTTTGACCTAAGGCAAGCAAATAACTTTCTTCCTGTAGTTACGGACCTCAAATATGCGGACAGTCTGAGGTTCCTGGGGCATGAAAGGGGCACTTTCTATGTAACTCCCTTCGTAGACCCGAGCCAAATGATAGAGCCCTCAGAAGAGAGAGACATAGAGGTGGTCTTCCTTGGTCCCACAGTAGACCCCAACATAATTGCCAAGCAGGTAGCTCAGAATTTGAGAGAAGACTTTGTGCCTTACTTTTTTGAAGTGGGTGAGTTCCTCTTTAGAAACCCAGAGGCACATATCCTTTATGTTAGCGAATATATATTGTCTATGTTTAATCAAGGCTTTCAGGAAGAGTTTAACAAATGGCGTCAAGAGAACCATCAGGACTATGTAAGGCTTCTCAACGATATAAGTTTCTACGCAACCGCCAGAAAAAGGTGGTATATTCTTAGCTTCCTTGAGGGTATAAACCTCAAAATAGTAGGCCTTTTTGAAGGAGACCTCAAAGAAGGACACGAGCATGTGCCAATAGAAAGCTGGGACCAAGCCCTTGAGATAATTGGTAAGTCTTACATAACCATCCTTAGCTATCCTCATGCGGTTCCTACGGGTGTGGGCTTTGCACCCTTAGAGGTCGCCTTTATGGGTAGTGCACCCTTTATAGACTTAAGAGCGACCTTGCCAGGCTTTTTTACACCGGGTCAGGAAATAGTGACCTACCTTCCTCTTGACAGGGCGGACATAGAGGAAAAGGTAGTCTATTACTTGGAAAACCCACAAGAGGCAAGGGAGATAGGTCAGAGAGCAAGGGAAAGGGTGCTTCAAAACTACACACCTCAAGATAGGGCAGAGTTTCTCTATAAGATATTTGAAGATATCCTCTCTCAAGCTCAATCAAGCCAAAACAGCGAAGGTTGATGTTCCCTACCTTTGGAACTTTGGTGAACGCAGGGCTTGTGTTGGTAGGTGCCTCTGTGGGTCTTCTTATATCCAGAAGTGTGCCAGAAAGGTTAAAAACCTCTGTCCTGCAAGGTATAGGTCTCTTTACTTTGCTTTTGGGCCTCAAACTCATCTCAGAGAACAAGCCAGAGCTTCTAAAGGTATTTTTTCTTTTGGTGTTGGGCTCAGTGATTGGTGGTTTCCTTAAATTGGAAGAGAGAATCGAAGGTTTAACAAACACGCAGTCAGACCTTGCAAAAGGCTTTGTCTCTGCTTCTTTGCTTTTTACTGTTGGACCCATGACCCTTATGGGTTGTATCCTTGAGGGTGCAAAGGGAGATAGCTCTCTAATACTTTCAAAGGCTTTTATGGATGGTTTTTCTTCCATCGTTCTTGCCTCTTCCATTGGCAAAGGAGTAGTCTTCTCTGCTTTTTATGTGCTTCTTTTTCAGGGTTCAATAACCCTTCTTGCTTACTTTTACGGTGAGTTTCTGAGAGAGCAATCTATGGCAAACGTACTTTTTATAGGTGGTGGGCTTATGGTGCTTACCGCACTTAAAATCTTTGACCTCTTAAAAAAGGTAAAGGTTCTTAACCTTATGCCTGCTCTCGTGCTTTCTCTATTTTTCTAATTGCTTAGGTATATCACATCTGTCATCTGATATATCTTCCCCACTATGGCTGGAGAGAGCCGCTCTTCCAAAGCCTTTGCCACCTCGTCCTCGCTTTGCTTAAGCAGAGGGTAGTTTGTGGTTATGAGTGTGCTTTTGAGGAAGTTATATCTATGGCTTATTATGTGAGAAAGGGTCTCTATTCTCCAGTCAGAGAGTCTCTCACTTCCCAAGTCGTCAAGGGCTAAAAGTGGTGCGTTCAGAAGAAGGTTCATAAACATTTGATACTTCTCTGTGTTTGCGTAGCTTTGAAGTCTATAGAGGAGGTCTTTGGTATCAAAGAAAATTCCTCTTATCCTTTTCTTTCTATAGACAGTCTTTAGTATGGCAACTACAAGATGTGTCTTTCCCATCTGTGGTGGACCTATAAGGGTTAGACCTTTCCCTTCCTTTGATTCAAAGGTATGGGCGTAGTGAACGCAAGCCTCTATGGCTTCCTTTTGTGAGGATGAGATTGGTATGTAGTTTTCAAACTCTGCTGATATAAACCGTGGAGGTATGTTTAGGTATTTTTGAAGGTTAACCCCCTCATACCTGCAGTCGCAGAGTTCCAACACGCCTCCCTTGTCTACAAAGCCCGTTCCACCACACCTGGGACAACCCATGAGATAAAATATAAGCGATGCCTGTCTTTCTGCTAACCAACGACGACGGCTATTTTTCAGAAGGTATAAAAGCCTTAAGGGAGGAGCTAAGGAGTCTTGGAAGGGTTATAACGGTGGCACCTGATAGAAACCTCAGCGGAGTGGGGCATTCTCTAACCTTTACACAGCCTTTGAGGATAAGAAGGGTGGATGAGGATTTTTGGACCGTTATAGGTGGAACTCCTGCGGACTGTGTGCATTTTGGATATTACCTTTTCCTTGATGGCAGAAAGCCAGACCTTGTCTGCTCAGGCATAAACGAAGGTCCAAACCTTGGAGAGGATATAACTTACTCCGGCACTGTTTCTGGTGCTATGGAAGGGAGAATATTAGGCATTCCTTCTATTGCCTTCTCCGCTTTTGGAAGGGAAGAGGTGGACTTCTATGATCTGGCTAAGGTAGCGAAAGAGTTGGTACTGAAAGTTCTTGAAGTAGGTATGCCAGAAGACACGTACTTAAATGTAAACATACCAAACCTGCCAAGAGAAGAGATAAAGGGCTTTATGCTTACCCGTCAGGGCAAAAGGGCATACAAGGAAAGGGTCTTAAAACTTTCAGACCCCTCTGGAAGACCTCTTTACTGGATAACCGCAGAAGAGTTTGGCTGGCATTTGGAAGAAGATACTGATTACTGGGCGGTATACCACGGTTATGTTTCTATAACACCTCTTCAGCTTGATCTCACAAACTATAATGCTTTAAAGCTTCTTGAAGGCTTAAAACTAAATACATGAATATGTTCCTCTCGATTTAAATTAATTAAAAAGGAGGTGGGCGATGGTAAAAAAGAGCTACCAAGAGGGCAAGAACCTTTGTGTGGTCAGCTTCTATGTAAAAAGGGACGATGCGAAAAAAGTAGAGATAGTGGGTGAATGGAACGACTGGAAACCAGAACCCATGCACAGGAAGAAAGATGGAACTTTCTGGATAAGCAAAAGACTAAAGACAGGCAGAAACTATCGCTTTAAATATCTCATTGACGGACAATACTGGGAAAATGAACTGTCTGCTGACCAGCAGGTTCCTAACCCCTTTGGCACCACGGACAGCCTAATTGCTATTTGAGAATATCCCTTTGTACCTCTTCTGGGGTGGGCAGGGATTCAATCTTCTTGACTCTACTCGCGTAATACATCACAGGTATAAGCACAAGGGTGAGGGTAGTAGAGCCTATAGTTCCAAATATTAAGGATATGGCAAGCCCGTTGAATATTGGGTCAAAGATTATGACAAAAGCACCTACTATAACTGCTACCGCAGTAAGGAGGATGGGTCTGGTTCTAATGACTCCTGCTTCTACCACCGCAAGGTGAGCTGGCACTCCGTCCTTTATCCTCTCTTCTGCAAAGTCCACCAAAAGAATGGAGTTTCTCACTATTATACCAGCCAGAGCTATGAAGCCTATCATAGATGTTGCAGTAAAGAAGGCGTTCATTATTAGATGCCCTGGGATTATACCCACCAAGGTAAGGGGTATGGGTGCCATGATTATGCCGGGGATTCTGAAGTCTTTGAACCAACCCAGTATAAGGACATACATAACAAAGAGGGCAACGCCAAAGGCAAGTCCTAAGTCTCTAAATACCTCAAAGGTTATGTGCATCTCTCCATCCCACTTAACATACACGCCATCCTCCATAATAGGCAAAGACATCCAAAGCTCCTTCACCTCTCCATAGGGATTTGGTAGGGTCCTTATCTGAGATCTTACATCCAGTATGCCATAGAAGGGTGCTTCTTCTCTCCCTGCTACATCACCTATTACATATACCACACGCCTGAGGTTCTTGCGATATATGGTGGTTGGGATTGTGTCTTCTTTTACCTCTATAAGCTCCGATAGTGGCACTCTTTTGCCGTCTTTTGTGGGAATTTGGAGCATCTTCAAGGTTTCAAGGGTCCTGTATTTTTCATCAAACCTTACGATTATTGGTGTGTGTTCTGTGTCTGTGTTCTGCATTATGCCAGCTTGGTGTCCTCCAAGTATAGCGTGTAATGTGTATACTATTTCCTGCTTTGAAAGCCCTGCCAGCTTTGCCTTGTCTTCTTTTACCACAAGCCTGAGCAGTGGTGCAGGGTCTTCAAGGTATATGCCTTCATCTGTTACGCTTTTGCTCTCTTTGAATACCTTAAGAACTTCTCTGGCAAACTCTTGCTGGACTTTGAGGTCTGGACCGTAGACTTCTGCCACTATGGGAGATAGCACTGGCGGACCTGGTGGGACTTCCACAACCGCCACATACTTAGCACCGTATTTTTGTGCTATTTCATGAACCGAAGGTCTTATCCTCTTGGCAAAGTCATGAGACTGTTCCTCGCGTTTGTCCTTGTTTATGAGGTTTACTTGAATGTCCGCAAGGTTTGAGCCTTGACGCAGATAATAGTGTCTTACAAGCCCGTTGAAGTTAAAGGGTGAAGATGTTCCCACGTAGACCTGGTAGTCGGTCACTATGGACTGTCTTGAGATGTAGTCTCCTATGGCTTTTGTCGCTTCAAGGGTCTTCTCAAGGGGTGTGCCATCGGGCATGTCTATAACTATCTGAAGCTCGCTCTTGTTATCATAGGGTAGCATCTTAACCACTACCGCTTTGGTGACCAAAAGACCCACTGACAGACCCATAATGGCAAGGGTGAAGCTATAGAAGGCGTATCTTTTAGGTTTACTGGTAAGCAGAGGAACCATTAGACGAGAATAGACCTTCCAGAAGGTGGTCTCCTTTATGTCAATTTCGTGTTTTTCATGTTCTTTATCAAATTTATCTCTCAGGAGTATATAGCTTGCCCACGGAGTTATGATAAAGGCAACAAGCAAAGAGAAGAACATGGCAACTGAGGCGTTTATGGGTATGGGTCTCATATATGGACCCATAAGACCTGTCACAAAAGCCATAGGCATGAGGGCTGCGATGACGGTAAAGGTTGCCAATATGGTGGGATTTCCTACCTCGTCAGTAGCCTTGACTATAGCTTCTCTTGGTGTTTTTGCCAGCTTTAGCTCAAACCAACGGTGCACGTTCTCCACCACCACTATAGCATCGTCCACGAGAATACCTATGGCAAAGATGAGGGCAAAGAGGGTAACCCTGTTTAAGGTAAAGCCAAAGACCTGACTGAGAAATAGAGCAATGGCAAGGGTCACAGGCACTGCAATACCTACCACTATGGCTTCCTTAAAGCCAAGAGCGACTGCGATGAGAAGTATCACAGAGAAGGTGGCTATTATGAGCTTCTTTATAAGGGTATCCGCTTTTTCTTTTGCGGTTTCTCCATAGTTTCTTGTTATGCTCACATTCAGGTCTTTGGGAATTATTTTCCCTTTTAGGTGGTCTACAAGGTCAAGCACCTCCTTGGCTACTTCCACCGCATTGGTTCCTACCCTTTTAGAGACCGCTATGGTGACAGCAGGGTATAGCTCCCCAGGCTTTACACCCTGTATCCCCTTTTCCCTATACTGAGGTCCAAAGCCCATAAAGACATAGTCCCTCGTTTCAGAAGGACCATCCACCACCGTAGCTATATCCTTCATATATACTGGTCTTGAATTGAAGACACCAACCACTATATTTTCCACATCCTCCCTTGACCTTAAAAACTCTCCTGTCCTTACCACATATTCTTTCCCCCCTTGGACCACCTTACCACTTAGGGCTTGGGCGTTGGCGGATTGAAGGACTTGGGCTACATAAAGCGGAGAAACCCCATAGCTCGCCATTCTCTGAGGGTCAAGGACTATGCGAACCTGTCTTGGTCTTCCTCCAACCAAGAACACATCCGCCACGTTTTGAACCTTCTTTATCTCGTTTTCAAGGGCTTCAGATATTCGCCTTAGGTCGTACGGGTCGTAGTTTTTGCCCCAAAGGGTAAGGGTAAGTATGGGCACATCGTCTATAGACTTGGGCTTTACAAGAGGTGGTAGGATAACCCCAGGGGGTGCCAAGTCCATAGCGGACATCATCTTTGTGTTTAGGTCTACAAGAGCCTTTACTGGGTTTGTGCCTACATAAAAGCGTGCGGTTACAACCGCCATACCTTCCATGCTGGCGGAGTATATGTATTCAATATCTTTTAGCTCCCACAACTTCTTTTCAAGGGGTGCTACAACCCTTCTTTCCACCTCTTTTGGGGTGGCACCGGGGTAGGCTATCATTATGTCTATCATAGGAACCACTATTTGTGGCTCCTCGTCCTTTGGAGTGGTAATAACCGCAAAGAGACCCAAGGCAAGAGAAACCAGTATTATTACAGGCGTGAGCTTTGAGTCTATAAAGTAGTTGGCGAGCCTTCCTGCAAAACCGTACATGCTTAGCCTCCTACCCTACAACCTTCACAGGCTCTTTCAATCCCTTGGATAACTATCCTCTCACCCTCCTTCAAACCTGACAGCACCTCAACTTTATCACCTCTCCTTTCACCCAGTTTTACAAACCTCAACTCTAAGGTGTT
>JAXSOP010000027.1:0-13379 GCA_037926125.1 Aquificaceae bacterium
GACCTTTGCCCTTCAATACAGAAACAGGAAACACTCCAAAGGCATCAATACCCTCAGAAGAGAGCATCTGAAGGGATTCTTCCCTCGCAAGCTCAAGGGTCTCATCGTCCACCCTATCCACCTTCGTAAGGGCAAGAATGACCTCTTGTATACCAAAGCTCTTTGCAAGCCTTATATGTTCCACGGTTTGTGGCATTATGCCCTCTCCTGCATCCACCACAAGCAAGAGACCCCATACAGGAGCAAGCCCGCATATGGCGTTTTTTATAAACCTTTCATGCCCCGGCAGGTCTATTATCTCAACTCTTAGGTTTTTATTTTGAAAATCCAAAAAGGCAAAACCTATGTCTATGCTCATCCCCCTCCTCTTTTCCTCTGGCAGTCTGTCCGTGTCTATGGAAGTGAGGGCTTTTACCAGAGAGGTCTTTCCGTGGTCTACATGTCCCGCTATACCCAAAGGAAAGTATCTCATGGCTTTAGTTTTATAATAAGCTCCTTAAAAAGCCTGTATATGTCTTCTTGCAAAATCCTGTCTCTTAACATCTTTGTGGTATCTTCCTAATAAACATGCACAAGTCTATTCCTTATGTATATAAGCTCGCTTAAGAGATTTTCTTCTGAATATGAGATCACACCCTCCTTCAAAAGTTCAGAAAAGCAAGATTTTGGAGAATAGCACTCAAGACCTCTAAGTCTCAAGAATTCTTTAACTACCTTCCATAGGGCTTCATAGACATATTCGAACCGCTTTACCACTATTTCTGTGTAGAACTCCTCTCTGAAAAAGCTCATAAGGCTTTGGCTTCTGACTTCCTCAAACCTTCCAAATGCTCTTTCAAAAGTCTTATAAGCCCTTCTGAACTTCTCCAAAAAAAGCCCTCCTCAACTATTTTACTCAGAAAATCGTAGGAATTTACACGCCAAAGGTCTACAAGGTCTATATTTCTCAAGATTGGTAGCTCCTCAATTTCAGAGAGAACCTTTGAATATTCGGCAAAACTTAAAGGTTCAGAGCAAAACAAGGCTACATCAATATCTGATGTTCTGCCAAAGTTCTCCCTGACTGCTGAGCCAAAGAATATTACAAGACAGTCTTTAACCAAAACCTTTTCTATAGCCCTACCGATTAGGTCAAAATATTTTTCTGCATCCACAGGGAAATTTTAATCCTCTCCGTAAGCCATAGCCAACACTTCAAGAGGATGGTAAACCCTTTTTCCAGTCATTAGCTCTATGTGATTGCCAGAAAGAGGACAGTCAGATACATACAAGTCTGCGTTGGAGTTCTTCATATCCTCAAAGAGCTTTGATCCCACTTTTATAGACATATCAAAGGTCTCCTTCCGCACTCCAAAAGTTCCATCATGTCCTGAGCATCTTTCTATTATTTGAACCTTTGTGTTGGGTATTAGTCTCATAAGCGCCACAGCCCTGTAACCCACATTGAGAGACTTGAGATGACAGGGAATGTGATAGGCTATGTTTCCTATAGAGACTTTAAAGTCCTTGTTGAACCTCTTTTCTTGATGGAGCTTGAAAAGATACTCGTGAACATCGTATACCCTCTCTGAGATTGCTTTTACATCTGGGTCATCGGGCAAAAGCAAAGGATATTCGTACTTTATCTGCAGAGCACAGGTAGGCACTGGCACCACTATGTCAAAGCCTGCGTCCACATAGGGCTTTAACCTCTGTATATTAAACCTTGCCTTCTCTGTAGCGGAGTCTATGTCTCCGATGTCAAAGAAGGGTATGCCACAACACTGCTGTTCTGGAAGCTCCACGTATATATGGTTTTTCTCAAAGACTTTAAGTAATGCCTTGCCCCTTTCAAGATAGTTGTAGTTAAGAAGGCAAGTGTAAAATAGGGCGACCTTCCCGTTTTGACCATTGACTGGCTTTTTGTTTTTCCTAAACCAGCTTGTAAAAGTCTCTGAGTTTATTGGTGGCAGCTTTGCCCTCTTGTCCACACCCATAACCCCTTCCATTATCACCCTAAATGTCGGTATGTTGTTTACCTTGTTAACTATTGGAGCAAGGGGTACAGAGAGTTTCCCTACAAGGTCTGTGTTGAGCATTAGCTTGTCGGTAAACTTTGCCCCCTTGTTTTTGAACTTCCAAACCTTATACCTAAGAGAAAGATGGGGAAAGTCTATTTTCCATTCGTGGGGTGGTGTGTAAGGGCATTTAAAATAGCACTGCTTGCAGTGAAAACAGAGCTCTAAGGGAAGGGCAAGCTCCTCCTTGGAGAGCTTTTCAAGGTCGTCTTCGTGCCTGTCTACCGCATCAAAGAGTGCAGGAAAAGAAGGACAGTAAGTGACACACATCCTACAGTCTTTACATTTAGAATAAACCCTCTTTGCCTCTTCCCATAAAGCCTGTTCGTTTAGAAAATTTGGGTCTTTTATGTTGAAGTCAAAGTCCTTTACTCCACCAAGGGCAAGTTCTTGCATGGTAAACTCCTTATGTTTTTTTAGTTGTTTAAGTTGGGGGCAGACGCCCCCTGAGGTTTTGAGATTAGCCCTTGAGAGACTCTAATGCCTTCTGGAACCTTCCTGCGTGGGACTTTTCTGCCCTCGCAAGGGTTTCAAACCACTCTGCTATGTCATCAAAGCCTTCTTCTCTCGCCACCTTCGCAAAGCCGGGATACATTTCTGTGTATTCGTAGGTCTCGCCAGCTATTGCAGCCTCAAGGTTTTGTTCCATAGTGCCTATGGGCATCTCGGTAGCAGGGTCACCACCTCCATACTTCTCCATAAACTCGATGTGTCCAAAGGCATGACCTGTTTCGCCTTCTGCGGTCTCTCTGAAGACGTTGGCGATGTCTGGGTAACCCTCTATGTCCGCCTTCCTGGCAAAGTAGAGATACCTTCTGTTTGCCTGGGATTCACCAGCGAAGGCATGCTTAAGGTTCTCAAGGGTCTTTGTGCCTTGCAGGCTCTTGCTCATGGTTAACACCTCCTGTTGGTTTTTGGTTATATATATTATATGAAAACTTTTTTCATTTGTCAAGGGGTGTTTAATAGGTTCTATAAGTGCCTGTTCAAATATCCTTAAGCATGTGTTATAAGCACAATTTGCATTCTAAGCATATAATTATTCACTAATGGCTAAACGCATAAGATACGAAGATAGAAACCACGAACCTCTTATGTCTCCTTCTGAGAGGGTGAGAACTTTCAGAGAATACGCCTTTGGCTTTTCTGTAAGCCTTGCCCTTGACGAAGCCCAAAGGTGTCTTTTTTGTAAAGATGCAGACCAGAGGTGTATAAAGGGCTGTCCTATAAATGTTGACATACCAGGTTTTATAAAGAAGATAACAGAAGGAGACCTTATTGGTGCATACAAGAAGATAACAGAAACAGACCCCTTTCCTTCCATATGCGGAAGGATATGCCCTCAGGAAAGGCAGTGTGAAGGCTCATGCATACTATACTACGATACGGTTCGCGGAAGGAAAAACAAAGGATTGCCTGTGAGCATAGGTGCCTTAGAGAAGTTTGTGGGAGATTTTGTAAGAATATCTGGGCTTGAGATTGAAGTTGAAAGGGCAGAGCCTACGGGCTATAGGGTAGCAGTTGTGGGTGCTGGTCCTGCAGGTCTTGCCTGTGCCTACGACCTAGCCAGATGGGGGCATGAGGTTCATGTTTTTGAGGCTCTGCCAGAACCTGGAGGTGTTATGGCATATGGCATACCTCATGCAAGGCTTCCAAGGGATATTCTTGAGTGGGAGATAAAAAGGCTTGAAAAACTTGGAGTGAGATTTTTCTTTGGTCATGTTGTGGGAAGGACGATAAAGCTTTCAGAACTTTTAGAAAGATACCATGCGGTTTTTCTGGGTGTAGGTGCTGGCAGAGGATCTCTGGGAATAAAGGGAGACTATCTAAGAGGTGTATACTCCGCCATAGAGGTACTCACAAGGGTAGGACTAACCAGAGCTGACCTATTTCCTCAAAGCGGAACACCGGTAAACCTTGGGAGAAGAACTGCCATAATAGGTGGTGGCTTTACCGCAGTGGACTGTGCCATAACCGCCCTTAGGCTTGGCTTGGAAACCCATGTGGTATACAGAAGAACAAGGGAAACTTCATCCGCACGTCAAGAAGAGTGGGACCACATATCAGAAGAAGGTGCCATAATACATTGGCTCACCCAACCTGTGGAAATAGTAGGAGATGAAAAGGGTAATGTTGTGGGGCTTAAATGCATAAGAATGAACTTGGGTGAACCAGATGAAAGCGGAAGGCCCAAGCCTGTTCCCGTAGAGGGCTCTGAACACATTATAGAGTGCGATTCCGTTATATTTGCTATAGGTCAGAAGGCAAACCCTATAGCTTACGAAGATGTGCCAGGTCTTGAACTTACAAGGTGGGGAACAATTAAGGTGGATGAAGAGTTTAGAACATCCATAAGAAATCTTTTTGCAGGAGGAGATGCTGTAAATGGGGGAGACACAGTAGTCAAAGCCCTCTCTGAAGGCAGAAAGTCCGCACACTCAATCCATAAATTTCTCATAGAGGAGGTAAAGCTATGAAAAGGGTAGCCATCGTGGTGGGAGCTGTGCTTCTCGCCTTTTTTGTCTTGAGATCTTGCGGAGAAAACCCAGAAAAGTCCGCAAGAAATACAGTAACGGACTTTATTGAAAAAATAAGGGATGGCGAGGGAAAGGATGCAGTAAAACTTCTCTATCCTCCTTTTAGAGATGCCCTCGTGCAGGATGTAAAATTACCCATTCAGCTCACCGAAATGAAGCCTTCAGAAGTGCTATCCTGTCTTTTATCTTCTATGGGAGAGAACATAAAGAAGGTCAGAGTGCTTGA
The DNA here is from genome assembly GCA_037926125.1 of Aquificaceae bacterium. Classification (GTDB taxonomy): domain Bacteria; phylum Aquificota; class Aquificia; order Aquificales; family Aquificaceae; genus Pampinifervens. The sequence continues at coordinate 4,821 of JAXSOP010000027.1, forward strand.
TACAAGCAGGATAGATGATAAACATGCGGAGGTCTTAGTAAAAGTTATAGACAAAGAAGGTGTGGAAAAGATACTCACCTTCATAGTGATAAAGGACGAAAAGAAGTGGAGGATAGCCAGCATATCTGGGATTAGATGAAGATACTCATATGGCAAACCGCTTACTTGGGGGACGTTGTTCTTACCACTCCCCTTATAAGAACTCTTAAAAGGCACTTTCCATCCTCACAGGTTGCCTTTGCTGGCAGGAGCTTTATAAAAGAGCTTTTAAAGGGTTTAGACGTAGAACTTATAACCTTTGATAAAGGCTTTTGGGAGAGTTTTGAGGTAATTGAAAAGCTCAGGAACTACCATATGGCTATAAGCCCCCATATATCTGCAAGAAGTGCCCTTATACTCTTTATGGCTGGTGTGCCAACAAGGATTGGCTTTGACAGGTCTGAGTTAAAATGGCTCTATACGCATACTGTAAACCATAGATGGGGTATTCATGAAGTGGATAGGAATCTTGAGCTCTTAAAACCCTTGGGAATAAGAGACTTTGAAAGAATGCCATACCTTTTTGTGTCAGAAGAGGAAAAAAGGCGGGTGAAGGAGAGGTTTAGTCTCCCAGATGATTTTGTGGTTATCTCCCCATTTTCCAACTTTAGGCTAAAGGAGTGGAGTATTGACAGATGGTTGGAGCTTTCCAAAAGGCTAAGTATATCCTCAGTTGTAGTTGGAACAGATACACAAAGAGCAAGTGTTTTTGAAAAGGCAGGATGCATAAACCTAGTAGGCAAGACCTCACTGAGAGAACTTATGGCGGTGATAAGTCTCTCAAAGGCTGTAGTTTCCTGTGACTCCGCACCAGTGCATATAGCCAACGCCCTTGGTATACCTGCCCTTAGTATATATACCGCTACATCACCAGACTACGGATTTTATCCTCTAATAGGTGATTATGTTAAACCTGAACTTTATTGTTCCCCCTGCTCACCAAACCCTAAAGTATGCAGGACGGGAACTCATACATGCTTGAGCATGGTAAGGGTAGATGAAGTTTTTGAAAAACTTGATAGGCTTCTATCTTGATGGTTTACAACCGATTGGGCTATGCCAATAAAGATCAGGGATACAAGGAGGTTAGAAGAGCCATAGCTCACAAAGGGTAGAGCTATTCCCTTTGGAGGTATAAGGTTTGAAACCATGGCAAGGTTCCAAAGAAAAGATATGGCAAAGTTCATAGCTGTCCCAAAAAGCAGAAGCTTTTCCATACGTCCATTAGACATTAAGGCATACCACAGGAGTCTTCCTACTAATATGGCGTATAGAATTATTACGACAAAAACGCCAAGAAAACCCATTTCTTCCCCCACAACTGCAATCACATAGTCCGTATCAGAAGCTGGCAAAGGTCCAAGTTTTTGAAGCCCCTGACCCATACCTGTTCCCATAAGCCCTCCCCTCGCAAGAGCATACAGAGACTGTATTATTTGATATCCACTATCCTCTGGGTCTACAAAGGGGTCCCTCCATGCGGACAGCCTTTCCGCCACATAGCCCTTTGAGGTAAGTATGTAGTAAACCATAAGAGAAAACAGAGGAACTACAAGAATATAAACCCTTTTAGGAACACCACCCACATAAACCATAAGAGCTGTCATAAGAAGTATAAATACCGCTCCACCCTTGTCAGGCTGTGTAAGAAGTAAAAGAGCAGTAATGATGGGGAAAAGTAAAGCCCAGAAAAGATGCTTCCACTGCCTGAGGTTTCCTTTACGAACTATGTAGTAAGAAAGGAATATAAGGAGGGCAACTTTGGCAAACTCAAAGGGTTGGATACTACCACCAAAAAGCCACCTCTCAACAGTCCTGCCAGTTATTAACTTCTTTATAAAAACCACCAGAAGACTAAAGACAGCTGTGAGGGCGAACAAATAGGGAATGGCCCCGCCCATATATTTTTTATAATCATACTTGGCAATAATACTCGCCAGAGAAAATCCAAGGAGGAAAACCGACATCTGAATAAGTGGCTTCTTGTATATGCTTAACTCCTGGTAGGAATCCATCAAATATGGGACCACATTTACGCTTATTATTACAGCTTCACCCATTAAAAACAGGGCAATGACGCTGAATAATATCCACCCATCCCAGTTTCTTAGCACGATAAAAGTATACCAAAGGGTTTAACAAGGTGTATAATATAATATCAATATCCGGGGTAGCTCAACCGGCAGAGCAGGCGGCTGTTAACCGTCAGGTTGGGGGTTCGAGTCCCTCCCCCGGAGCCAATAAAAACATGGTGGAGATAAGAGGCATAACCCTTCCTGTTGTGTTGGTGGAAATAAAAGAAGGGGGAGATGTAAATTCCCTCGTAGAAGAGATAAGGCAGAAAGTCTCCTCAAAACTTTTTGAAGGTAGTTATGTGCTAATAGATGGAAAGGGTTTGCTTAAGAAGGGAGAAATTGAAAGAATAGAAAAGGCCCTTACAGAGAGAAACATAAAAAGCGTAAAGAAGCTCAGCTCTGCAGGTTTGGGAGACAGTAAAAGGGAAAGGCTACTGGTAGTTCAGAGGCACCTTAGGTCTGGTCAGAGGGTGGAACACAACGGAGATATTTTGATGCTTGGAGACGTAAATAAGGATGCACAGGTAGTAGCAACAGGGAACATAATAGTGATTGGTAAGCTGAGAGGTATTGCCATAGCAGGAGCTTTGGGGGATGAAAATGCTGTGGTGGTTGCTCTGGAAATGGAGCCACAGCAGATAAGAATAGGGAAAAAGGTTGCCATATTAGATGAGGAGGAGAGAAAATCCCCGGGCTATCCTGAAATTGCAAAAGTTGAAGATGGTAATATAATACTTGAGAGGGTATAGATGAGTAAGGTTTTTGTGGTTACGTCTGGAAAGGGAGGCGTAGGTAAGACTACCATAACAGCTAATCTAAGCGTTGCTCTGGCAAGTTTTGGAAGAAAGGTTCTTGCAGTAGATGCGGACATAGGGCTGAGAAACCTTGATATGATACTGGGGCTTGAAAACAGAATAGTTTATGATGTGCTTGATGTACTTGAGGGCAGGGTGGAATTTCACAAAGCACTTGTAAAAGATAAAAGGGGGCTGAGCCTATGGCTACTTCCCGCAAACCAAACAAAAAATAAGGATGCTATAGATAGAGACAGATGGGTTGACCTCATAAGCAGGGTAAAGGAGTCTGGCGAATACGATTACATTTTCATAGACTCTCCCGCAGGCATAGAGCAGGGTTTTCAGATAGCCTCCTTGCCAGCGGATAAAGCACTCGTAGTAGTAAATCCTGAAGTTTCTTCTATAAGGGATGCGGACAGGATAATAGGGCTGTTAGAAAACATGGGCAAGAAAGAATACTATCTTGTAATAAACAGGATAAAGTGGGACAGTGTGAAAAAGGGTGAAATGCTCTCAGTGGAAGACATAGTAGACATACTAAAAGCACAACCTATAGGCATAGTGCCAGAAGAGCCAAAGCTTGTGGACTTTACCAACAGAGGTGAACCTATAGTTCTTTCAAAGGATTGCAACGCATCAAAGGCTATTATAGACATGGCAAAAAGGATTGAGGGTGAAAATATTCCTATGGTCCGCTATGGAGAGAAAAAAGGGCTTCTTGAAAAGCTCTTAGGGAGATAGGTATGATATGGGACCTTTTATTCAATAGAGGTAAGAGCAAGGATGAGGCAAAGAGAAGGCTTACTCTTGTTTTATCTTATGAAAGAAAAGGACTTCCACCCAACTTTGTTGACAGACTTAGGGACGATCTCATATCAGTTTTCTCTAAATATCCGCAGTTTGAGGTCAAGAAAATAGAAGTAGACATAAGAAAGGACAAAGACGATTTTGACGAACTTTGGATTAGTATACCCTTTAAGCAATGAGCATCCCAGTCCTATTGCTTGACTTTGACGGTGTTCTGGTAAAAGATAAGGCTTTGAACCCCTTTGAGGACACTATAGAGTTTATGCAAAATATAAGAAGGCTAAGTATACCCTTCAGAGTGGTTTCTAATAACTCTACAAGACCTCCGGATATACTTATAGAGAAGTTAAGAGAGAAAGGTATAGAAATACAAAAAGACGAGTTCATCTCGCCCTTATCTATTCTTGGAAATCATCTCAAAGCTCAAGGCATAAAAAGGGTATTCTTTATAGGCATGCCTACAGTGGAAGAATACATAAAAGCTCTCGGTTTTGAAGTAGCTCAAGACCATATGGTGGATGCGGTAGTGATAGGTCAGGACAGAAGCCTTGACTTTAACAAGCTAAAGATTGCCACCTCTGCGGTTTTTCTAAAAGGTGCTAAGCTAATTCCCATAAACCTAAGCAGGATAGTAAAGGACGACGATGGGCTTTACTTTCCCGGTGCTGGCTCAACCGCCCTTGCTATAGCCCATGCTTGTGGATACAACAGAGAACTACCAAACCTCGGCAAACCCTCTGTGGAGTTTATCAAATATGCCCTTGAAGGGCTAAGGGGTGATGAGGTTTATTTAGTTAGCGACGATATATATACAGACCTTGTAGGTGCAAGGGAGCTCGGTATAAAAACAGTTTTTATGACCACGGGTAAATACAAAAAAGAAGAACTGTCAAGGGCAAACTTTACTCCGGACCTGGTCTTTGACAGCCTCTCAGAGCTACTTGACTATCTTTATAAAGCTGTTTCTTATTAGCCTTTCAATAAGTTCCTGTTTTCTTGCTTCCATTTTTCTCAGGAGAATTTCTTCTCTAAGTTCCTCCGGGCTTTTGCCTTCAGCTATTTCCTCCTGTGATAGGACCTTTGCTATATACACGTGGTCCTTGTCTTCCGCAAACACTATTTCTCCTGGGCTTGCTTTCCAAACTTCTTTGTCCAAAACTTCCACCAAATCCCCACGTGCAACCTTTAGTCTTTCTAAGCTTGCTCCCATTTCCTTAGCTATGGCATCAAGTCCCTTTTCTGGGCTAAAGATGGTTTTTAATTTTCCTTCATCCCTTCTATCTATTACAAGAAGTTCTATGTTTCTAACCACCCTTATATTACCACTTTTGAGCTTTTCCAACTCAAGCTCCAAGTCAGAAACTTTAACTTCCCTTTCAAGAAAGGCAATAAGCCCTTGTTTAGCTAAAATTTCTCTCTCTAAGAATCTTCTAAGGTCCTGAAGGGTAAGACCCTCTCTTGCAAGCTCTTGAGCTATTCCATCAATAGTGGTTCTGTTTGCCTTTGCAATGTTCCCCAAAGCTTGCTCCGTAAGTTCGGGAGGGACCTGCATACCTCTTCCTGTTAGGAACTGGTATAGTAGCATATCCTCTATGAGTTTATCAAGGACGTCTTTCCTGTTGGTAGTAGCATAGTAAAGCATGCCCATCTTAATGTCGCTCTCAAGTATAGGTTCTGAGTTTACAGAGGCTACCACTCTGTCTACAAGAGCCGCAGAAAAGCTCAAAGTTGTCCAAAGTAAAACTCCACCGAGTATCTTTTTGAAACTTCTTGAAACCATTTTTGGAAGACCTCCTTTCTTCTTTCTCTGAGGAGCTTTTCCCTTACTATGGGCTTTGCCTCCTCAAGGGGCATTATACCACTTCCCCTTCTGTCCGCCACCCTAAAGATAACATAACTCCCACCCACCTCTATAGGCCTTGTGGTCTTACCAGTGTCATAGGGATAGAGCTGACGTCTTACTATATCTGGCAGTGTCTGAATAGAGTACCACATAGGCTGACCTGCTCTTACACCACTTCCATCTTTTACCGCTTGACCCCTTGAAAGACTATAGTAAGCTTCGTTAGCTGCATCAAGGCTGTCTGCGGTATATCTTTCTAAGAGAACTTGTGCTGGGAGTTTAAAATCCCTTAAGTTGAGATAGTAGTAGGCGGTTATTTGTCCCTCCTTAATATCAAGTACTCCTGCCACCCTGTTTATTATCTTCTGGCTCAGTATTTCAGTGGTTATAAGCTCACTTGCCACCTCACTTAAACGCTTACTGCCTACGTGTCTCTCCACATACTCTTCAAATTCCTGTGGGCTAACGGAGATGCCCATTCTCTTTGCTTCCATCTGTATTATTTTGCTTCTTACATACTCTACAAGAAACTCTTGAAGGTCTCTGTGTGTAGCCCTGGCTATGGGTAAGTGTAATATTTCTCTCCAATAGGCATTAAAAGCTTGCTGTACTTGAGCGGAGGTTATCTGCTCCTTATCTATGCGCGCTACCACCTTGGCAGAAACTATGTTAAAGATTAAAAGGATAAGGAGCAGGAGCTTCATGGGTATATTATAGCAGTATGCAGGCAATTATAACTTTGGGTATGCTAATTGCCTTTAGCCTATTGGGGCTTTATGTAAAGGAGGCTTTCTTACAACTAAAGCCAACTATTCCCTATCTTCTCGCCCTTATTATGCTAAGCATGGGTTTAACACTAAGAGGTGAGGAGTTCTACGAAGTGTTTAGAAAGCCCTTGAGAATAATATACGCTGGGCTTTTGCAGTTTACCATAATGCCCTTGTTAGGATACATCCTTGCTATTTTAATCAGAGTTGATGAGAAGATTATGTATGGCTCTGTTTTGATTGGCTCTGCCCCTGGTGGCACCGCTTCTAATGTAATAACCTACCTCTCAGGCGGAAACCTTGCTTACTCTGTAAGTATGACAACCTTTTCTACCCTAATCTCTCCCATAATGACACCCCTTCTCACTTATGTGCTTGTAGGGACAAGGGTTGATGTGCCATTAGCTTCCATGGTCATAGACCTTCTCTTAATAGTCCTCTTACCAGTTGTGGCAGGTATCCTTATAAGAAGTGTTTTCCCAAAGATTACGCATCTTGAGACTCTATTACCATACCTTGCGGTGTTCTTTATAGGAGTTATAATCGCCACCGTCTTTGCCATAAACTCAGAGAGGCTCAGGGAACTTTCTATGCAGGTTTTTATACTTGTCTTGCTTCACAACCTTTTGGGTTTTCTTCTTGGATACATTTTTGCAAAAATCGTAGGGTTTGACAGAACTTATGCCAAAACCCTTTCCATAGAGGTGGGGATGCAAAACTCTGGTTTGGCTACAGTCCTTGCCCTCAGATACTTTCCTCCAGAGTCCGCCCTTCCCGGTGCCCTTTTTAGCCTTATGCAAAACCTAAACGGGCTAATTTTGTCTATCATATTCAGAAGGCTATGAAAATACTCTTACTCGTTCTTTTACTTCTTATCTCTTCCTGTTCTGTGGTGGTGCAGGATAGGTCTACAGGAATGGGTGGTGAGCTAAGGGTTAACTGCCCTGAGATATTGCGGACTGAAGGCTTTTACTGCACAGGAGATAGAGCATACAGCAATTTGGTTCAAAGCGGAAGCAGAGTAAGGGTAGTTAACACATCCACTGGCAAAAGCATAACTATAGCGGTTTTCAGAAGAGAAGATATAAGAGGCATATGTATCCCTGAAAGGTTCAGAGATATTCTTGGAAAGGAGCCCTTCCCAGCAAGGCTTGAAATTCAAAGATGCGGAGTAGATGACAGAAGAACATGCCCTGCAAGGATAAGAGGTCTTGCCAGTTATTACGCAGAAGCCTACCATGGTAGAGAAACCACCTATGGAATTAGGTATGACATGCATGGCTACTATGTCGCAAGCCCAGACTTGCCACTGGGAAGCCTCCTTAGGGTAAAAAACCTCAAGAATGGTAGAGAAGTGGTCGTAAAGGTCATAGACAGAGGTCCACTAAAGCCTGGAAGAGTCCTTGACCTTTCCTATTCCGCTGCAAGGGATTTAGATATGCTCAAAGATGGAGTTGTAGAAGTTCAAGCCCTTGTGCTAAGATGTGGAGAATGAAGAGAAACGTCCTTTCCTTTCTTGTGGGTTTTTTCGTAGCTTTGCTTGGTGGTCTCATTGGGCTTGGTGGTGCGGAGTTTAGACTGCCCTTTCTTCTTAGCCTCTTTCACTTCCTGCCTCTTCAGGCAGTGATAATAAACAAAGCCATAAGCCTTGTGGTGGTGTCCTCAAGTTTCTTCTCAAGGCTTGAAGTTATCCCCCTTCAGACTCTCTTAGGGTATTGGTCTGCTGTGTTTAATCTTTTGGCAGGAAGTATTATTGGTGCATGGGTTGCTGCGGACTGGGCAACAAAAGTGCACTCAAAGACCCTCCAAAAAACCATCGCACTCCTTCTCCTTTTTATTGCCTTCGTCCTCTTTGTGGAAGGCTATATTTTAAACAACGCTTTGCCAAAACCCCATGGCTATCTCCTTATCTTCTTGGCATTGTTTGCAGGCTTTTTCATAGGTGTTGTAGCAGCACTTATGGGGGTGGCAGGTGGTGAGCTTCTCATACCCACCTTTGTTCTCCTCTATGGCTTTGACCTAAAACTGGCAGGAAGCCTATCCCTTATGGTTAGCATGCCCACTATGATATCCGCCTTTGCCAGATACAGCAGAGATAGAAGTTTTCTTGTCCTCAAGGAAAACCTTAGCTTTGTGCTTTTTATGGTTCTTGGCTCAAGTGCAGGCAGTTATGTGGGTGGAAGCCTTCTATTGGGTATAGCCCCTGAAAGCCTGCTAAGAATCTTGCTCGT
>JAXSOP010000028.1:0-13146 GCA_037926125.1 Aquificaceae bacterium
CTTTGGAAGTGATGCATAAAAGACCCTTATGAAGTATGCCATAAAGCATCCCGCACACATGGGGTGCTCTTCCACAAGCTCCTTGAACTGCCCAAGTTGTTGGACATCTATCTCTTTGCCAAACTGCCCATATTGGACCATATCCACATAGTCCTTAGGCATGTATTTTTCAAAGCCTGGTGAGATTCTAACATATTCCAAACCCATATCTATACCTCCTTAAGGTTTTTTATACAACAACCTTCTTTTCCTTCTTTATGCCAAGGGCGTTGTATATCTCCTCCATGATGAGCTCCACTGGTAGCGTCATACCACCATAAACCCTTGGACCGCCTACTACTATATCGTTGTTGGGTATGGCCGCCTTTACCTCTTTTGCAAGCCAGCCTATTATGTTATGCTCGGGGACTATAACCGCCTTAGCCTTGGAGAGGGCTTGTCTTATCTCCTTCTCTGGGAAGGGTCTTATGGACTTGACCTTTACAAGACCCACGTTGAGTCCCTCAAGCTGTGCATAACGCACTGCCTCTCTTCCCTGTGCAGCAGCACATCCAGAAGCAACTACAAAGACTTCTGCATCTGGGTTTACCACTTCAATGGGACCACCAAGGTATTTGTATATGTATTTCATAGCCCTTATGTTAGAAGCCCAGACTTCTTGTTGCCATACCGCATGTATCAGGTAGCTCATGAAGTTAGACTTCTGAACTGGTGCATCTCTCTGTATTCTTGCAGGGGGTATTTCACAGTCTGTGGGAGGCACGGGTGCCTTGTAGGGGTCTCTTGGTGGCAGTTTCATGTCTTCTGGGGTCATGTTTACATATCCCTTGGCGTGTGTTACAAAAAAGCCCTCAGTGCAAACCGCTATGGGTATATAAACGTCCACCTTTTCAGATATAACAAAGCTTGCGAGGGTAAAGTCAAATACATCTTGCTGGTTTTCCGCATGAAGAACAACCACGCCAGAATGAAGCAGGTATGCTATCTCAACGTTGTCAGGCTGTATGGAAAGGGGTGCGTTTACAACCCTTGTGAGAACCCCAAGAACAGCGGGTATTCTATGCCCTGGCCAAGAGACTATAGCTTCCAAACCCCTAAGGAGACCCGGTCCAGAAGTAGCAGAAAAGGCTCTTGCACCACCTCTGACCGCTCCAGCTATGGCGGACATGGCACCGTATTCCTCTTCCGCCCTGTAGTAGTCCTTGAGATAGCCCTGAGCCCATATATCACCCACAAGGTGCATAACCTCAGACTGGGGTGTTATAGGGTATGCTATTGCTACGTCCACATTGGCACGTTTGACAGCCTCCGCCATAGCCTGGGCACCGGTGATAAACTTTCTCTCTCTCGGTGCCTCTAAAAGAAGGTAATCCGTATCTACAACTCTTTGTTCTGGCATGACACTACCTCCGTTTTTATTCGCTTTCCGTTACATGTTCTCCCCTTCTGGGGATCAAAAGATATGAATACTCTCCATAGTCCAAAACAGAAAGGGTCTGATACTCTTCCTTGGGAAGGGATGGGTTTTCTGGGGGAAGCTTTGGCTCCCAATTTATACCAAGCTCTTCTCTAACTTGCACAAGCACATCCTTAAAGCGTCTAATCTCCTCTGCATGCTGGTCCCTGAGGGAAACCATGGCATCCTCGTGGCCCATCTCCGCACACAGGGCTATGGTAAAGCAGTTGGTTCCAGCCCTTATCATTCTCAGAGATAAATTTGCATAGTGGCAGTGAACACCCACAAATATACAGGCTTCTATCTTATTATGAAGTATAGTGAGGTTTGGATGGTTTGGGTTTATCTCCGCCTCTGGGTCTATTTTTGGATATTTTGGTCTATAGTCGGGCATTGGTATAATCCTGCAGTTGGGTATCTCCATAGCCAGTTCAAGAACCGCCTTAGCCTTTTCCATGGCTCCTGCGTTCCATCCCCAAAGAACCAGTGGTCCTGGGAATATGGTAGGGTTTCTTCTTGTTAGCATAGCCTTCGCAGCTTCTCTCATAGCAGTCTCTTCGTCCACTATCTTCCCATAAAGCAGGGCTTTTCCTGGTGGAGGAAGTTCAACACCTTCAAAGGCTGCAGGGGTTGGTATATAGCCAGCTGGCCCTGGCAAAACTTCCATTGGCATGCTTTACCTCCTTAATGAATGGGTTATCAAAAAATTAGCATGAGCTTAAAAGCTGTCAAGGGGAATTTATATGATAAAAATCATACTTTTTTCTTCCCTTTCTTGTCTTCGCTCTTTCTTTGCTCTTCCTCAAGCTCTTTTACCCTTTTCTCTCTTAAATCTTCGTATTTTGGTCCTACCTTTCTGTATACTTTGTCCGCTACAAAAACGATTACGAGGAGAAAGGGCAAGCCCACAAGAACTATAAGGAATAGTAGCTTTCCAAAAAACAAAAGCAGGTTTATGAGGTTCTCCATCTCAGACCACTAGGTTAAGAAGTTTGTTCTTCACGTAGATAACCTTTTTAAGCTCCTTACCGTTGAGCCACTGACTCACCCTTGGGTCTTTGAGTGCAAGCTCTTTTACCATAGACTCTTCCGCATCCACTGGCACTCTTATAATCGCCCTCAGCTTTCCGTTCACCTGCACTGGGATTTCCAATTCTTCAAGGGCAAGAGCCTTCTCATCGGGCTCTGGGAAGGGATAAAAGACCATGAGCCTGTCATACCCAAGAGATTGCCATAGCTCTTCGCATATATGTGGTGTAATAGGGTAGAGCATAAAGAGAATAGCCTCAAGGGATTCTCTAAGCACCTTGTAGTCCAAGTTGTCAGAAGGTTGGAAGTCCTGAAACATGTTCAAAAGCTCCATTATGCTCGCTATGGCGGTGTTGAAGGAAAGGTCTTTCATGCTTGAGAGGTATTTTTTGAGTGTTTGATGAGTCTTGTGTCTTATTTCTTTTAGGTTTCCACTGAGGTTTGCAAACTCTTCTCTGTTATGTGTGGCATCTTTCATGCCCTGAATATGCTGGTAAAAAAGGTTCCAAAGCCTTCTGAGAAACCTATAAGCACCTTGGACGCCTTCCTCTGTCCACTCAAAGTCCTTCTCCACAGGACCTGCAAAAAGCATGTAAAGTCTTACAGTGTCCGCTCCATACTTCTTTATTGCCTCTTCTGGGTCAACAGTATTGCCCTTTGACTTGGACATTTTGGCAGGTTCACCTATTTCTTGCTCTATCTTCTTTGTATACCTTTCGTCTTGAAGGTTTAGTTTCTCAAGCAATAACACAAAATTGTCTCCGATAGAAATGGCGTTTTCTTTCAGGAATTCCTTTACCTTCATCATGCTTTATTATAGCACCCAGATTATAATCTTTCTAAGGAGGTTGATATGTTTGAAAGCTTTGAGGAACTTACGGATAGAGATTTTTACGAAAAGGCTATGGCTGGTGAAAAGCCAGCAGTTGTATTGCTTACAACACCAGATAATCCACAAAACCAAACCTTCTATGAACGACTTTTAAAGTTTCAAAGGCTCTACGGAGATAAGATAAACTTCTACTGGCTTGATGTTAGCAAACACACAAGTGCGGAAGATCTCGGGGTTTTTAGCTTTCCTACCGCTCTCTACTTTAGGGACACTATGGAATTGGAAAGGCATGACTACACTCCAGAGGAAGAGGATGTGGAAAGGGCGATAAGGAGGCTTTTGAGACTATGAAGCTCCTCTGGGCACCTTGGAGAAGCCAGTATGTGGAGAAAGTGGATGAGCAAGAGGGGTGCTTTCTCTGCGAGGCAGTATCTCAACCGGAGGAAAAACTCAGAGACTATCTTGTCCTGCACCGTGGCAAAAGGGCTTTTGTGATATTTAACAAGTTTCCTTACAACTCTGGACATCTAATGGTAGCACCCATAGACCACATAGGAGATTATCTGCTTCTTGACCAGGAAACCGCCATTGAGATACATAGGCTAACGAGGGTTTGCATACAGCTTATAAAGGAAGTTATGAAGTCCCACGGCATAAACGTAGGCTACAACCTTGGCAGGGCAGCGGGTGCTGGGCTTGATAGCCACATACATCTTCATCTCGTTCCAAGATGGTTTGGAGATACCAACTTTATGCAGACCCTTGCGGACACTAAGGTTATATCTCAAAACCTCTACGAGCTATACGACAGGATGGAGCCAGTGTTCAAAAGACTACTCCATGTTTCTTGAGGTAAGGAACTTAAACCTCTACTATGGCAGTAATCGTGTCCTAAAGGATATAAACTTTGACCTAAAAGAGGGTGAGGTGCTTTGCATAGTAGGTGAGTCTGGCTCTGGGAAAACTTCTATACTTTACTCAATAATAGGGCTTCTACCAGAAGATGCAAGACTTGAAGGGTCCATAAGATTTAAAGGTCGGGAATTGGTTGGTATGCCAGAAAAAGAATACAGAAAGATAAGGGGGAGATATACTTCTATAGTATTTCAAGAGCCTTCTGTCTACCTTGACCCACTCTATAGGGTTGGACCTCAAGTGGAAGAAGCCTACATAGCTCATTTTGGAAAGGAGCAGGCAAAAGAAAAAGCCTTTGAAGCTCTGAAAAAAGCAGGCATAAAAGAGGTAGAGAGAGTCTACAACAGCTATCCACATCATCTCTCTGGTGGACTAAAGCAGAGAGTTTGTATAGCCATAGCCACGGTATGCAACCCACAGCTTGTGCTTGCGGATGAACCGACCACAGCCTTGGATGTTTCCATTCAGAGCAGGATACTTAAGCTTTTCAGAGACATGAAGGAAGAAGGCAGAAGCGTTATTCTTGTTACTCATGATTTTGGTGTTGTGGCAGAGGTAGCGGACAGGGTTATAGTCTTAAAGGATGGCCTGGTGGTGGAGGAAGGGGATGTATTGAGTGTTTTTGACCATCCCAAACACCCCTACACCCAAGAATTACTAAGTGCTATTTAGAGGAAAGGAACTTTTCAAGGCCTTGGACTATCTTATCTGGAGAGACCTCATAAGCGTTTTTCTGAAGCTGAGACCTTATACTCTCCACTTTTTTGCCTAGGTCTTCATAATTTACCGCATCGCCCCTTTGAAGCAGGTTAGAAAGCTCAACGCTGACACCCTTATCTTCCTCCTTTCCTTTAACCTGCCTTCTCTTCCTCTCCTCAAGCTCAGCCACGTACCCAATTATCTTTTGTAGCTCTACCCTGTCAATCATAGGTATATTATCGGCTATGTGCATGTTTTTTTCAAGGTAACACATTCTCCAACCATAACCCCAAGCCTTTCCTTGAAGTTTTCCATAGGCAGGAACATTTCCATAAGACCAAAACTGCCACACAAAAGGGCAGGCTTGTCCTTTTCTGCCTCAAGAAAGTAGGAGACAACCCTTAGCTTTTGTCCTCTGAAATAGCCCTCCTCATATCTACCGCAAGGCACGTTGGTTATAGCATTACCAAAGTGGTCAAAGTAAACTATCCTACCCATTAAGATTTCTCCTCTATCCTCTGGCTCTTCCCATGGGAGTTTAAACTTATAGTCCACTGGGCTCCCAACTTCCCGAGGGTCTAAACCTTTGCTCAGCCATCCCGCTACAGGTGCAAACACATCTCTACCATGAAAGGTCTCATTTATTCTCGGAAGGGCAAATTTCTCTATATTTATCTTGTATGCCTTAGGTATATCTCCTATACTTCTAAGGGCAAGGTCAAAAAGCCCGTTGTAAGGTCCTACAAAAGTGTATCCTCCAGTATTAACTACCAATGGAAGCCTTTCAGAGCCTACTCCCGGGTCTACCACGCACAGAAATATTGTGCCTTTTGGAAAATAAGAAAAGTGAGATCTCAAAAGCAAAGCACCGTGAAGTATGTTAAAAGGTTCTACTTCATGGCTTATGTCAACTATCTGAACCTCAGGGTTCATGCCAACTATTACGCCTTTCATAGCCCCCACGAAGCCGTCTCTAAGTCCAAAGTCAGTAAGCATTGCCACAAGACCCTTCATAGCCTATTATGTTAAAATGAATACACAAGGAGGTGCAAACCATGGAAAAGAACATGGCAGGTTGGGACAGAGCAATAAGGATAGTACTGGGGGTTGTTTTCCTTTACCTCGCCTTCACAAAGGGTGGTGCTTGGTGGATACTGGGTATATTAGGCATAGTGTTCATAGGGACTTCTGCCATAGGCTTTTGCCCCCTATACAGGGTGGTAGGCATAAGGACAGGTTGAAGGTTCTCGCAGTAGACTATGGCAGTAAACGCATAGGGTTAGCTCTTGGTGACACATCGCTTGGTATAGCCTTACCGCTGGAAGGTATCGAAAACAAGGGTGAGAAAACCCTCCAGATTATAGCGGATAAAGTAAAGGAACTCGGTGCGCATATTATTCTTATAGGGCTCCCCCTTACACCAATGGGGAAGGAGGGACAGAGAGCCAAGGAGGTAATGGACTTTTCAGAAAAGCTAAGAGATTTCTTGCACGAGGATGTTGAGATAATACTTTGGGATGAGAGATATACCACAAAGGAAGCCTATAGGCTCATGCAAGGTGTGAGCATAAAAAGGAGAGAAAAACTAAAGGACAGCCTTTCAGCCTACATTATACTTTTGGAATATATAGAAAGTCTATGAGATACCTAAGGTTCTTTTTCCCAGTCATTATTTTAGCTCTCTTTGTTTTCTACTCCTTCCTACCTGTAAAAACAGAGGAGAAAATTGTGGAAATAGCCTACGGCACACCAACAAAGGATATAGCTTTCCAATTCTACAAGGAGGGGCTTTTGAGAAACCCTTTGAGTTTTCTATTTATTCATGCGGTATACAAGAAAAAACTTGAGGCTGGAGAATACGAGTTTAGAGGGCTTGTATACCCATGGGACATATACGAAAAACTCAGCAAGGGTCTAAAAAAGGTTTACAGGATAACTATACCAGAAGGTTCAGACATATACGATATAGGGAGCATCTTAGAAGAAAACCACATATGCTCCGCAAAAGACTTTCTAAAATATGCCCTTTCTGAAAACACTGTTAGAAAATACGGGCTTAAGGTGGGCAGTATGGAAGGCTTTCTCTTCCCAGACACCTACTTTTTCTCAAAGAATACTCACCCTCTGAGGGTTATTGATGTAATGCACAAAAACTTCTTGAGAAAGACCGAAGAGCTTAGGGAAAACCTTGAAGAGAAAGGACTCACCCTTGAAGAGTGGGTTACCATAGCTTCCATGATAGAAAAGGAAACCTCAAAGTTAGAAGAAAGACCTCTTGTATCCGCAGTTGTACACAACAGACTAAAAAGGGGTATGAAACTGCAGATAGACCCCACTGTCATATATGCCTTGAAAAGGAAAAACCTTTGGGAAGGGCGGTTGACACTGAAGCATCTCGGGCTTGAAGACCCCTACAACACCTATGTTTATTTTGGTCTTCCACCATCCCCCATATGCAACCCTGGGCTTGAGTCTCTTAAGTCCGCTCTTGAACCTGCAAAGGTTGATTACCTATACTTTGTTGCGGATGGCTCAGGTGGGCACCATTTTAGTAAAACCTATCAGGAACATAGCAGGAGAGTGAGAGAATTTAGAAATGCGAGAAGGTAAGTTTATATACTTAACTGGCTTTGGGGAAGAGAAAAGATCCATACTTGCCACCGCAAAGAATATAAAGGAGGTGTTTGGCTTTGAGGTAAGGTTTTCACATATTACACTTCCACCAAGGCTTGGCTACAACCCATACAGAAAGCAGTATCATGCCAGCACGCTTTTAGAGTTTTTATCGAGGGTTTACTACCCTGATATGCTAAAGTTTTTGGCACTATTTCCCTTTGACCTTTACGAAGAGGGTTTAAACTTCATATTTGGACTTGCTCAACTCGGAGGAAAGTATGCTGTGGTAAGCACCTACAGACTTCAGAGTCCAGAAGAAAGACTTTTCTTTGAAAGGGTTTTTAAGGAGGTAAACCATGAGCTCGGTCATACCTTTGGGCTTATGCATTGCAAAAACAGATGGTGTGTTATGAGCTTTTCTAACAGTCTCTGGGAGGTTGATGCTAAGGGTAGGTTTTTCTGTGAGAATTGTAGTAAAATACTTCCAAAACCCTAAGGAGGTTTGTTATGGCAACTATAACCTATGAGGAAGCTCTTCAGTTATTAAGGGAACAGATAAAGGGATTTGAAGCATCCGCAAAGATGGAAGAGGTGGGTGTTGTCTATTACGTGGGTGATGGTGTTGCAAGGGCTTATGGGCTTGATAATGTAATGGCTAATGAACTTGTGGAGTTTGAAGGCGGGACTATGGGGCTTGCCTTTAACCTTGAAGAGGACAATGTAGGTATTATAGTGCTTGGTAGTGAAAGCGGTATAAGGGAAGGCTCAATAGTTAGGAGAACAGGAAGAATCTTGGACGCTCCCGTGGGTGAGGGGCTTATAGGAAGGGTTATAGACCCACTGGGTAATCCTCTTGATGGAAAAGGACCCATAAAGTATGAATACAGGTCTCCAGTGGAGAAGATAGCACCGGGTGTGGTGAAGAGAAAATCAGTTCATGAACCACTCCAGACAGGTATAAAAGCCATAGACGCTATGATTCCTATAGGAAGGGGTCAAAGGGAGCTAATAATTGGAGACAGGTCCACTGGAAGAACCACTATATGTATAGACACCATACTAAACCAGAAGGACACAGATGTCTATTGCATATACGTTGCCATAGGTCAAAAGAGGTCTACCACCGCAAGGATAATAGAGCTTCTTGAAAGAAGCGGTGCTATGGAATACACCTGCGTAGTGGTGGCATCCGCCACAGACCCAGCTTCTCTGCAATACCTTGCTCCCTTTGTAGGATGCACCATAGGAGAATACTTCAGAGACAACGGAAAACACGCTCTTATCATCTATGATGACCTTTCAAAGCACGCAGAAGCCTACAGACAGCTTTCTCTACTTATGAGAAGACCTCCCGGTAGAGAAGCATACCCTGGAGATGTCTTCTATCTGCACTCAAGGCTTTTAGAACGTGCAGCAAAGCTAAACGATGAGATGGGAGCTGGTTCTCTTACCGCCTTGCCTATCATAGAAACAAAAGCTGGAGACGTAGCCGCATACATTCCAACAAACGTCATATCCATAACTGACGGACAGATATACCTTGAGCCAGACCTCTTTAACAAAGGCATAAGACCAGCCATAAACGTGGGTCTTTCCGTTTCAAGGGTTGGTGGAGCAGCACAGATAAAGGCTATGAAACAAGTGGCTGGAACTCTCAGGCTTGACCTTGCACAGTTTAGAGAATTGGAAGCCTTTGTGCAGTTTGCTTCAGAGCTTGACAAAGCAACCCAACAGACAATAAATAGAGGTCTTAGGCTTGTGGAACTACTAAAACAAGAACCCTATAGCCCAATTCCCGTTGAAAAGCAAATAATAGCCATATACGCAGGAACAAATGGATACCTTGATGACCTTCCTGTGGAGTCTGTAAGAAAGTTTGAAAAGGAGCTGTATGCCTACCTTGACAGGGAAAAGTCAGACCTACTTAAGGAAATAAAGGAGAAAAAAGCCCTTGACGACCAGCTCAAGGCAAAGACAGACCAAGCCCTTAAGGACTTCAAATCTAAGTTCATTCCTTGAGGGTATACATAGGCTGTAGTGGATTTTTTTACAAAGATTGGGTGGGAGGGTTCTACCCTCCTCTTTTAAAGAGGGAAGATTACATAAGGTTTTATTCTCAGTATTTTGAAGTTGTGGAGATAAACTCTTCCTTTTATAACTTTCCCAATAGGGGGACGGTAAAAAGCATGCTCTCCAGAACTTCGAGTTTGAAGTTTGCTTTCAAAGCCCATAGAGCCTTTACCCATCATAGGAGCTACCGTCAGGAAGATGTTAAAAAGTTCCTTCATGCCATAGAACCTGCCATTGAAGAAGATCGCTTTATAGCACTTCTTTTTCAATTTCCTGAAAGCTTTGGCTACAAAGAAGAAAACCTTCATTATATAAAAAGGCTTTCAGAAGACTTCAAAGGTGTGCCAAAGGTTATTGAGGTAAGAAACAAAAGCTTTAAGAAGGCAGACTTTTATAGTTTCCTTGAAGAACTTGACTTTTCTCTTGTTAACTCTGATGCACCAAAGGGGAGCGGTTTTCTCGTGGGTCCTTGGGTTGGCGTTGGTGTAGTAAACTATTTGAGACTTCATGGAAGAGACCCTGAAAAGCATTATGACTACCTTTATTCTCTTGAAGAGCTCAAAAAGATAAAGGATAAGGTCAAAAAGTTAGGAAACAGGGATACTTACATCTTTTTTAACAACACAGTAAAAGCCCAAGCTGTGCTTAACGCCCTTCAGTTAAAACTACTCTTTGGTATAAGGGCGGAAGTTCCTAAAAGCCTTCAAAGTTCTCTAAGAGAGAGGGAATGGGAGTAAATTATTATCTAATTGGAAGTTCGTCATGGTAAAACTCCTTTTGATAGTGCTACTCTTTGGCATTGCTTTTAATAAGGAAGTTCCCTTTACCTTGGAAGACAGAAGCAGAATAATCAGGCTTGAGGAGGATCAGAAGGCTGTAGTGAATAGGGTTGAACACGTGGAAAGGCAGATAGACAGGCTTATTGATATTATGCTTGCCATATTTGCGGGACAAATTGCCCTCGTGGCAACGGTTATAGGTGTGCTTATATGGGATAGAAGGACGGTAGTTAAAAGAGCTACCGATGAAGCCCTCGAGAGGTTTGAAGGTGGCAAATTCGAGAGCCTACTGGAGGCTATGAAAGACTTGGCAAGGGGGGATGAAAGAGTAGCAAGGACTTTAAGGAAGCATAACCTATTATGAGACTATGTTTGAGTCATATATTGTCAATTTTTGTGATAGGGATATATTTAATTGCACTATGAGGGAAATAAGCAAGGATGCAAGGGAGTTATTGGAGAAGGCTCTTCAGGAACACATGGCTGGGAACATACAGCAAGCCATTGAACTATATCAACAATCCATAGATATTCAACCCACCGCAGAAGCCTACACCTACATGGGCTGGGCGTATAGCATGCTCGGTGAGCTTGAAACCGCAATAGAGCTCTGTCTGAAAGCTATAGAAATAGACCCAGATTTTGGAAACCCATACAACGACATAGGCTCATATCTTATTGCTATGGGAAGGCTTGATGAAGCAATTCCATGGCTCAAGAGGGCAATAACTGCACCAAGGTACGAACCAAGACAATATCCTCACATGAACTTGGCAAGGATATACCTTATGAAGGGAATGTATAAGGATTCGCTAATAGAAGCAGAGAATGCAATAAAGATAACACCAGACTACAAACCAGCCCATGTGCTAAGGCATCAGATATTGGCTATGTTAAACTGATATAATGGCAAAGCAGACTGGAGAGCTTACTGTAGCCTACAACAAGGAAGCGAAGGCAGAGTATGAGGTTTTAGAAACCTACGAAGCTGGCATAGTCCTTGAAGGTCCCGAAGTAAAAGCTCTCAGAAACAGGCAGACGGTTTCTTTCAAAGACAGCTTTGTAAGGATTCAGGATGGAGAAGCGTGGCTTTATAACCTGTATATTGCACCTTATCGCTATGCAACCATAAAGCCTCCAGACCCACTCAGAACAAGAAAGCTCTTGCTTCACAAAAGGGAGATACTCAGGCTTATGGGAAAAGTAAAGGAAAAGGGCTACACCCTTATACCTTTGAGAGTATATTTCAGAAATGGAAAGGTAAAGGTGGAGATAGCCCTCGCTAAAGGTAAAAAGGCTCACGACAGGAGGGAAGAGCTCCGTCAAAGAGACCTTGAGAGACAGCTAAGAAGAGAGTTGAAGGAAGGAAAGATAAAGCTATAATATTTAATCCCTTTGGAGGGGTGGCCGAGTGGACGAAGGCGGGTGATTTGAAATCACCAGTGGGTTTACAGCCCACCGGGGGTTCGAATCCCTCCCCCTCCGCCAGTAATAAGCTCCACAAGCCCTAAGAATTCTTCTGTCCTTATATTCATGCCTTCAGCCACGTGAATACATTCCTCCTTAAAAAGCTCTATTTTTTCCCATAGATTTTCACCATAGTAAAGATAAAAACCGTCCTTATCCTTCCAATCATCCACCATCTGAAAGAGCAGTCCCACCTTTAGCCCGAGGTCTTCAAGGGCTTGGAGGAAGTCCAACCTTTTGGCTACTATACCTCCTGTCACAAAGCAAAAGGAGAAGAGCCTTGCGGTCTTCTTCAAACTTATTTCTTCCTGAGAGGAGAGCTTTCTTATATCCATAACCTGCCCTCCCACCATGCCCTCAAAGCCCGAGCTTTTGGCAAGCTCTCTTACAAGGAGTAGGAGTTCCCTTTCCCCAAGACTATGAAAGTTTTCCCTCTTTGAAAGCACCTCAAAGGCATAGGTTAGAAGGGCGTCGCCCGCCAGTATGGCAAGATCTTCGCCAAAGACTATGTGGCAAGTGGGCTTTCCCCTACGCAAGGCGTCGTTGTCAAGGGCAGGAAGGTCATCGTGGATAAGTGAATAGTTGTGAACCATCTCCACCGCACAACCTACCGTGACTGCATCCTCTATATTACCCCCAAGGGCATTACACACCGCACACAAAAAGAGAGGTCTTATGCGTTTACCCTCTTGAAAAAGGTAATAGGACATGGTTTGATAAAGAACCTCTGGCTCAAAGGGTTTTAGAAGTTCCCTGAGCCTCTCTTCTATCCTCTCTTTCCATCTTTGAAGGCTTTCCATCCCTTACTGTTCCACTGGAGAGATTTCAAAGTTTTCTATCCTGTATAGGTTTCCCTCTCCGCCCGAGTGCATGTGTCTTAGGTTGTAGTGAGCTAAAAATCTATTACCCTTGTATTCAAAAAGCACGCTACATTGAAAAATTCCCTCCTCTGTCTTACGAGATTTACCCTTTTCTACGAGCTTTAGCTCCCTCATTATAGGTTCTATCTTGTTTAATAAAGCACTTTCCACTTCTTGTGTTTCACCAGTAATGAGAGAAAAGCCAGCTCCCAAACCTAAGAGGAGTGCTTCCATTGGATTTTGCTGAGACCATACATAAAATGCAGTCTGAGTTCTTGCATTCTCTAAAAATCTTTCTTGATAGCAGGGGCTTGTTAAAAACATGCCTTCACAACTTATGGAGAAGGCAAAGGCAAGTATAAAGAGCAGTTTATTGTAGCCCTTTTTCATAGCTTGTCTCATTAATTATAACACCAGACGGAG
>JAXSOP010000029.1:0-12539 GCA_037926125.1 Aquificaceae bacterium
TAAACTTTATCTTGTGTGTGGTTCTCCTTGCAAAACTCTTTGATATCGAAAACCTTTAGTTCAAACTGTGCCTTTCTATATCCATAAACAAGTCCAAGGATAAAGGCAATGGACTTATCGCCTTTTGCGTCTACTCTTTGCATGCTTATATTTTCTTCTTTCTCCTGAGGTAGGCTGGTATTTCCTCTATTTCTGGCTGGACAGGTTCTATGGTGGTTTCTGGGACTGCCTTCTTTATAGGTTCTTTGAACTCAGGCTTTTTAACCACCCTGAACTGTCCAAGGCTTTGAGCGTTTTCAAAATCTGTGGCAACCACAGCCACCCTCATGAAGTTCTCTTTGCTGTTTTCAAGCATGGCACCAAAGATTATTAGAGCATCCTCATGAGCGGTCTCTCTTATCCTACTTATGGTTTCCTCAACTTCTCTAAAGGGCACATCCTCACTTACCCAAAGGGTTACAAGAAGCCTCCTTGCACCCTGTATACTATTGCCTTCAAGCAGAGGACTGCTTATAGCGTGTTCTATGGCGTAATCTCTCTTTCCATCTCCTCTACCTTCACCCATACCTATGAGGGCAAGACCACCCTTTTCCATAACGGTTTTCACATCAGCAAAGTCTACATTTATAAGGGCTGGAGTTACCACTATGCTAGTTATACCCATTACCGCCTTAGAAAGTACATCGTCCACCATCTTAAAGGCATCCCTTATGCTAAAGTTCCTATCCGCCATCTCTACCAGTTTTTGATTGTTCACCACTATGTAGGTATCGACCACATCCCTGAGCTTCTCCAACCCTTCGCTAGCTACCTGCATTCTCTTGGGTCCTTCAAAGTTAAAAGGTTTTGTTACCACCGCCACCGTTAGTATGCCCATATCTTTGGCTATTTCCGCTATTATAGGCGCAGCACCAGTCCCAGTTCCTCCACCAAGACCGCTGGCTACAAATAGCATATCTGTGTTTCGCAGGATCTCTCTTATCTTGTCCGCATCCTCAAGTGCTGCTTGCTCTCCTACCTCAGGCTTTGCTCCAGCCCCCAGACCCTTTGTGACCTTCTCACCTATCTGTATCTTGTTGGGAACCGCAAGAGAAGCGAGATGTTGAACATCTGTGTTTATCACAAAAAGGTCCACACCCTCCATACCCTCAAGGTACATTCTGTTTACCGCATTGGAGCCACCGCCCCCGACTCCAAAGACCTTTATCCTGGTAGGGTTTAAGGCTTCCATATCTCTCCTCCTTAGTTCACATTATATCCTTAAAAAAGGCTTTGAACCTCATTATAAGGCTTGAAAGATTAAAGTTATTCTCTGTGGTATTTTCCTTTCCCTTCTGCAGTGTTCCTCTTTTTTCAAGAACAAGCTCCCTGTGAGCCAACTTAACAAGCCCAACTGCAGTTGCGTAGGATGTGTCTTGAACCTTTTCTTTGAGACCTATCACCCCTATGGGATAGCCTATCCTTACTGGGAGGTCAAAGTATCTTTCAAGAAACTCCCGCATACCAGCCAACTTCGCAGACCCACCTGTTATAACTACGCCTGCATGAAGTGAGTCCAAGTTGACCCCCTGAGAATTGAGGTAATCCGCTACCTTTTCCATGATCTCCTCAAGTCTTATCTGTATTACCTCAGCGAGCTGTCTTCTGCCCATAGTAACCTCTCTCTCTTCACCCCTGGGCTTTATCTTTATCCTCTCTGTCTCATTTACCACATCCGCTAAGGCATAACCATTTTCTATCTTTATCCTTTCCGCCTGCTCTATGTTTATCTTCATAAAATGTGCAATATCCTTTGTTATGTTGATCCCACCCATAGGAATGCATCCAGTGACAAGTATGGACCCCTCAGAAAAAACCACAAAGTTGGTAAGTCCTGCACCCATATCTATCATAAGCACCCCTTCCTCCTTTTCTTCGTGGCTAAGCACCGCTTCCGCAGAAGCGAGAGGTGACAAAAATCTACCAGCTATATCCACGCCAGCATTTATTACCACTTTCTCTGTATTTCTTAGAAGACTTGTCCCTATCTTGACAACATGCACTTCTGCGGAAATTTTTGAACCAAGGAGTCCTACTGGGTCTATAATTCCCTCTTGCTCGTCTAAGACGAACCTTCTTGGTATGGCACTAATTATCTCATAGCCCTCTTCCCTTGAACGCATTACTGCTCTGTCTATCAACCTCTCTATGTGTGTATAGTCTATCTCCACGGGTTGAGAGGATATGCTTACCGTATCCCTTTCGTTTTGGCTTTTTAGAGTTGGACCAGAAATACCAAGCACTACCGTTGAGAGCTTTACACCTGACATTTCCTGAGCTTCTTTAATCGCACTAAGTACCGAATCTACCGCAAGGTCAAGCCTCGTAACATAACCCCTGTCTACACCCTTTGATGGGCTTTCACCTATGCCAATGATATGAACATCACCATAGCTATCCATTTCACCCACGAGGGCTACCACCTTACTGGTTCCAATGTCAAGGGCTGTTATGAGCTTCATCTTACCTTTTCACCTCTCTTATGATTACTAAACCCTCCATGTTTAAATCTAACTCCTTTGTATTCATATCAATATTATAAACTTTAAAGGTATTGACCATATTTTCCACAACCTGCTTGTTCAGAAGAAATATGGGAGGCATAGTTATCTTTAAGCCCTCTCCAGTATAAACCACCGTATTAAGATTTGTTACATAGACTTCTCCTAAACCTTTTCCTATTGAATTAATCAACATACTTAAGTTATTAAAACTTCTCTTTATAAGTTCAATGTCATGGGTATATACCAAGGGTTTGACAATTTTCATATATTGGGATTGGAATGCTCTTCCCTCTTTATCAAAGAAATACACCACATCATCCTTAATTACGGTGACAATTGGCCTCCTTTCTTCAATAAATATTTTTAATTCTACTCCACTACTGCTAAAAATCCTATCTATTTTCACACTACTAACCGCATTTCCAGTTCTACTATTCAGGTTTTTTAACAAATTTAGGTTGTTAATGAATAACCAGTTATTTTTGAACTTTTTAATCTCATCAACCACAACTTCAGATGGTATGGTTTCAAGGCCCTCTATATGTAAAGCCTTTATTTTGAAAAAGTCTATATTGTCAGTGAAGTAGGGGAAAAAGAAGCCAGAAAGAGCCATTGAAAAAAACCACAGGGCAGAAAGAATATAACCGAGCAGTTTTCCCCGTCTCCCACCTTTTTTCATGATTAAAATAATAACATATCTATCAGTTCATTAAAATCAAGTCCTGCCTTTCTGCAAGCCATGGGAAAAAGGCTCAACTCTGTCAAACCAGGTATAGTATTAACCTCTAAGAGGTACGGAGTCCCATCTTTGCTTACCCTAAAGTCTACTCTTGAAAGGTCTTTGAGTTCGAGGAACTTATGAGCAAGAAATGCAGTTTCTTGGAGTTTTTCAACAAGTTCCTTGTCCTCTACAAAAAGGTACTCTGTCATACCTTTTGTATACTTACTTTCGTAGTCATAGACTCCCTTTTTTGGTCTTATCTCTATAGGTGGAAGTATCCTTTCCTTTAAGATTCCCACCGTAATATCCTTTCCTTCAATGTATTCTTCCACCATAACCTTTTTTGAGATTTTAAAACATTCTCTTACTGCTTCCTTTGCCTCTTCCTTATCCCTCACTATAAAAAGACCAACGCTTGAGCCTTGGTCCGCAGGCTTTACAACCGCAGGATAAGTGTCCCAGTTTAGCTCTTCTCCTTTATCTCTTACACAAACCCACCTTGGCACTCTTAAACCATGAAAAGAAAGCACCTTTTTTGCTATATCCTTATCCATTGCAATACTGCTCCCAAGCACACCAGAGCCTACATAGGGAATTCCCAATATATCAAGAAGCCCCTGCACCCTTCCGTCCTCTCCATAAGAACCGTGAAGAGCTATAAACACCTTATCAGGCTTTATTTCTCTTAGCTTTTCGCAAAGGTCTTCGGTAAGGTCAAGGGCTATGGCCTCGTGTCCAAGCTCTTGGAGTGCCTTCAATACCGCCTTACCGCTTTTGAGAGATATTTCACGTTCCGCAGACCTTCCTCCCATAAGCACTACAACCTTCAACAAGCCTTACCTCCTCTTCCAAAACTATACCAAAAACTTCAAAAGCTCTTCTTTTGGCTTCTTGTATTATTCTAACAACTTCTTGGTAAGTGCCACTGCCGAAGTTCACCAAAAAGTTAGCATGCAATTCAGAAAAGGCAATATCTCCTATCCTAAAACCCTTCATTCCTACCTTTTCCAAAAGCCTTCCTGCATATTCGCCCTCAGGGTTCTTAAAGGTAGACCCACTTGTTGGCATGTTTATAGGCTGGGTTTGTTTTCTTTTTCTCCTTATCCGCTCAAACTCTTCCTCTACCTTATGCTTACACACTGGCACTTTAAAGGTAGCCAAAAGTACTATTCCAAGCTCAGGAAAGGGAGATTTTCTGTAAGAAAAGTGTAGGTCTTCCCTCTTTGCACTCTGAATCCTTCCCTCCCAGTCCATAAAGAGAACCTCCACGAGGTGCTGACTTGTTTCGTATCCGAAAGCCCCTGCATTCATAGCAACCGCACCACCCACCGTAGCTGGAAAGCCCCCAAGTCTGTAAAAGCCTTCAATGTTTTCCTCAAGAGAAAGTTTTACAAGCTCTGACAAGGGTGTGCCAGCTTTAGCCCTTATTAGAAAGTGCGTATCTTCCCTTTTTACCCCAATCCCTCTAAAATTAGAGGTGCTTAAAACCAACCCCTCAAAGTCTCCAAAAATAGTGTTTGCACCCCTGCCAAGAGGAAAAACTTCAAGACCCTTGTCCTTTGCAAAAAGCATGGCACACCTTAGCTCCTTCTCATCCGCAGGCTGGCTAAAGTATCTTGCTATACCACCAACCTTTATGGTAGTAAAGGACGAAAGCCTAACCTTATTTCTTATGATCATGTTTAAAGCATTATCCAATAAAAAAACCCTGCGGTCAAGGGCACAGTAAAGTTATCATCAAACCTAATTGGTAAAGCTTCAACAAGGGCAGAGAAGAAAGATATAAAAAAAGCCTTCCACAACCCAAGAAAGGGTAAAAGCACTAAAAAAGTTGACATTAGAAAGGCAAGGGCACCTTCAAGGCTTCTATATCCTATTTTTGTTCTGCCGTACCTTATGCCCACCATGCTTGCAAAGGCATCCCCTACCGCAAGCACCACCACAGATACCATAGCAGGATCCTTTCCAAAGAGCAAAAACACAAGGAAGATGCCCAAGTTTGCCCACAGAGCCTGAATGCCTGGCTTTGAACGGTTTTTCTCCCTCTCAAAGTTGTATACTAGCCTATAGTAAAAGCCAAGCTTGTTTTCCCATAGTTTCAGCACGGTTATAAGGTTTATGCCTATAAGGGTGATAAACACAAGTAGACTAAACTCCCTTGGCAAGAACCCTAAAGGAATTAACCAAAGTAGCAATGCAAAGAGGTGAAAAACCTTTCTTCTTGTCTCTAAATCCTCTATAATCTCTCTTATGTTCATTTACGAGCTTACCAACCCTGAGGTTATTTTAATACACCTGCATGGATTTGCCAGCAATATAAAGGGTAGTAAGCTAAGCATCCTAAGAGAAAGAAGCCTGCAAGGCAAGTTTTCCCTCTTTGCCATGGATATGGACTACCATACTACTACAACAAGCAGAGTCCTTGAGGTGCTGGATGTCCTTGTCAAGGGTTTTTCTCAAAAGTTTTCTCAGGTTTGGCTCTCTGGAAGTTCTCACGGTGGGTATATTTCTCTAAACTACCTCAAGTTTTACAAGCCAGCAAAGGTTAAAAAGATTTTCCTCTTTGCACCTTCTTACTCAACCCTTGGGCTTACCATAAAGGAATTGGGAGAAGGAAAGTGCAAAAACTGGCTTGAGGGCAAGGAGGATTTGAACTTCACAGAATGCGAAACTGGTCTTGAGCTTACAATAAACAGAGAGTTTGCTGTGGATATAATTCAAAAGGACTATGAGATAATAAAAGATGGTGAGGTATATTTCCCTTTAGAAGTTCCCTACGAAATCTATGTATTCCATGGTAGGCAAGACAATATGGTGCCAGCGGACCACTCAAGGCTTTTTGCAAGCAAGGTAAAAGTTAAGGAGTTTCTTGAGCTTGAGGATGACCACAGACTTAGCAAGACTTTCAAGTGGCTTGTGGAAAAATATATGTAAGCCATATCTTTGATAAAGGTCATAGCAACTTCGGTCAAAACTATCATATTCTATTTCATCAATGTTAAGGAGGTGTTAAGATGTTTGAATACAGCGAGAAGGTGCTTGACCACTTTTTGAACCCGCGTAACGTGGGTGTGCTTGAGGATGCCAACGCCATAGGGCAGTGTGGCAATCCAGCCTGTGGTGATGCTATGCTTTTTACTCTTAAGATAAACCCAGAAAACGATATTATAGAGGATGTGAGGTTTAAGACCTTTGGATGTGGCTCCGCCATAGCGGTTTCCTCTCAACTTACAGAGATGATAAAGGGTAAACCCCTAAGCTATTCTCTAAACCTAACCTACAAGGACATATTTGACGAGCTTGGCGGTCTTCCTCCACAAAAGATACATTGCACAAATCTTGGGCTTGAAACACTGCATGTTGCCATAAAGGATTACCTTCTCAAGCAGGGAAGAGTAGAAGAGGCTATGCGTATACCCGACTGCTACGAGGAAGAAGAGGAAGAAAGCAGAGAGTTTGAATTCTTATCCACATGAAAGTAAGGGCTGTTGCTCTTTTCTCTGGAGGGCTGGACAGCTCCTTAGCGGTCCGCCTCCTTCAGGACCAAGGTGTTGAGGTCAAAGCCTTACACTTTTATACGGGCTTTTGTATAACCGAACACAAAAGACGCCTTGGACTGAAGAGAGAAGACGGGTCGCACTATGTTAATCCCGCTCTTAGGGCAGCAGCCCATCTTCAAATTCCTATAGAGATAGTAGATATATCAGAAGAATACTTTGATGTAATCCTAAATCCAAAGTATGGCTATGGCAAAAATGTAAACCCCTGCGTAGATTGTAGGATATTTATGCTCAAAAAGGCAAAGGAAATAATGGAAAGAGAAGGCTACAACTTTGTCATCACTGGCGAGGTGCTTGGTCAAAGACCTATGAGCCAGACCTATGAAAGGCTTATGCTTATAGAAAAGGAATCTGGGCTTGAGGGGTATATAGTCAGACCACTTTCTGCAAAACTGCTTACCGAAACCATACCTGAGAGGCTTGGGTGGGTAGACAGAAAAAAGCTCTTAGCTATAAGTGGAAGAAGTAGGAAAAAGCAGATAGCCCTCGCAAAAAAGTATGGCATTGACTATGAACAGCCTGCAGGTGGCTGTTGTTACCTAACGGACGAAAACTACGCCTACAGGTTTAGAGAAGCCTTTGCTATGGAAGGTGTTATAACTAAGGATGACTTGGTGCTTTTCTCTGTAGGAAGACACTTTAGACTTCCCTCTGGTGCAAAGCTCATAGTGGCAAGGAACGAAGGTGAGGTGAGGTTTCTTCAAGGTTTCAGAAGTAGATACGACTACGCTTACAGAAAAGACCTAAAGGGTACTTTTGCCCTTATAAAGGGTAGCCTCAAGGAAGGAGAGAAAAAACTACTTGCAGACCTTATTGCAAGGTACTCAAAAAACGAGCCCTGTGAGGTGGTATTAAACCTTGATGATGTGGAATATAACCTCTTAGGAAAGCCAGCAAATGAAGAACTGGTAGAATCCCTTAAAATATACAATAGACAAGGAGTAAGACATGGAAATTGAAAATATAAAGCCAGACCTGGTTCACGATGTGGTGGGAACCTTTTGCCCCGTGCCTGTAGCTGAGACTTCAAAGGTGATAAAGACAATGCAAGTAGGTCAAGTGCTTGAGCTTGTGGCGGACGACCCAGGTGTGGTGGAAGACATACCTGCATGGTGCAAGGCTACTGGGCAGGAGTTTCTGGGGCTTTATGAAGAGGACGGAGAATATCATCTTTTTGTCAAAAAGGTAAAGGAAACATGAAAGAGAGAGTAACCTTGGACACAAACCTTATGGAGCTTCTTAAGAACTTTCCCCAGGTGAGGGACATACTATTAAACTACGGCTATCGCATCATAGAAGAGGAGGACATAGAAGATGTTGTTGCGGACAAACTAACCCTTAAGGGCCTTTGCAGGCTGATGGATTTAGATGACGAAGCTCAGGGAAATCTCTGGCAGGAGATACAAGATTTATACAGACAGCTGGAGGATATATCATGAAGGAAAGGGAACTAAAGGAAGTAGAAGAGATCTTGGAAAGAATCAGACCAGCCCTAAAGGAACATCACGGAGACCTAAAGGTTGTAGATATAAGAGAGGGCGAGGTCTACCTTCAGTTTGAGGGTGGTTGCACTGACTGTCCAATAGCGGACGTAAGCGTCAAAAACGTGGTGGATATGGCAATAAAGGGTAACCTTAGCTGGGTTAAAAAGGTAGAAATACTTCAGCCCAAGTATCATATTGGATGACCTTTGACGGAAAGACCCAGGTTTATGGCATACTTGGCTATCCTGTAAAGCACTCCCTCTCTCCAGTTTTTCAGAACAAGGCTTTTAGATACTTTTCGCTCAATGCGGTATATGTTCCCTTTGAAGTAAAACCTGAGGACTTTGAAACAGCCTTTAGAGGTTTAAAAGCCCTCCGTGTGAAAGGCGTTAATATAACCCTGCCTCACAAGGAAAAAGCCCTTGAACTTGCAGGTTTTAAAGACAACCACGCACAGGCCATAGGCTCTGCCAATACTCTGAAGTTTACAGAAGAAGGAGTATATGCCTACAACACAGACTGGATAGGTTTTCTCAAGGCAGTACAACTGCTAACGCCCGAACTTAAAGACCTTAAGGTTTTAGTCCTTGGTGCAGGCGGGTCTGCCAGAGCGGTGTTATATGCATTAAAACTTGAAGGTGCAAGGATATTCCTATGGAACAGGACAGAAGAAAAAGCCAAAAGGCTCTGTGAGGAGTTTGGGTGCTTGCATGTAAAAAAGCCAGAGGAAGTTTTAGAGGAGGTAGAGCTTATTGTTAACACCACAGCCCTTGGTCTCAAGGAAGAAGACCCGCCCATATTTGACTACAGGGAGCTAAAACCAAGGCATAAGGTGATGGACATCATCTACAAAGAAACTCTACTTTTGAAGTCTGCCAAGGCAAAGGGATGCTCCTACAAGAATGGGCTTGACATGCTCTTGCATCAGGGCATAGAGAGCTTTAAGATATGGACAGGTTATGAAGTGCCTTACGAGGTGGTAAAAGGTTCTGTGCTTGAATATTTGAATGCCATATAATTAATACCAAGGGATGGAAGTATTTGTTTTAGATACAAGCGTATTTACCAATCCAGACGTATACTCACAGTTTGAGAAAGACCAGCTTGGTGCTATAGAAAACTTTATCACCCTTGCATCTCACAGCAAGGCACAGTTCTACATGCCCACCTCTGTATATGAAGAGTTCAACAAGATGGTGGAGCTTGGAAGTCTAAAGCCAAGGTTTGAGCTTGCAGTGAGGATTCGCTCTCCAAGAAGGTTTAACCTTATGGTTCCAGCAGAGTTTCTCTATGAGTTTATAGAGGAGGTACGCTACAGAATAAACAAAGGTCTCCGTATTGCGGAAGAGCACGCAAAGGAAGCAGGCAGGCTAACTCAAGAAGATGTGGGAAAGCTTATAAACAAACTAAGAGAAAAATACAGAGAAGCTCTCAGAGCAGGCATAATAGACAGCAAAGAGGACCTTGACGTTCTGCTATTGGCTTACGAGCTTGATGGAGTGCTTGTCTCTGGCGATGAAGGTCTAAGAAACTGGGCGGACAAGGTAGGCATAAAGCTTATAGACCCACGGAGTTTTAGAATAATACTTGAAAGCTATACCCTTAGAGCTTAATCTATAAGAGACCCACCCTTTAGAAGATGCCCAAGTAGTCCTGTCATGTTAAGGAAGACCTTTTCAAACTCTAAAAGCCAAAGCTCTCCTTCTTGCTTCAAAGATAGTTGGTTTACCTGTATGTGTGTAGATGCGTGTTTCATCTGCTCCATAAATATAAGAGCATTATCCCTTCTTCTGAACCTACACCTAAATACCCTACGGACTTTGCCCTCTTCCCTTGCCATTCTGCATGCTTCAAAAAGACCGCTCAAAAAGGCCTCTCCAAGCTCTTTAAAAAGTTCCTGAGTTTTTTCCAAACCTTCCTCTTCTATAAACAGAGCAAGCCGTAGTAGCCTGTTGGTATAATAGTCCGCAGGAAGTCCAAGCATGTTAAGAGATGTTATCCTTATATCGTTTAGGTTGGCGTAGCTCGTAATATACTTGACTCTCTTGTCCCTTTCTGAATCCTCTTTTAGAACCACGCCCTCCCTCTCTTCTTCGTTTAACCTCCTGAGAAGAACCTTTAGGTCTTCTACCTGTTCTGGAGTGTATAGTCCATACCTTTCTACACTAGGAAGATTGTATCTTTCAATGAGCTTTAACTTTTCCCTATAAGGTAAAAAGCCCTGGCGGTTTTTCCGCATTATATCAAAGAGGAAAAACTTCACATCTTCCTTTACATAGGGAGGGCTCTCTTCCACGTATGGGTTTTCAGGTCCTGCCACCTCCATACATAAAACAAGGTCTGGGTTGTCTTCAAAGAAAGCAGGGTTTACAAAGTCAAGAACCCTATCTGTAGTAAAGGCACAAACATACCCACCTCTTGTAAGGGTATATACCTCTCCATCATGCATGAAGACCCTCACATTGTATCCGTCAACCTTTTCTTCAACCCAGAAGGGAGCGTCAAACTGCTCGGGAATACCTGTAAAAAGCTGAAATATTCTGCCTATATGAGGATAGCCCCATATGACAGTGTCCTTGAAAAGAGCAGTACCACGGGGAATATCCTTAAAATCGTCGGTAAACCTCAGGTATTCAAGAGTCCCAAAGGCTTCGCTTTTTAACTTGTTTCTCCGTAGGGCTTCCTTTGTGATATCTGGGTATATCACTCAGTATATTATATGGTGGTTTCCCATAACACCTTCCTAATATTTTGTTAACAAAATTTTCCGTGGAAAACTCAAGAGCCCTTTTATAAGCATCTTGCGAAAGTTCAGCTAAATTTACTTCTCCTTTCAAAACTTTTATTAAAGCTTCTGCCATAGATTCCTCCTCGTAAGCTGGCACCAAAAGGGCACATCTACCTCCATCGCTCTGTTCGACCACCGATGGGATACTATAGGATACTACAGGCACCCTAAGATACATAGCTTCAAGCATTACTTGTGGTCCAGCTTCGTACCACGATGTAAGAACAAAGATTTTTGCCCTTTTTATGTATTTCCATGGATTTTGTTGATAGCCTACAAAGAGAACTCTATGGGTAATGCCCAGCTGATGCGATAGGGTCTCCAATTCAGCCCTTTGGCTTCCTTCTCCGACTATAACAAGCCAAAGCTTTGGAAACTCCCTGTGAACTTTGTAAAAGACCCTTAGTAAAGATTTGTAGTTTTTCTGCTCTTCGAGCCTTCCTACACTAACTATATATTCATCTGGGACTTCCACATTCTCTTGCGATAGTTTATCTATTCTTTCATAGTCTATGAAGTTGTTAACTACATATAGCTTTTCTTCTTTAATGAAATAAGTTTTTCTAAGTTCTTCTACGACAGCCCCTGAAGGACAAGCTATGTAGTCTAATCTTTCGAAGAGATGTTTTATAAAGATTCTGTATGGTAAATATAAAGCTTTGCTGTATTTAATATAGTTATCTGTGTTATGCACGCTTCCTACATAGCATGCATCAAACTTTTTAATAATAGTACTAAGTGCAAGCACAAGGCTCTGTGGCCTCATAAATGCATATATGATATCTGGTTGAAATTCTTTTATGATACTTGCAAGTTTGTAGGCTCTTAAGATATCTCCACCCCCTATATACACGTAATCAAACTCTATATCTTCCTCTATGAGATTTCTATTACCTACAACTAAAACATCTTGCCCCTTGCTTTTAAGAAACATTGCAAGGTCTGAGGTCATAATAGTTATAGCAGTGGCGTTCGCAGTCCTCTTACCAAGATGGTTTGTGTATATAAGTAATCTCATGCGTTCGCACAGTAAAATTATACTACCTTCTTGATGTCTACTCAAGCATTAATCCCTGGTTCTTTGACAAAGCTACATGTTTATAATGTTTCTTATAAGAGGAGGAGGTGCGTCATGAAAAGTATGCAAAACATCAGCAGTCTAAAATACTACGCAATTTTCATAATAGTGATATTGCTTCTTATTCTTGCTGGCAATCCGCTGGTAATAATCCAGTCTGGCTTTGTGGGAGTCAAAAGAACCTTAGGTAAGATTGACCCAGTGCCATTGAGGGAAGGGTTGCACCTTAGAATTCCTCTTCTTCAGACTGTAGAAAAGATAGAGATAAGGACCAGAGCTGTGGAGTTCACGAAAGAAAAGCAAAACCCTATAAGCAGTCTTTCTAAGGATGGTCTGCCTGTTAATATGGATGTGGCGGTGCTTTA
>JAXSOP010000030.1:0-12136 GCA_037926125.1 Aquificaceae bacterium
CAGCAGGCTGTTGTTGCTGTTGTTCAGCGGGTTGTGCTGGCTGAGCGGGTTGTGCAGGTTGTTCCTGCGCGGGTTGTGCAGGTTGTTCTGCGGGTTTTTGCTGGCAGGATGCTGCCAGGAGTGCAAGGCTTGCAACTCCAAGTGCTATGAACTTCCTCATTTTTCTACCTCCTTCATGGATTATATAAGCTATTATTATACAACCTGTCAAGATGTTATGTCAAGTTCTCTAAGCAGGCTTTCTACGTGCCCTTTTGCCTTTACATTATAAAAAACCCTTTGCACTCTACCCTCTGGAGATATAACGAACGTGCTTCTTATTACACCCTCCGTTTCCTTCCCATACATCTTTTTCTTACCATAGGCTCCATAAGCTTTCATTACCTCCTTTTGAGGGTCACTAAGCAATATAAAGTTAAGCCCGTACTTTTCTTTGAACTTTTTGTGAGACTGCAGGCTATCAGGGCTTATGCCTACAACTCCAAAACCCTTTAACTTCAATCTGTTTAGATTGTCCCTAAAATCGCAAGCTTCTTGAGTGCAACCGGGGGTGTCGTCCTTGGGGTAAAAATAGAGTATAAGAGGAGAGGAGAGTAAGTCCCTTAGACAAAACTTGCCCTCTTTCCCCTCTTGGTCTATACCTTCAAGACAAAAGTCTGGTGCAAGGTCTCCTTCCTTTAGCATGTGAATATTATATAACAAATGGGCGGGGCAATGCCCCTCCTTATCATCCGTAAGTATCACCCTCGGGCTTTACCGCCTCTATCCTCAAAAGGGCATCATCTGGGGTCACATTATCACCCGGTTTCGCAAATATCTTCTTTACAACGCCTGTGATGGGTGCGTGTATTTCGTTTTCCATCTTCATAGCTTCCACTATGGCTACAGTTTGACCTTCGTTAACGGGTTGCCCCTCCTCCACCAAAATTCTTACCACCCTTCCTGGCATAGGCGCGGTTGCATCCCCAGGCTGGCTTGCCTTGGGTATGCCCTTCTCTTCTCCCTGGGCTAATGTTTGAGGAATACCGCCCGAAGGTACTGCTTCAAGTTGAGGTGTTAATTGCACCTCTTCCAGTTTTCCATCTACCCTTACATAATACTTTCTTGGCTTACCAGACTCTGCATGGGCACTTACACCTTCCACCTTTACCTTGAACTTTTCACCATGGTATATGACTTCAAACTCCACAGGTGCAGCACCGGGCACTGTGCCGGGTTTTACCTCTGTAGCTTCCGCCAGCTCCTCTATCGGCTCTGCAGTTAGCTCTCCCTTCTCCCTTGCGGTAAAGTAGTCTTTGGCTTGCATGGGGAACAGAGCATACAAAAGCACTTCCTCATCCGTAGGCTCTCTTCCGAGCAGTGTGCTTGTCTCCTCGTATGCCTTATCCCAGTCCGTGGGGTCTGCAAGGTCTGCAGCTCTTATTGAGAAGTCCGGCTCTTTTCCTGGTCCGAGTATCTTCTCCGCAAGCTCCTTTGAAATAGGACCTGGTGGTTTTCCGTATTTTCCTTCAACGTAGTCTCTTACCTCCTTGGTTATCACTTTATATCTCTCACCAGATATAACATTAAGGACTGCCTGCACACCCACTATCTGAGAAGAGGGTGTGAGAAGTGGTGGATATCCGAGGTCTCTTTCCACGTTTGGAACTTCTTCAAGGGCTTGTTCCATCTTATCTATAGCGTTTGCCTCTATGAGCTGTGCCACCATGTTTGAAATCATACCACCCGGTATCTTATGTATAAGCACCTTGGCGTTCACGCCTGCATATTCGGTTTCATACTTCTTGTATTTCTTGCGTATCTGCTTAGTGATCTCAGCACACTCTTCTATCTTCTTTAGGTCAAGACCTGTGTCAAAGGGTGTGCCCTCAAGCATTGCCACCACGGACTCTGTAGCAGGGTGAGAAGAACCAAAAGCCAAAGGTGAAAGCACCGTATCCACCATGTCCACACCAGCAAGTATGGCCATCATATGGTTTACTATGGCTGTTCCGCTCATGTCGTGGTTGTGCAAAAGAACTGGCAGTCTTCCACCTGTTGCTTCCTTTATCCTCTTTATTATGGTGTAAGTCTCAAGGGGCATAATAATACCAGTGGCGTCCTTGAAGGACAGCCAGTCCGCTCCCATCTCCGCTATCTCAAGGGCATACTCTACCCACTTGTCTATGGTATGCACGGGGCTTCTTGTATAGCTTATCTCCGCATGGGCTTCTCCACCAAGCTCCTTTATAGCCTTTACCGCAGTTTGGATGTTCCTGTTGTCATTAAGAGCATCAAAGACCCTAAAAACGGTTATGCCGTTGGCAATGGACCTTTCTACAAACTTGTAAACCAGCTTGTCAGACTTGGGTCTGTAGCCCACTATGTTCTGACCCCTAAAGAGCATCTGAAGTTTGGTGTTGGGCATAACCTCCTTTATGCGTCTTAGTCTCTCCCATGGGTCTTCTTTGAGATACCTTAGACATACGTCGTAAGTAGCCCCACCCCAAACCTCAACTGCATAAAAGCCCACCTTGTCTAACTTCTCGCACAAAGGCAGAAGGTCATCGGTTCTTACACGGGTGGCAAGTTTACATTGCTGACCGTCCCTTGGTGTGAGGTCTGTGATAAGTATCTTTTTCTTAAAGCCAGACCTCTCCATTTCCTTTAGCTGTGCCTGAATCTCTTCCATTATCTCCACAGCCTGCATGCCTAACCTCCTTTTATAGTCCATGGTATGCGGCTATCGCCGCAGATATAAAGGCTACAAAATCTTCCTTGTTTTTTACTTCCTCATACTCAAAGAGATGAGGATGGGTTTCCAAATACTTGGTGTTAAATTTGCCAACTCTGAAGTCTTGGTCTTTCATTATCTCTATAAGCAAGGGTATGGTGGTCTTTATACCAGTGATTTCGTAAGTTTCCAAAGAGGCTTTCATGCGGTCTACCGCAACCTCCCACTGGGGTGCCCAGACAATGAGTTTGGCTATCATAGAGTCATAGTAAGGGGTTATCTCGTAGCCCCTTGATGCCGCATGCTCCACTCTTATGCCAAAGCCACCAGGTGCATAATATCTTTCTATAGTTCCTATACTTGGTGCAAAGTTCTTTTTGGGGTCTTCCGCGTTTATCCTCACCTCTATGGAGTAGCCGTTAAACTTTATGTCTTCCTGCTTGTATCTTAGAGGCTCACCTGCAGCGATTCTAAGTTGCCACTTTACAATATCCACACCTGTTATCATCTCCGTGACTGGATGCTCCACCTGAATGCGTGTGTTCATCTCAATAAAGTATATGTTTCCCTTCTCGTCTGCTACAAACTCCATGGTGCCTGCACTGTAGTATCCTATATCCTTTGCCGCCTGAGCTACTAGCTCTCCATAGTATGCTCTCTTACCTGGCGTTAAAAGCAAAGAGGGCGCTATTTCTACAAGCTTCTGATTTCTCCTCTGAATGGAGCAGTCCCTTTCGCCAAGGTGTATCACATTACCATATTTGTCCCCAAGCACCTGAAACTCTATGTGGTGTGGGTTTTCTATGTATTTTTCAAGGAGCAAGTCACCTCTGCCAAAGGCTTTCAGAGCTTCGTTATAGGCATTTTCGTAGTTTTTCAGCAGTTCTTCCTCGTTCCTGCATATCCTTATACCTCTTCCTCCGCCACCAGCGGAAGCTTTCAAAAGCACAGGGTAGCCTATTTCTCTCGCTATCTGTTTGGCTTCTTGCTCGTCCTTTAGAATACCATCGCTCCCAGGGACAGTGGGAAGACCTGCCTTTTTGGCAATTTCTTTGGACCTTGCCTTGTCCCCCATAAGCTCTATAACCTTCCAGTGAGGACCTATAAAGTTTATTCCCTTCTCCTCACAGAGCCTTGCAAAGTGTTCGTTCTCTGCCAAAAAGCCATAGCCCGGATGGATGGCATCCGCACCAACTTCCAAAGCAAGGTCTACTATGCGTTCCGCATTAAGGTATGTATCTAAGGGGTTTACCCCTATCATGTAGGCTTCATCTGCCATCTTTACATGCCTTGCGGTGGACTCTATCTCGTTGTATATGGCTACAGTCCTTATACCCAACTCCTTGCAAGCCCTTATAATCCTGCAAGCTATCTCGCCTCTGTTTGCGATGAGCACCTTCTTAAACATGCACCGCCTCCTACAAGAGCTCTATTTTGTATTCTATGGGTGCCACCTT
Organism: Aquificaceae bacterium; assembly: GCA_037926125.1. GTDB lineage: Bacteria > Aquificota > Aquificia > Aquificales > Aquificaceae > Pampinifervens. Next base: position 4,171 of record JAXSOP010000030.1, read on the forward strand.
GTTTATCATGTAAGCTATGGAACAGGTTCCAGGGTCATATATGGTCTTATCCAATGCTTTCTTTACATCTTCCTCAGAAACCTCACCCTTTACCTTTACAAAGAGGTATATCTTGGTAAAAACCTTTGGATAGCCCTCTGTTATCCTCTCTGCGTCCGTTTCTATCTCTATGTGTTCTGTGTGCTTGCCCTCTTTGTGCAGAGCTTCGTAGAGATGTATACCCACACAACCTGCTATAGAATGGAAAAGAAGCTCTGGAGGTCTTATGCCCCTGCCCTTACCGCCCACATAACCTGCTGCGTCTATGGGCACTTCTCTACCAGACTCACCTTTGCCTAAAAAGTGAAAGTCCTCTTTCTGAACCACCTTCACCTTCATACTTTCCTCCTGCCAAAAAAGTGGTTAATAATTATAAGCCAAGTTTTCAAAAATTGATGGTTTTCATCATAGGAAATTAGAAAAAGGGAGAGGAGGCAAGGCATGAGGAATTTAGGCACTTTTTAGTGATGAATTTACAGGATTATAGCTTCGTGTAAAAATAGAGTTGAGGTAATAGGTCCCCCAAAGGAGACCCCAGAAGGCTTTACGCAAATATATCTCTGCCGTCCGTTCTCCAGACCGCTATTACAGAGGGTCTTGGCACCTGTACGTTATCACCATAAGGCCATATACTGTTTGGTTCATTTGTATCTGTTTCTCCCGGGTGCTGTACGGCACAGAAGAAAGTCTTCCAATCCTCTGAAAACTCAGGTCCACATATTTCACAGCCAGGCACCCCAGATAGGAACATTTTAAATTCCTTAGTAAAGGGATTAAGCACGTAGACTCCGTCGTTCTTTTTGAGCCTTGAGGAGCTTTGGTTCCCGTCTGTGGCTATCCACACGTTTCCAAGTCTATCTATCACAAAGTTATCTGGTGCGGAAATAGCAGGCGTTGAGGAGCTTGCGGGTTGACCATAAATTACCAGTTTATTGTTATGGTCAGAAGCTTTAGGATCACCACACAATATTGGTATTTGCCATGTGAATGTAGTTGACGCAGGATTACCGTTTGCCTCTTTTATCTCTAACACATGTCCCATCACATTGTTTGCTCTGGGATTAGCTCTGTCAGTTCCCGGTTGCCCGCTCGCCCCTCTTCTTTCATTGAAGGTCAAAGCTACCCATGTGCTTTTTGTCAACGGATTCCATTCAACATCTTCCGGTCTGTCCATTTTTGTAGCTCCCAGGGCATCTGCTGCACCTCTGGTATTTATGAAACAAAGGGCTGGGTTGCCTTTGAAGGGTTCAGGAAGATCTTGATTGGGTGTTATAGCATAGGTGCCATCTGGATTTTTTTCACATCTGGCTATGAGTATCCACTCTCCAGTAAGGTCATCCTTAAACTTTGCCACATACAGCTCACCTTCGTCAAGAAGGTCCATGTTTGCCTGCCTGTTGTTAGGGTTGTATTTACCCTTTGTAATAAACTTATAGACATACTCAAACCTCTCGTCATCACCCATATATATGACTACTCTACCATCTTGTGCTATGGCGGATACCGCTGCTTCGTGCTTGAACCTTCCGAGGGCTGTTCTCTTTTTGGGTATGCTGTTGGGGTCCATAGGGTCTACTTCCACCACCCAGCCAAACCTAAAGGCTTCGTTAGGCTCGTCGTTTATATCAAACCTTTTCCTATTTGACTCGTCTGTGAGGTTCATAAAGCCGTAGTAGTGAGCATAGCTACCTGGCACACCATATCTTTGATGAATAGACCTGACTAAGTTATCGCTTATGTTATTCCTAACACCTCCAAAGTAGCTATGGAAATTCTCTTCACAAGTTAGCACAGTGCCCCAAGGTGTTTTTCCAGCAGCACAGTTGTTAAGTGTGCCATATACAAAAGTTCCATTTGGGTCGTAGTAGGTTTTCATAAGGTCATGACCTCTTGCAGGTCCTGTTATTTCACATCTGGTAGAGCCTGTTATTCTTCTGTTGTAGGTAGAGTTTTTCACATACTCCCAGCTTCCATCTTGTCTTTTCCTTATTTTCACTACAGAAAGACCATGGGCTTCAAGCATAAACCGAGATTCTTCTTCGGTAGGTCTTCCTTGACTTGGTGCATTTCCAGACAGGAAGGGAACAGGAAACATAATTTCTGGGTTGCAGTATTCGTGGTTTACTACAAGTAGGCTTTTGCCATCTTGAGTTCTCAAAAAGCCCACAAAGTCACAGTTATATCCAAAGCACTTCTTCTGACGCTCCACATCGTTGGCGTCTACTCCTTTGGTTCTTATCCTGTTCCAGTCAAGGTTTGGACCATTATCCAATGCATCTCCCCACCTTACTACTATGTTGTAGTTAAAGCCCTCTGGAATGGTTATCTCATCCTTATCGTTAGGGTAGATGGTTCTGAAGGTAATAGGTTGAGGGCTTGCACTAACACCACTACCACCACCACAGGTAAGCAGGGTAAGCCCAGCACCGCCAAAGATAGCGGACTTCAAGACACTTCTTCTGCTCATAGCTCTTGATAGCACATCACCAAAATACTCAGCCATGTTGAGACCTCCTACGGTGATTTTGGTTTATATCCTAGGTGGGGATTGTTAAGAAACCTTTAAGAAGCTGTTAAGATTTGGTTAAGAAAACCTGTTTGCTGAAAAAAGGTCAATATATAGAGATTTTTGACCCTCTAAGTAGTCTCTTAAAATTTTTGCGGTTATGGGTGCATGAAGTATACCGTTTCTGTAGTGTCCTGTTGCTACAAGGTAGTTGTCTCCAACTTGGAAAATGGGCTTCTCATCAGGTGTAGCTGGTCTGTAGCCATAAAAACTGTTTATTACTGTAGCATTAGACAAAGAAGGAACAACACGCACTGCTCCCTCTGAAAGCCTTCTTAGACCTTCAAGGGTATTTCCACCCATAAGGCCCGCATCTTCGGAAGTGGCACCCACATAGATGTATCTTTCTCTTGGTATAAGGTAAGAGACAGAAGAGTAGTGAACCCTTGGCAAACTTGCCCCCTTAAGCTTAAGCCCTTGTCCCTTTATTGGATAGACAGGAAGGTTAAAAAGCTCCCTTGTCCACGCGCCTGTAGCAAAGACATAGAAATCTCCCTTGTATTCAGATTTGAGCCCCCTTATACCTTCTACCTCATGCTCATTCCTTATAACTTCAGTGATCTCATCCACCACATAATCAACATCAAGCCTATTCATGGCAAGGAGAAGGGCATCCATGAGCATCTCTGTGTCTACCCATGCCTCTTCGGTGTAGTGTATTAGGGACACTACCTCCGCGGATAGTCCATTTAGTTTTTCAAAGAACTCAACACCATAGCCTGCATTTTTGTATTTTTTCGCTATCTTAAGAAGGTCTTCCTCTCCTCTTAAAACCACCCTGTATATGCCCTCTTGCCAAAAGTCAACCCTCTGCTTAGATACATCCATCAAATACTTTAGGAAATCTGGATACCCCTTAAGGCTTTGGTAAGAGAAGTCAAAAAGCTCACCCTCCAAGCCCTCGGAGAAGGGTGCAAGCATACCTCCAGCTACCCAAGAGGTAGCTTCTTCTGGGTTTCTTGTTATAACCTGAATCCTGTAGCCCTCAGAAGCAAAAAGCAAAGCACAACTCAGACCTATTACACCACTTCCTACTACAATGATTTTCCTCATGGTATATAATTTACACATTATGGGTGAACTTAAAAGGAAACTTGATACAGATTATGTATACTTTGCGGAGGTTGAACTGCTCTTTAATTACGGTGTGGGATATCCAGATATAATAATCAAACTGAGGGAGAAGGTATACCAAGAGGGGCTTGAAGAGAGCCTTTATGTGAAAAAGGCGGACAGAAAGCTCTTTCAGAATGTGCACCGTTTTCTTGAGCTTCTTGAGGGGTCTGATGAACCCATGGAGGATGACGATAGCCAATCCATAGAAAAGTGGTGGTGGCATCTTCATAAGGTAGCAAGAGGCAAGTATCCAAGCCTCATGTTAAAGGAGTATCTCAGGGAAGTTTATAGAAAGCGCAGAAAGTATTGGAAAGTAAAAGAGAAAGGCTTATATCCTCTAAGGCATTCCACCAATCAGGACTTTAAGCGTTTGCACTTGACAGGTAAGTAATGGATGACCTGAGAGAACTAAGAAGAAAAATAGATACAATTGACGAGGATATTTTGAGACTTCTTAATCAAAGGGCAAAGCTCGCCAAAAGGGCAGGCGAGATAAAAAAGGATATGGGGCTTGAGGTTCACGCACCAGAAAGAGAAAGAGAAATAATAAACCGTATTATAAGGCTAAATAGGGAGTTTTACGGAGAGGAGTTTCCCACCGAAGCAGTAGTTCACATATACCGAGAGATAATCTCAGCCTGCTTATCGCTGGAGAAAGAGCTTAGGATAGCCTACTTAGGTCCCAAGGCAACCTTCACACACCAAGCTGCACTTGAATACTTCGGCTTTTCTGCTCATTATGTGCCAGTAAGCACCATAGGAGATGTCTTTAAAGAGGTTGAAACAGGTAGAGTTGACTATGGTGTGGTTCCAGTGGAAAACACTACAGAAGGCGTTGTCAACTATACCCTTGACATGTTTTTGGAGTCTGACCTCAAGATAGTGGGGGAGGTAGTAATACCTATCAAGCTCAATTTGCTATCCACTGCAAGCGGATTGGAAAACGTAAAGACCATTTATTCCCACAAGCATGCCCTTGCACAGTGTAAAGAATGGCTTAGGAAAAACCTCCCGGAGGCAAGCCTCATAGAAACTGAAAGCACAGCAAAAGCTTGTGAGCTTGTTATGGAGCTTGAGGATGCTGGAGCTATAGCCAGTGAGGTTGCTGCATACACCTACCACCTTAATATCCTTGCGGAAAATATACAGGACAACCCTAACAATTACACAAGGTTTTTGGTTATAGGTAAAAGGTGGATGAAACCAACTGGAAAAGACAAAACGAGCCTTATATTCGCCATAAGGGATGAAGCTGGAGCCCTCTATAGAGCCTTGGAGAGCTTTTACCGACATAGTGTCAACCTTACAAAGATCGTTTCAAGACCATCAAGAAAGAAGGTCTGGGATTATGTGTTCTTTGTGGATTTAGAGGGGCATGCGGAAGAGGAAAATGTAAAAAATGCTCTTGAGCTTCTGCAGGAGAGGTCTCAGCTGGTTAAAGTTCTAGGTTCATACCCAAAGGCACTTCTACAGGAGGGCTAACTCTGTCAGCAATCTTCTTTTGTGATAAACACCCGTTGACGGCTCTATGGTCTTGTCTGTAAGTTTTAGACCCACAGCCCTACCCTCTGAAGTGAGCTTTATCACCAAATATGCGAGCTTCGATATGCGATCCTCTAATGTACCCTCTATCATATCTAAGCTGAGAATTACAGGTGGCGCAGTCTCTTCTAACATATCTCTCACATATAAACTGCCCGTTTTGGCAGACAGTTTCCAATGAATCAGTTTTATAGGCTCGTTGGAATATTCTCTTACACCATAAAGCTCTTCATAACCACGCTTCCTACTCTGAAAGTTCGCTTTACCTTTTTCTATCTCCCAGACACTTAAAGTTCTCTCTGTAGTTATTACAGGAGATGGAAATACCACAAGATTTATGGGAATATCCACATTATAAAACCTCTCAAAAAGCCCCACAGGAAAAGATGAGCTCACCTCAAGGTTTATAGTTGAATAGTATCCCCTTCTCTCAAAGGTTATGGATAGGGTACTATCTACCCCCTTGCCTTCAGGTATAAGAGGAAATACACACTTGTTTTCATATATTCTTATAGTTATGAGAAAAGAAGGAAACCTCTTTTCGTTTTTGACTACAGCCTTAAAGGCTGTCCTTGAGCCTGCATAAACCTCATCAGGTGGAATAAGCAGCACCTCAAGCCTTCTCAAATTATATAGGGATAGAACCCCAGAAAGAAGCATAAAGGAGAGCATGTAGGATACTACCAAATATAGTAAATTGTTGGCGGTATTCACCGCCGCCACGCCCAAAAATATGGTTATACCTATAAATATAACTCCAGCTCTGTTAACCCTGACCTTGTATCTTGTTTTCACCGAAGAAAACTCTGAAAAGCTCTGTAGGTATTGGCACGAGAACCGTATTGCCTGGCTTTGTGGCTACGTTTTGTATGGTCTCAAGGTATCTAAGCTGTATAGCTATAGGCTGGGTTGCAAGTATTTGTGCCGCCTCTGCCAGCTTTTGTGCTGCCTGATATTCTGCCTCTGCTGCGATTATCTTTGCCCTTCTTTCCCTTTCTGCCTCCGCCTGTCTTGCCATGGCTCTACGAAGCTCCTCAGGCAGGTCTATTCTCTTTAGCTCCACAGCTACTACCTTCACGCCCCAAGGGTCTGTTTGCCTGTCAATAATCTCCTGAAGTTGAAGATTTAGTTTTTCTCTCTCAGAAAGTAATTCATCAAGCTCTGCAGCACCACACACGCTTCTTAAAGTAGTTTGTGCTATCTGAGAGGTAGCATATAGGTAATTTTCAACCTGCACTATAGCCTTAACAGGGTCAACCACTCTAAAATAGACCACCGCATCCACACTAACAGACACATTATCTCTGGTGATTATGTCCTGCGTAGGCACATCAAGGGTGACGGTTCTTAGGTCCACCTTTACCATTCTGTCAATTATGGGTATAAGTATGAAAAGACCAGGTCCTTTTGCTCCTATTACCCTTCCAAGCCTAAAGATGACCGCCCTTTGATACTCTGGTACTATCTTCACTGCAGTGGCAAGAAACACTACAACTGCAATAGCTATAACTATCAGAGGAGAAAAACCCATGGCTACACCTCCTATAAATTTAAGTATGTCCCCTCCTGCTATACTCGCAAGCACAACCACAAGAAAAAGCAAAAAGGGCAAAAAGTCAAGGATTGGTTTCATGTCTTAGATTATATCATGCTTCAAGGATAGCACCTTTTGAAGCAGATGATACAAATTTTGTATACCTTCTGAGCCATGAGCTCTTTATGGGCTTTTGTTTGGGAACGAAGTTTTCCATTCTCTTTGTTAACTCTCCCTCTGATATGAGAATCTCCAGCCTTCTGCTGGGAATGTCTATAAGTATCTCATCACCATCTTGCACTATCCCTATAGGTCCTCCTGCCGCAGCTTCTGGAGAAACGTGTCCTATACAAGCCCCCCTCGTGCCACCAGAAAACCTGCCGTCGGTTATAAGAGCAACCTTGTCTCCTAAACCCATACCCATTATGGCAGAAGTAGGTGATAGCATTTCTCTCATACCAGGTCCACCCTTTGGACCCTCATAGCGTATAACCACCACATGACCAGGCTTTACCTTACCCCCAAGTATGCCTTCTATGGCTTCCTCTTCTGAGTCAAAGCATATGGCTTTGCCCCTAAAGACCAACATATTAGGGTCAACCCCTGCGGTCTTTACCACAGCACCCTCTGGTGCAAGGTTTCCAAATAGTATAGCTATACCACCTTCTTTGGAGTATGGCTCTTCTATTCTCCTTATGACTTCACAGTCCGCATCGGGTGCTTCTTGGGCTATTTCTCTAAAGGTCTTGAGACTCACCGTTGGTCTATCTGGGTGCGGTAGATGCCCACCTCTTATAAGCTCTTTGAGTATGGCAGGCATTCCACCCACGCTGTCAAGGTCTTGTATGTGGTAATGTGATGCGGGTGATATTTTGCATATATTGGGTGTTCTCTTTGATATTTCGTTTATGCGTGCAAGGTCGTATTCAACGCCTGCCTCACGGGCTATAGCCAAAAGATGCAATATGGTATTGGAGGAGCCTCCCATAGCTATATCTACCGCAAAGGCGTTGTCAAAGGTCTCTTGTGTTAGCAAGTCTCTCGGTCTTATATCTCTTCTAAGTAGCTCCATTATCTGCCTTGCGGTCTTACGGGCAAGGAGCTCTCTCCTTGGGTCTACCGCAGGAATAGTGCCATTGCCAGGCAGAGCCAGACCTAAAACCTCTGTA